>CP097899.1:747500-1117500 GCA_023639215.1 Candidatus Pristimantibacillus lignocellulolyticus
CTTTATTATCTTCTGCAAGTAAAACTTTAATTGTCTCGTCAATTGTATGTGATTCTTCATCTGTGACAACTCTTGTTTTGGTTAATTGCAGCTCTACTTTCTCATCCATATTTGAATGGATCGCCTCAATAAAACGCATTGCCGTTACTGGCTTCGTTAGTATGCGTTCAGGCTGTTGGTCGCTTCCTAACAATAGTAATTCTTCCCGACCATATGCTGTTGTAATGGCGATAATAGAAATCCCTTTACTTGACGCCTCATTATAAAAATCTATCCATGTTTCCATGCCGTACATATCATTCATTTCCATATCAAGCAAAATAATTGTTGGATAAGCCCCTTTACCTAATCGTCGCAATCTATAATAGGCTTGTTTCCATGTTCTCATTCTCATCGATGAATATTGTTGCGATACTAGCAGTTGATTCCAATACTCAGCCATAGTATCACTATCTTCAACAATCCATACTAACCCATCTGATAAATGATCATTCGCTAACTCTTTATCCGCGTGTTGCTGATCTACTCTCATAAATGGCAGTTCGAAAGTAAAGCTACTTCCAACTCCAAATTCACTTTCAACTAATAATTGTCCTCCTAACAACTGAACTAGGTCACGAGATATAACTAAACCTAATCCAGTACCACCATATTTCCTTGTCGTAGAGGAATCTGCTTGCGTAAATGGTGTGAACAAGTATTCTAATTGATCTTTACTCATTCCAATACCAGTATCTTTCACAGAAAATTTCAGCAAGAAATGCTCCGTTGTTTCCTCTACCATTTCAATATTTAACTCAACGATTCCATGCTTTGTAAATTTAATAGCATTGACGCAAAGATTAGATAGAATCTGTTCTAATCGTAATGAATCACCTAACATATGAACTGGAATTTGTGGTGCAACATCTATTTTGAATTCAAATTGATCTTTCCCACCTAGAAATACACTTAATTGATCAGCCAGATGATTTATAACAACTTGTAATTGGAATTCAGTTAGGTCAGGTTCAATCATATTCACTTCTAACTTAGAAAAATCTAAAATTCCAGTAACGATATTTAATAACATATCAGATGAGTCTTTCATTCGATTAGCATATTCACGTTGCAAGGCATCTAATTCTGTTTTTTGTAGCAACTGTGACAAGCCGATAATACCGTTCAACGGCGTTCTAATCTCATGACTCATTAGCGCTAGGAAGTTACTTTTAGCTCTACTAGCTTCTTCGGCAGACTCTGTTGCTTGTACAAGTTTTTGTTGAATTTCCACTTGCTCTGTAATGTCACGAGAAATACAGGAATACATGAGGTCTCCATTCAATGAATCTCGATGCGCCACTATGCCGATCGAAACATTAATACGTCTACCATTACTGTTATAGAATTGAGCATCTGTTTCAAAATATCCCTGTTTTCTTGCCCTTATGCAACCTTTTACTAATATTCGATATAGATGACTAGGCAAATATTTCGAGATAGATTGCATTTCCCATTCGTTATGATCGATTCCTAATATTTTTTTACCTGCTTCATTAATATAGATTAGATGTCCAAGTCGATCGACAGAAGCGATCAGATCCATTGCGGATTCTACAATAAGTTGCAGGCGATTTCTCACATTTTCAACTGCTCTTTGTTCTGAAAGATCAGTTAATATGGCAATAATCCCTGTTAATTTACCATTTCTATCGGTCAAACTACTGGAACGATTGTATACTGGAATTTTCTTTCCATCTCTTCTAAATATAGATAATTCAAAATCGTAGCTAGGATAGTTTTTACGCAACTCAATAAAAAGTTCCACTCCAGGTTGTATAGTTCTACCTAGTTGCTCAGAAAGTTTCTCTGCTCTAACTTTCACTTCTTCCAAATCCATAAAAAATAGTGGTGTAACTTTCCCCACAACTTCTTCACTCGTATAACCTATTAGATCTTCCGTAGCCTTATTAATGTAAGTAATATAATATCTTTCATCCATTACGACTACTGGACTTTTATTCTGATTGATAACTGCATCTAGCCGATTAAACATGACATGTAATCGACCCATCATACCATTTACAGAATTAGCCAAGTTTCCAATCTCATCTCTACTATATGCATCAAGATGTTCGCCATCGAATGATCCTTCGGCAGCTAGTTTTGTCACACGCAATATATCTTGTAGACGAGTAATTATAGACTCAAAATAAATATAAAATAAGAGGGCAATAATAATAACTGCTAAACTAATCGTAACAAGTATTCTCCATAATGTTGGTGCAGCGATCTCCTGTAATCTCTCAGTATCCATCACTTCAATAATGATCCAATTGGTATCTTTAATATATTGATAGAATAATATAAAAGAATGTCCATTAACCTTATAATGCATATTTCCTGAAGTATTTGCATTTTGACTTACTGTTATAATCTGAAGTTTGAATTTTAATTTTTCCATTGTTGCTGCATCAATTGACCCTGAATCATTTTCAAATAGTAGATGACCTTTATTATTGTATAAATACGTATCACCGTCATCCACTAGTAATGATTCTACATAATTAGCGTTACGGAATTTATAGGAAGCATACATCGCTCCAATAATTTTGTTGTCATAATCATACACAGGTGCAGCAATATAGCTTTGCAAATCGTGTGTTATTATAGACAGATACGGATCAGTAGTTACAACTTGCCCATCAAGCACGGGATAAAAAACGGATAAATCTTTAAATTTTTTCGGTGCTTCTTTCAAAGCAGTAACGTTTCCATTTACGTCAAAAAAACCAATCTCATCATAATAAAATTGGTTTTTCCGTTGTTCATTATATAAGTATTTTTTTATCTCATCGACTTGCCCTGATTGCATTGCGACATTACGACTCATCACCATTACTTCTGCAATACGAGTATTAATCCAAGCATTCGTTACAAACGAGCGACTTTCTTGTTTCATCATTACTTTATCAATTTCCGTCTGGATCATATCCTGCTTAACAGTATAATAATTATAAAGGCCTGCAATCAATAGCGGTACTAGTGAAATGATAACGATAATGATAATACCTTTTGTTCTTAGGGATAATCCATTCATTTCCTAGCCCTCCTAAAACTTTTCTATAATTGAATAGACAACTCAATATTTTACTTCTATAAAAGCGGCATCGAAAGCATATACTCTAACTTTTTATAATTACTATTTAAGTTAAAACTTCTTTCATTCCCATATTATTAGATAACATCTGTCCAAAAAATTCTTTTTCTTCTTCAACAATCTTCTTCCAAGCTTCAATACATTTTGGATCGAAATGAATCCCGCTCTCTTCAATTATAATATGCATAGCCTGTTCATGAGACATTGCTTTTCGGTAGGAACGAGAAGATGTTAACGCATCATATACATCTGCGACTGCAGTTACTCTAGCAAGAAGTGGAATATCTTCACCAACTAGTCGATCAGGATATCCACTTCCATTCCATTTCTCATGATGAGACCTAATAATAGCTAATTCTTCAATCATGAATCCTAATCGCTTACACATATTATATCCATCTACTGGATGTTTTTCGATAAGTTGTCTTTCTATATCCGTTAATTTTCCTGGCTTATTCAATACATAGTCAGGGATATGTAATTTTCCTACGTCGTGGACAAGCCCACCTTGTGCAATAGATCTCAACTGCGCAGAAGAAAGTCCTAACTCTTCCCCTAGTTTTAATGCATATACAGTAACTCGATAATTATGACCTGCTGTATAAGCATCTTTAGATTCTGTTTTCAGAACTAAATCTTTCACGCTTGCTGTCAAATATGTCTGAATCCAACTATCAGGATCTGCTCGATATAAGCGTTTTACTGATACTGATAATGACTCAGCATGCTTCAATTCTCCAATTATCATTAGTGTTACTGCAATAACGGAAAGGAATAATAAGATATGATACACCCACCACCCCAAATTACTCGGTGATGTTGTTATTAGTACAATTTGAGCAGTATTCATCCAACCAGTGCTATACATAATTGCTAACTGAATTGAAAATCTAGAAGCCATATATGTTATGAGATGGCGATATACTGTCCAAGTATTGAACAATAGAATCCCTATTGTAATGAGGCGTTTACCAAATTCACTATACATAAAGTTTAGATAATGATGATCTGGGAAAATCCAGATTAATATTCCTACCGCAACTAATATTGCACACCAGGTTGGCAATAAAAATGACTTTTTCGTTGTTAGCCATCGAACTAAACGATGATCAGCTGACAATGAACTTAGCCATAACCACGCCGATGAGAGAACTAAACTTAACTGAGCATAAATATAACTATTTTGTAAATTCTCATTAAGCAATTCTGGTAGTGCAAGTCCGTGCAATAATACCATTGCTGCCAATGATGCATACGCTAGCGACACAAATATTAATTTTATATTTCTTACTTTTTGAGCTACTATCCCTATAGCTACAGATATAACGATAGCCAATATAGCAACTATCGCTATAACTACAATTAATGAAGAGATAGTCGATGATGGATTTGAGAGTCCAAGTGAACTTATCCAAATATAAAATAGTATAGGAATAACCATTGACATTCCTAAGAGAAACAACACTAACCTTCTTGAATGCACTGCATTTCCTCCCAAACGCTAGTTATGTCTTTCTCTATTTTTTATAGTTCTCTAAGCCAAGGATCTACCTCGCCAAACGGCATTGGTTTTTTAATATAGTAACCTTGCACGAGATGACAACCTGCCTCTTTCAAAAAATCTAATTGTGTTTGAGTTTCTACGCCTTCGGCTATTAGCTGGATGTTTAATGAATTAGCTAGTCCTATCATCGTATTTACAATAGCTCGTTTGACTGGCACTTCAAATTGCTCAATATACTCCTTATCTATCTTAATCGTTCGGAATGATAATTGATCTATTGAACCAAGGAAAGAATAGCCTGAACCGAAATTATCCATTGATAAATTAATACCTAATTGCTGCAGAGGTGCTATCTGTTGGTTTACATTTTCTCCACCATTCATAATCATTTGTTCTGTGATTTCAAGTTCTAATAAAGCAGGATTAAGACCTGATAATTCAAGAGCACGCTTTGTAATACCATATAGCATATTGGACTCAATTAATTTGAGGGAGAGATTAACTGAAACAACGTACTCAGCTTGGTGCTCCTCATTCCACTCCACACAATCTAGACATGCGCGTTCTAGTACCCACTCACTCATCGCCACAATAATCCCTGTTTCCTCGGCAATTGGAATAAATTCATTCGGTGTTATTACTCCTAATCGAGGATGAGTATACCGTAACAAAGCTTCAAATCCGATCGGACGATTCGTTGCTACATTCCATTTAGGTTGATAATACAATTCAAAATTTTTCTGAATGATTGCTTCACGCATTCCCTTTTCAATTTCCAATCTTCGACTAATTTGTTGCGCCATAGCATCGTTAAATTCTCTAAATTGGTTTTTACCCGAATTTTTTGCATAATACATCGCTGTATCTGCTGCTTTTAATAAACTATCTTTCGTATCACCATGCTCATTGGCATAACTTATACCGATACTTCCCGTTACTTCTAACCGATGATTATTAATTAGGAATGGCTTTCGAATGTCCGCTAATAATTCTTCTACAGATTTAATCACTTCATTCTTATCCGCATAAAAAATGACGAGCATAAATTCGTCACCTCCTATACGGAACACAACGTTTTTATCAATACGGTTTCTACGTAATCGTTCACCCATACTTTGAATTAGAGAATCTCCAACATCATGGCCAAACGTATCATTTATGTACTTAAATTGATCTAAATCAACAAAAAGAATTGCCATCTGGCGATGTTGAAGAGGTGTATTTCTGAAGAACTCATTCATCGCATGACGGTTACTTAATCCCGTTAATGAATCTGTATACGCCATTTTTCGAAACATAGTCTGTTCCCAAAATTGAGCTAGCCATGTTAACAGAACTAGTAAAACAATAACAACTGAAACAATAATTAATAAGTCAGTAGGTGCATTTTCAATAGATGTAGACGTAATAAATTGTGGGTCTATACACCAAAACGAACTTGCTTCCATTCCTACGTAATGCATTCCCGTTACAGCTACTGCCATCATAGTAGCTGACAAGCTCTTGATTAATATATTGTTGTAACTCCTCTTCATTTCAACGAACAATCGAAGAGCTACGTAAGATGCAACTGCTGCTATAAGTGCTGAAATTGTCCAAAGTGTTGGATTATATGTAATGGTCATAATCTCTGTTTTCATTGAAGACATGCCAACATAATGCATCGTTACAATACCCGATGCCATTAACAAACTAGATAATATCAACTTTAAATGAGACACTTTACTACTCGTAACATAAAAAGCTAATAACGATGCCAATATACTTGCAAGAACAGAAATCGATGATTTGAAGAAATTATATTCAACTTTGATAGGCAAATGAAATGCAATCATGCCTACAAAGTGCATCGTCCAAATTCCACACCCCATAACTACACCTGAAACAAGTAACCATCCCCAATTTATAATGCCGGAAGTCCTTGTAACTTTCCTAGATAAGCCTAATGCCTGATAAGATGTGAACAATGCAATAGCAAAAGATAGCGTAACAATCCAACCGTTATAAATCCCTAATAAACCAACCACGATGAACCTCCACATATAAATCTTTAAATAACCTATAGTACCTTTTGATTTGTGGCTCAAAATTATTAATGCATTATTTTTAGCTATAAAAGAAAACGTTGCACAGTAGGCGACTTACCACAATTATACATCATATTAATCGTAAGCAATATATCTATCTAAATCCACTTAACTTAGATTAAGATATAATTAATGTTATATTAATGTTTTTCATTGGAAAATTTGTTATAGTAATATCATATCTTTTATATATTGAGAGGGGCTTTAAGTAATGGATAATAAAGAAACGCAATCTCAAGGAGTAAATAGTAACCAAGAGGTTGTGGAAAATGGAGCTGTATCTTTGGCTTCACCAGTAAAAAGTCGTAACAACCCTATGTGGATGATTGCATCAATTATACTTGCAATTGTATTAGTAGCGGTTGTCATCTTCCCAGTTAACGCAAAAAGCAAAACTCTTGCTACCGTAAATGGAACCGATATTACAGAATCTAACTTATTTACTACTATGCAAGAATACTATGGTGATAGCGTTGTAAACATTCTTGATCGTATGATCTCTGAAGAAGTCGTTAATCAAGAAGCTAAAGCTAAAAATGTTTCCGTTACAGATAAAGATCGTGCAGATGAAATTGCTGCTATGAAACTAGATTATGGTTCTGAAGAAAACTTCCAAGGCTTCCTTGCTCAATATGGTATGACAGAAGATGACTTGAAAAAAGAATTGGAACTTTCTGTTCTTGTACGTTTGTTACTTCAATCAGATGTAGCAGTTACGGATGAGCAAGTACAAGCTTACTTTGATGAAAACAAAGCTACTTTGGGTGGTTCTGCAGAACAAGTTCGTGCATCTCACATCCTAGTAACTGATAAAGCGGTTGCTGATGATATTCTAGCTCAATTAAAAGGCGGAGCTGATTTTGCTAAACTTGCAGCAGAAAACAATCCTGACTCTACTGCTCAAACTGGCGGAGACTTAGGATTCTTCACTCGTGATGCAATGATCCCTGCATTCTCCGAAGCAGCATTCGCTCTTGAAGTGGACGAGCTAAGTGAACCTGTTCAAACTGATTATGGTTACCATATCATTAAGAAAACAGGCTATACTCCAGCTACTGAAGTTGAATTTGATACAGTAAAAGATGCAATCAAAGTTAAACTAATCAATGAAAGCATCTATACAAACAACAGCACTTATGTTGAAGATCTAAAAGCTAAAGCTAAAATTAAAAACTCTTTAGCTCCTGAAGCTACACCAGCTCCAGAAACTACTACTGATACAGAAACTACACCTCCAGTAGCTGAATAGTAACCTTTCGTTGTACACAAAAAGGCTTGAGTCGGATAATCTTATCCCATCTCAAGCCTTTTTGATGTACCTTTATTTTTATCTTGCTCTTACTATATACAACTGTAAAATTATGTTATAGTTTGCGCATATTTCAATTTAGTTTTTGGGTATTCTATAGTATTCTCACAAATCATTAGAACTTGATACTAGTACTTGGTACTAATTTTGTGCTACAATATACTTAACAATTAACGGAGGTGTACTTATGCATCAATCTAAAGCTAAAATTACTGCAATTGGTTCTTATGTCCCCGAGCATATCATGACCAATCAACATTTAGAAAAACTTGTAGATACGAACGATGAATGGATCGTTAGTCGTACTGGTATTCGTGAAAGAAGAATTGCTACCGCGCAGGAATATACAAGCGATATCGGGTATAACGCCGTGTTAGATCTAATGCAACGATATAACAAAACAGTAGATGATGTAGATATGATCATAACATGTACATTCACTCCAGATTTTAAGACTCCTAGTTCTGCTAATCTTATTCAAGCCAAACTCGGGATAAAACAAACTGGTGCAATTGATCTTAATGCTGCATGTGCAGGATTTACTTATGGGTTGCATATGGCGAACGCTTTAATTTCATCGGGCCTACACAAAAAAGTTCTTGTTATTGGAGCAGAAACATTATCTAAAGTGACAGATTATACTGACCGTTCCACATGTATTCTATTCGGTGATGGTGGCGGAGCAATGCTTGTTGAATATGATGAGCTTAATCCAAGTTTCATTGCGTCTCATCTAGATTCAGATGGCGCGAAAAGTCATAACTTATATTGTTCTGGACTCTCTACATCCATGAACGAAGAGCAATTACAAGCTTCTGAAAAAATTGTGCAAAATGGACGTGAAGTTTATAAGTGGGCGGTATCGACTGTCCCTATAGGAATATCAACTTTACTCAATAATGCCAATATGACACTTAATCAAATGAATTGGTTCGTTCCGCATAGTGCCAATCTTAGAATGATAGAATCAATCTGCGAGCGTATTGATTTCCCGATTGATCAAACATTATATAGCCTCGTTTATTATGGAAATACATCTTCAGCGACAATTCCTTTAGCTATTGATCTTGCAGTAAAGGAAAACAAAATCAATAAAGATGATCATTTACTATTGTATGGCTTTGGCGGAGGGCTTACTCAAGCTGGAATTATCATTAAATGGGCGATATAATAAATTAACTCAGTATATGCTTTGAAAGGAGCACCGTTCGATGAACAATTATGAACCATTCTATTCTAATGGTCCACCCATTTATCCACCTCCTCCTAAAACACAATCTAATGGTTGGATGATTTCTACAATTATTTTAGGTTGTCTTCTAATTATGGCGTTTCTTACAATTATATTTTTGTTAATTGGTTTAGGCATAGCTTCTGAATCGGATCAATCGCCGGTAGCAATTGTGAATAAAGTTGAGATTTCTGAAAGTAAATTATTGGACTCATTGATTGATTCTTCTCCAGATCTATTAATTGATGAGATCGATTACCTAATTGAAAGTGAAATTATTAAGCAAGAAGCAGCTAAACAAGGAATTAAACTCACCGATCAAGACTTGCATGATCAACTGGCAGCCTCAAAAGTGGATTATGGTTCAGAAGAAGAATTCCAAGATTATCTTAATTATTATGAAATGACTACTGACGATTATAAAAACACACTAGTACTGCCTACACTGACACGCTTATTATTAGAACATGAAATATCAGTAACAGATGAAGAGATTTCTGCTTACTTCGAACAAAATAAAAATAAAATCGGTCAATCACCTGAACGTGTTCGAGCTTCGTTAATTACTGTGGATGATCTTGACTCGGCAAATCAGATTTTAACAGAACTGAATAACGGTGCAAGCTTTCTTAAGCTAGCTAATCAGTATAGTACCGATTACAGTGCCGAAGATGGTGGAGATTTAGGATATTTCACTTACGATGAAATGGATGTGGAAATATCTGAAGTAGCTTTCGCATTAGACATTAATGAATTAAGTGATGTTGTGCCAACTTATTACGGGTATTCGATAATTCTAAAGACAGAATATATTAGTGCTATTCCAGCTCAATTCACTGATGTACAACGAGGAATAGAAATTAAGCTAATTAATGATAAAATTTATTCAGACTACAGTACTTATATCGATGATCTGATCTTCCAATCTGATGTATGGAGTATTGTTGATTATGGTGAAGATGATTATGATTATGAAGAACCTTTTAGTAATCCAGTGATTAATTTATAATCAATAATTTATAGTTTTATCATAAGAATACTGAGTTCCCATAGAGTATTGTACTTTATGGGAACTCAGTATATAATATGTTCAAGAGATTAAACATATTAACCTAAGGAGAATGCTATGAATGAATATAGTGGCAATCAAAAGGCGATACATATTTTCACAGAATTAAGCCCTTACTTTCAAGCGCTGGGTGATCCTGTGCGCCAACAAATCATTTCATTACTTATCGATAAAGAGACGATGAATGTTACAGATATCTCTGGGCATATTCCAATGTCACGTCCTACAGTATCACATCATTTGAAACTTTTACGCCAAGCAGGACTACTTAACGTTCAGAAAAAAGGCACTGAAATGTACTATAGTCTTGAAATTAACGAAGCGATTTCTCTAATGAAACAACTTGTTCATTTTGTGGAAGAAGAATGTCAGTACTAATGAAGTATATTCATTACTGCTGTCATTTTTTTCGGTAAAATGTCGAAAAAGTTAAACGTTTAAACATTATAACGGAGGGGTATATATGAATAATCAATCAGTACTTATTGTTGGAGGTTATGGAGCAGTTGGAAGACAAATCGCTCAAATTCTACATGACCGACACCCAGATTTACATATTTTATTAGGTGGTAGAACACCAAACATGATATCACCTTTCAAATCTCCTAGAATAAAAACAATCATCATTAACAGTAACTGGGAAGACCCATTGCAAAATGTTAACGAGAATGTTTCTCTTGTTATTAATTCTGTTAATGATATTCATGATCGCATACTGCTTGCTGCAGTTAGTAGAAAAATTCCTTTCATAGATATTACACGCTGGACAGAACTATTTGAACAGGCTATTCGTTCATTGAAACACTCAAAGCTCTACGCTCCTGTCGTGTTATCCTCTGGTTGGATGGCAGGCACTTCAGCGTTAATCGCAACACTTTTTTCTAGCTCACTAACACATGTCTCTATTAATATTCAAGCGCTCTACTCACTTCAAGACAAAGCTGGACCAGACTCTGCAGATTACATGGATCGCATGTCAATTCCATTCATTATTACAGAGCCTTCAGGTAGGCGCCAAGTATATCCGATGTCTGAGCCTAATAAGGTCACCTTTCCCAACGGATATACGACTAAATGCTATCGATTAGATACCCCAGATCATGTAACATTACCCTCTAATGATCATATCGATGCCTCTAGCTTCCGTATCTCATTTGATAGTAAAGTATCAACATTATCTTTAGTTGCTATGGTCAATAGCGGAATATGGCGACTAATTAGTGGTCAGCGATTTCGCTCTCTTAGAAGAAGTTTGCTTTACAAACCAGGCTCAGGTAGTGCACATCAAATTATGATCGAAATAAACGGTCGTAATCAAAAAAAACAAACCATAAAAAGATCAATAGCTATTATAGATCCACTTGGGCAAACTCATCTAACTGCTCTTGGCGCTGTCATACAGGCAGAAAAGATACTAAGAGCTCAATCTAAAAATTATCAACTACCTCCTGGCATCTACTATCCAGAACAACTTCCGGATAAGCATTTTGAACCATCACTAATAATAGACTTCTATAAACAATATGGCGTGACCATTATAGCGACTGAAAGCTAGCTCATTCATCACACTGTAATATGTTTATAGCCATAATGATACCAAATAAGTATCGTTACTCTTACAAATATAGCTGTTTAGGTTACCTTACAGTGCTATAATTGATAACAGATCACTTATCTGATCGTAAAAAACTCAGCACGACTGAAACGAGATGATAATTTGTATAAGCTAAATTCATATGTACAAAAAAATGTCCTATTCTTATTGAATAAATATTTCACAGGAAATTCCATGAACTACAAGCAGATCTTTAGCATCACTCTTCCTATATTCGTAGATTCTGCCTTCATCGTATTAATTAGCATATTGAATACGGCGATGATTAGTTCTTCTGGTGTTGCTGCTGTTAGTGCTGTTAGCGTAGTAGATTCATTGAATATGTTTATTATTAGTGTATTTATCGCTATAGCTACAGGTGGTACTGTAATTGTTGCGCAATATAAGGGTAAGCGAGATCTGAAGCAAGCTTCTAGTGCAGCTACCCAGGCGATATCGTCAGTAATCGTTATCGCTATTGTAATCAGTCTATTTGCTATTATTTTTCATTCGCCTATTCTAACTTCACTTTTCGGTAGTGCAGATGTAGACGTATTAGCAAATGCTAAAATATTTTTCATTGGTAGCTGTATCTCTTATCCTTTTATCGGTATTTACCAAGCTATAGTCGGCGTCTTAAGAGGTGTTGGTGAGACAAAAGCTTCCTTAGCTCTATCATTAATTCTAAATCTTTCTTACTTTATTCTGAATATCATTCTTATTACATTACTTGATATGGGTGTACTTGGTCTTGCAATTTCATTAATTGCCGCTCGTGTATTAGGGGCTGGGGCATCATTAATCTATTTAATTCGATATAACCACACACTACGCTTTAAGTTGCGAAGTATGCTTAAAGTACATATTTCATTATTGAAAAGTATAATGTATATTGGATTACCCTTTGCTGCTGAACAGTTATTCTTTAATGGTGGCAAGTTACTCACACAAACCTTTATTGTCCAGTTTGGTACATTAGCAATAACGGTTAATGCTATTAGTAACTCACTATCGATGCTACTTCAAATAGGTGGTACAGCATTAAGTGTAGCTGTCGTCACGGTTGTTGGACAATGTATAGGAAGAAAAGAAATTGAGGATGCGAGGAAATTTATTAAATCTTTTCTCGGCTTATCTAGTATCTTCTTCGTGTTTATTACGATCATTATTTTATTGCTGTTCCCGGTGCTCGTAAACATTTACTCACCACCAGCATCTATCATTCCGGATATTTTCCATCTGATTCTACTATTATCTATTGCACAGCCATTAGTTTGGTCAGTAAGCTTCATTCTACCTTCTGCTTTACGAGCTGCTGGAGATTCTAAATATACTTCGATTACATCACTACTTACGATGTGGCTATTCCGTGTCATACTCGGATACGTATTAGGGGTTACACTTCAATATGGTCTAATGGGCGTCTGGATCGCAATGGTTGCTGAGTGGGCGGTACGTGGTGTCATATTTGGGTGGAGGTTCAGAGGCGATAAATGGTATAAGCATAAACTCATTTAAGTATTTCGGAAATAACTTTTATGTATATACGAATGCGTTACTAATTGATAAATTAAAAACGGCACCATGATCATAACGATCATGGTGCCATTGTCATTCTATAAGTATTAATATTGACCTGTGTATTTAGGAGAGATCAAAGTTGCACCTGTTGCTTGCTTAAACTCTTGTACACGGACATTTCTAGCAGCTTCAATAGACTCTAGACCTAACTTATCTATTGTATCCATCGCTTCTTTGTAATGTTTCTCGAATTCATCATCTGTTTTGGAGAACATCATTTTTGGTACAATTTGTGCCCAAAATACATTTATTTTAGACTCAGCATTTGCTTCTTTGGATCCTGGTTCATAAGCATCGAATAAATTACCAGAATCTAATTCGGCATTGCTAAACATATATTTAGAAGATCCGTAATGTAGTGAGTCTACATATTCAGTCAATTCTGTTAGATTTTCATCTTTTACATGTTTCAACCAAACATCATTTGTAAACCACCAGATAGAGTCAAGACCCCATTTTTTGCCTGCAGCATTCCAATCTGCATTCATTTCCGCTTGAATGTCTTCATTAATCATATATTTGCCATCTGCCGTAATTGTGAATGTTTCGCCTTCTTTACCGAATTGATTCACGGTTTGACCATGTTCACTATACATATAATCAATAAACTCAATTGCACGTTCCTTATTCTTTGAATTTTTGTTAATGAATGTTAATGTCCAACCTTTATTTAGTGCTCGTCCGTATTGAGGAAGTGATCCATCATTGGACTTGATTGCATCAATCGTAATGTACTTAGCATTTTCATCTGCTATAGCTAATTGAGTAACAGGACCAGAATAATCAGCAATACTTCCAATTTTCATGAATACTGCGCCTTGCGTTAGCTTTTCTTCTATTTGATTGCGTGCACTCGTAAAATTCTCAAGCGATAGCAAATTCTCTCTTGATAAACGATTTACAAACTGTAGCATATGTTTATATTCTGAAGTAGTTCGAGAATCGACATATGAACCATCCTCAGCTTCTGATACTGCACCAAACGAACCTGCAAGTACACCTAAAGAATCTGCAATATACTTATCTTTATCAGCGAAGTAGATCGGCGCTACTGTCATACCATTATATTGAATATTAGCAGTTTTTACTTTTTTCAACGCTTCAATGATTGTATCTTCTTGCTGTAGGTCTTCAACTGTAATGCCAAGTTGATCCATAATATCTGCTCTTACTAAAATTTGACCGTTTGAACGATCATTGAAATCAGGCTTAACATCTGGATATTGCTCTAACATTTCAGGAGATACATAGAAGTTCGGAATCGAATAGAAATTACCGTCACTTTGCGTGTACCAATCAATCATCGATTGAGGCAATATTGTAGAGAAGTACGGATCATATTGTTCGATCAATTCATTCATAGGAGCAACCATGTCACTATTGATTAACGTTTGAACTAGAGAAGTACTATTCCAACGATCAAGTGTAATAACATCAGGTAGATTTCCTGTTGCCATCATAACGTTAAATTCAGCATTTACATCATTACCTGCATGAATAAAATCAACAGAGACACCTGTCTCTTCAGTAATTATTTTATCAACAAAGTTATTTTTGGCATCCCATTTTTTAGAGTAGCCCGATACCCCTGTATACCAAGATAAGCTAACTGGTGATGTATCACTTTTCCAAGCTGGCTCAGTATTATCTGTTTCGCTAGTTGCACTTGCACCTTCATTCTGTTGCGCGTTACCATTTGTCGATCCATTATTACTGGAACAGCCTGAGATAACTAATGCCAGCAAAACAAACATAATCGTTAAGTTAAAAGATAGTTTTTTCATATTGATCCCCCTGTAATATAATGTTTTGTATCAATAAAATTGTTTTTATCCTTTTACTGACCCGATAAGCATCCCTTTAATGAAGAACTTTTGTACGAATGGATACACAGCAACAATTGGTAATGAAGCTGCTACCATTGCAGCAAGCTGCAAAGTCGTCGTTGTTACAGAACTTTGAGCTGCACCCAAATTACCTGACATATTTGCTAGTAATAAAGCTGCTTCAGTACTTTGAATTAGTTTCAAAATGTAAAGTTGTACCGTTTGCAAGTCACTACCCATCGTATAAATCATCGAGTCATAATAAGCATTCCAATGACCTACAGCAGTGAATAAAGATACTGCTGCTATAACTGGTTTTGATAACGGTAAAATGATTTGTAAAAATATACGATACTCACCTGCACCGTCTATTTTCGCAGATTCAATTAAAGCATCAGGTAACTCTGCAAAATAAGAACGGAAGAGAATAACATTCCAAAAGCTAAATATCGTTGGAATAATGTACACTAAGAAGTTGTTATACAATCCTAACGAATTTAAGAGAATAAAATAAGGAATTAATCCTCCACTTAAGTACATACTCATTAATCCTAAAGTAGCATACACATTTTTATATCTTAATGTCTTTCTAGAAAATGCATAAGCAAATAGCGATGTAAAAAGAATATGAGTAATCGTTCCTATTATTGTTCTTGCTAACGTCACTCCAAATGCTTGAATTAGAGCATTATCACTAAATAGTGCCTTATAGTTATCGAACGTAAAGGATCGGGTCCATAAATATACACCTCCCTTAGCATAATCTAGTCCAGTATTAAAGGATCCTATAACGGAATACCAAAAAGGGTATAGCGTAATAATGATTAAACAAGTCATGAAAAGAACATTAAACACGTTAAATATTCTGTCTGGTAATGAATTGTCTTTTACCATGATAAACCTCCTAGAAGATACCTTTTCCTGAAATTTTCTTTGCAATAAAATTGGCTAGGTACAATAAGAAGACGGCGATGACTGTTTTCATTAAACCAACTGCTGTCGCATATTCCATTCTGAACTCTCTTAAGCCAACCTTATATACATAAGTATCTATAACTTCACTAGCATCAATGTTTAATGGGTTTTGTAGAACAAAGAACTGATCGAAGCCACTATTCAAAATATTACTAATAGCAAATACGAGTAAAATAACAATCGTACCTGTTATAGAAGGTAGTGTAATGTACCAAATTCTTTGGAAACGTGAAGCTCCGTCCATATAAGCAGCCTCATACATTTCTTGATCTATACCTGCGATTGCGGCTAGATATAAGATTGCACCCCAACCAAGCTCTTTAAATAAATTAGTTAGTACTGCTAATAACCAAAAATAATCTTTCTCACCAAGAAAATGGATCGGACTATCAATTACACCAAGTGATGTTAATACATGATTCACTACACCTGTACTTGGCGATAAAATACTAATGACTAAACCACCGAAAATACTCCATGAAATAAAGTGGGGTAGGTAAGTTACTGTTTGTGTTAGTTTTTTGAAGCGAGATGAAGTAATTTCATTCAACATCACTGCAAAAATAATCGTTACTGGAAATGTAATCAATAACCCTAGAAGATTTATCCCTAGTGTATTGCGAAGCATATTCCAAAAATTCATGTCAGTCACGAACTCTTTAAAATTCGCAAGACCAACCCACTCCGCTTCAAATATACCCTTAATTCCTGTTACAATATTGTAGTCCTTAAATGCTACTAAAACTCCGTAAAGAGGGATAAAAGTAAATATTAAAATAAAAAGAATACCTGGAACAATCATAGATTGTAATGAAAGCTGATCTCGATCTCCTAGTAAACTTTTCAATTTCCCTTGACCAGTAACTACTGGCACATCTGTTTCCTTCATCATCTAGGCTCCCCTCTTGTATGCTACTATTAAATTGTAAACGCTCTTAATTTATTTCAACAGGATGCTAGTTTGTGAAAAGGTATCATTTTTTATAAAAAAAGCTAAGTATCCAAAACATGGACACTTAGCTACTCTTTGTTCATTTTTTTATTTGACTTTGAGATTGTTGTCTGATAACTTTTCGGACCTATACCATAATAATTTTTAAATACTCGTGTAAAGTTTTTCGGATTACTATAGCCTAAAGCTTCTGCCACCTCATTAATTTTAACATTGACGCCACTAAGTGCATTTTTGGCATATTCCATTCTTTTCTTCGTTACATAATCTTGAAACGTAGTTCCAGTGTTGTCCTTAAACATTTTACTGAAATAATGATAGCTCACATTACAATAGTTAGCGACAATTGCCATATTAATTTCATCTAGTAAATGCTCCTGTACATATCGCTTTGCAATCTCGATAACGTTATAACTTTTGAATAAATGCTCTCTGGCATCGATCGTTTGAAACATACATGTTTTTAAGTATATCCGAAGCTTTTCACCTTGTGAAAACAAATAAAAATCTCTTGTTTCATTCGGATGCCAGCTAATGATTCGCAATATGCTATCATAAATTTTCTTCAAGCTATCCATACTGTATTGTTTGAGTTGTTCATCACCAAAATAGCGCTGGATGAATGAAATGACATTATTTTTATTAGACATATCAATCATCTCAATTAGTTTTTTCACATCATCAGCTTCAATGATTGCTTCTTTTTTCCCTTGAAGGACTCGCTCATCAATCATAGTATGTGGTCGAACTGTTAGTTTATATTTCCAGCATTCATAGGCACTCGAATAAGCGTTCTTGAGCAACGAAGTTGATGAAATCAGTTCCCCACGCGATATAATCATAGGGATATCAGCAAAAATAGTTAATGCTTCTTCCAATAGTTTATCAATTTTGCTAGATGTGAATGACTGATCAGCATTAATCCAAAGTGCAAGATCATTTTGCCAATTGTAGAAAGGATAGATATTGATTTTCTCATTCTCTCCGTAATGGGCTAGATAATATTGTGCGAGCATCGAAGTCCAAGAAGAAATCGTTGATTGCCCCTCCGTTGACGTAATAATTGCTACACAAGTCTGGCTATGCGGTAGAGGAATTTGTAATCTTACAAACACTTCTTCATATGTTGTTGCTGACGCCTCCACATTTCCTATTACACCATTTATTTCACGACTTATTTTATCGATCCAAGAAAGATTTTTCTCTGTCGATCCTTGATTTTGCTGTTCTCTCTCACTCTCAAGGTTAACTATCATTTTACAAAGTGCCTCTCGTAGTTCATCCGTATGCACTGGCTTTAATAAATAATCGGTAACTCCTAACTTAAAGCTTTCTTTTACAAGATGAAACTCATCGTATCCGCTAATGACTACCAATTTACAGCCTAGTTCTAACGACATTAACTTTTCAATAAATGATATCCCACCCAAATGCGGCATATTGAGATCAGTTAAAATAATATGTGGCACATAGCTTTCTAACTTTGCAATTGCATCTAACCCGTCATTTGCAGTTTCAATTTCACTAATTTGCTCCAAATTAAGATATACTACAATATCTTTAAGCCCTTCTCTAACTACTTCCTCATCATCTACGATTAATAGTTTATACATCGGTGTAATTCCTTTCACTCGTAGGGTATTTTTATTAATATTTTCGTATACTCACCTAGTCTACTCAGTACTGTCAAATAGTAGACATCCCCATAGTAAAGACGAAGTCTACTATTAACATTATGTAGCCCGATAGAACTACTTTTCTTATCACCCTCTGGAATAAGATGCAATTGGAATTGCTTATTAAGCTCTTCCAACCTTTGCTCTGACATCCCATTTCCATTATCCTCAACATGAATCCACAACTCATGATTTTGAATCTCTACAATAATATTAACTTCCAATTGTTCTTGAGTCTTAAGTTTGCCGTACTTAATACTATTCTCTACAATTGGCTGCAATAGAAACTTGATAACCGGATAGGTCTTCAACGTTTCATCCATCGTTACCTGCAAAGAAATACGTTGGCTTGTACTAATTCTTTGCAAGCTCATATACTTTTTAATAAGCTCTATTTCTTCTCCTAATGTAGATTGATGCGTTTGCTCACTTAAGTTGTATCGCAATATTTTCCCGAAATCTGCAAGTGAATCAGCAATATCAAACATTTTCTCTTTAATAAAGCGCATCCGAAAAATATCAAGTGTATTATAAATAAAATGAGGATTGATTTGATATTGCAATGCTTGGATTTGCGCCTCTTTCCTTAGACGTTCTTTCATAACCACATTATGTATAAGTTCGTTATTCATATCTATTAAGTTATTAAAATCTTGTGCGATCTGACCAAATTCATCTCGATTTTTATCTGGAATACGTCTATTAAGATCTCCTGACATTACCTTTCGCATAACTGAAATCATTCGATGAAGTCTGAGAAAAATCATCTTTACCATGACTAAGCAAGTTACAATTAACAATATTAAGCTTGCGATCATAATGAGTACTTGGTTGACAACACTATTTTGAATAGAAGTATTCAGTTGCTCAAGTGACACTTTAAATACAAAATATTGATTAAGCTCCTTCAATTGCTTATAAAAATATAAATGCTGCTCCTCAATAAAATGTCCCTGATCATCTTTCAGATGCGGGGCTATAATTGAAAATTGCTCCGCATTATCCAGACTTGTCGTTGCATAGACTATACCTTCATCGTTTAATAATAACTGAATGTTTTCACTCTCGGTCACATGATCAGTAGATTGAAGCAAATAATCTTCCGCTATCATAATCGTTACTATCCCTAACATGTTTCTTGTAGATGAATATAACTTGCTAACAAGCGTATAAACATCACGATTCGTATTCAATTGATTCGGAAAATTAGGCGCTTCATCCGGAGTTAACCATATGTAAGATTTCGTTTCATCATTCACAAAATTTTGAATATTAGGATGTTGCTGTTGATGCCGCAGATTTAGAAAATACGGCCATGATTCAGGAATATTATCATTTTGCATAAACACTCTTATCGTGTAGTCATCAGATTCAGTAAAAGCTGTAGCATATTTTACGATTGGCACGATTCCATCCAAGTAATAGCTAAGAAATTCTGATTCATCCTCAAGGTAAGGATCATCCATAAATTCCAATAACTTAATGTTTTTTATGACTACATCATTCAAATCATAAGAAACTGCTAGTTTCCTCACTAATTCATCACTAGTCTGATTAAAGGTAAACTCCATTTGTGTAATGAATTCATTTTGTATGCGTTCTGTCGAATTATGATTCAGTCTAATTAATACTAATGAAAATAGAATAAAAGGAATTGAATAAATAACAATCATCTTAACGATGATACTATTCAGACCAAACTTTTGCTTCATCCTGCTGCTCCCTCACCTAAATTATTAGCATCGTATCATAAAAGATAACAATCATCTAGCTATATTGACGATATTGATGTCTATATTGAGCTGGTGTAATGCCATGTTCCTTCTTAAATAATCTTATAAAGTAGTTGGTGTCCATTCCTACTAAATTCGATATTTCTTGAATTGTTAAATGAATATTCTCCTTCGATTCAAGCAATAATATCGCCTGTTCCAATCGTAATCGTTGCAAATAAGTTAGTGGATTTACACCATATGTTTCTTTAAATAAACGTTGAAAATGCTGAACTGAATACCCAACAGCATATGCAATATTTGCAATTCTTATATTTTCATTGTAATGCTGCTGCAGAAGGTGAACAGCCCGTTGTAAGGCATGTGTTGAAGGTGTTGAATGAACGACTGCAGAAGGTTTTTCTTTCAATGCAACGATTTGAGACAGAACAATTAACCAATCATATAACTGCACAGATATATTTCTATCCACATGCTGTTCTTCATCATAATGACTATTCCACATTTGGTGGATCCGTTCACTTGTCTGTTGTAATTGATCATAATTCAATGAGATTGGTGTTAGCATTGGAATCGCACTCGCACTAATGAGCGACTCAGCCAAATATCCACTAATACCCATATAACCTAAAATCCACATTTGATCTTGCTCAGGGTAGTACTCATGAGCAAGCTTCCCCGGAACAAGCAATACTTGTCCAACTTCCAGTATAATCTTTTGTTGCCCAGCAAAATGAAATACACCTTCTCCTTCAAAATTAATAAAGCATTGCAGCGTCGGGTAACCAATAGGACGATTTTGAGAGGTTTGCTCATGCAACCCACAACTGTACAATGACAAGGGGTAACTTTGATTGGAATAATTCTGAAACAAACGGAATGGAAGCATTAGCGTTCTCCTTAAATATTCATTTTATATTATTCTACTTATTTTTATTTATAGCATATATATCAAATCATCTATTGCATAGACTAATATTTATGGACTTTAATAATATCGCTGTTCTTATAATGATCCAACACGACCAATCCCAACTCATAATATTCATTTTGTACTATTTTATATCCGTTTTTGTGCTAACGATTGAACCTCATTTTTCCTTACAATGAAACTATATTTTTTGAGAGGATGATGGTGATGCGTGAACGATTAAGTATGGATAAGGATTGGCTTTTTCACTTAGGAGAACTACAACGTAATGATGAATCATCTCATGATGCGATATATGGAAATGCAAAAGCAGGTGGATTAAAAGGTGCTGCTAGCATCGAATGGAATGATAATGAATGGGATACTGTCCAATTACCTCACGATTGGTCTTATCAATTGCCATTTGACCGTGAGCACGGTATTGCCGACTTCGGTTATAAGCAAAGAGGTACAGGATGGTATCGTAAAAAATTCAAACTTTCAACTGAAGATGAAGGAAAACAGCTATTACTTGAATTTGATGGAATTGCTACACATGCTACGATTTACTTGAATGGTAGCATATTAGAAAGAAACTTCTGTGGATATACAAGCTTCGCAGTAGATATTACGGATCGGGCATTCTATGGTGATCGTCCTAACCTACTAGTTGTCAAAGTCGATGCTTCTATTTCCGAGGGCTGGTGGTATGAGGGTGCAGGTATCTATCGTCATGTGTGGCTGACGAAAACAGCTCCAATACATATTGATCATCGTGGTGTGTGGGTTCGTCCAGAGAAACAAGAAGACAAGCAGTGGCATACTCATATAGAAACAAAACTTAGCAACGATGCCCCTGAGCGTGCAGAGTACAAGCTCATTTCTCGAATCTATAATGATAAAAAGCTGTTAGTTGCTGAGGATATTTATTCTGATGTACTAGAATCTGGAGTAGCAAAGTCGATTAATACACAAATTCCTATGCAAGATCCTGAACTTTGGGATATAGATGCACCACATTTATACGAACTACACTCAATTATCGAATGTAATGGTCAGATGATCGATCGAGTAACTACGACTTTTGGTTATCGTACGATTCGTATTTGTCCAGATAAGGGCTTCTATCTCAATGAACGCCAGCTAAAGCTAAAGGGAACTTGTAATCATCAGGATCATGCAGGGGTGGGAGTTGCTTTACCAGATTCCTTGCAAGAATATCGTATTAAGCGCTTAAAAGATATGGGTAGTAATGCATATCGTTGTGCACATCACAATCCTACACCCGAATTATTAGAGGCTTGTGACCGCTTAGGAATGCTCGTTATGGATGAGAATAGAAATTTTGATAGCTCACGAGAAGGAATACTTCAAGTCGAGAATATGGTTACTAGAGATCGTAACCATCCATCAGTTATTTTTTATAGTTTGTTTAACGAAGAACCACTTCAAGGAACACCTATCGGTAGAAAGATGTTCCAGCGCATGAAGAAAGCAGTACAACAATTAGATCCTACTCGCCCGATATTAGGAGCTATGCATGGCGGTGTAATGGAGGATCATGGTATCGCAGATATTTCAGATATTACTGGTTTTAACTATATGAATGGCGCTTACGATAAATTTAAAGAGAAGCATCCTCAGCAACCAATGATCGGCTCAGAAACAGTTAGTGCCTTTTCGACTCGTAACTGCTATGAAAGTAACACTACCACACAAGTGTTTGACAGCTATGATCGTGAACGTGCCAACTGGGGTAACACCGTTCGTGAATCTTGGAAAACAATCAATACTCGAGATTACGTTATGGGTACTTTCGTCTGGACTGGCTTCGATTACCGTGGAGAACCCACTCCTTATGAATGGCCAAGTGTTAGTACACACTTTGGTATTATGGATACTTGTGGCTTCCCTAAGGATGCCTATTACTTGTATCAAGCATTTTGGCTAGACGATCCAATTTTGCATATTCTCCCACATTGGAACTGGCAAGGTAAAGAAGGACATTCGATCGACGTCATGGCTCATACGAATTGCGATGAGGTTGCTCTTTATATCAATGGTAAATTAGTAAGCCGTCAATCCGTAGATATTTACGAACAATTAACGTGGAAAGTTCCTTATGAACCAGGTGTTCTGAAGGCTGAGGGATACCGTAATCAACAGCTTGTTAAAGTAACGGAAGTGAAAACTACGGGAGAAGCTGTTGCTCTTAAGGCTGAACTACAAAAGTCAGAGCTACTTAGTAATGGTAAAGATGCGACAGTCGTTAATATTTATGCGATTGATAAAGACAACAATTTTGTTCCAACTGACAATCGTCTTCTAACCTTCTCTATTCAAGGTGATGGCAAAATATTAGGCTCCGGTAATGGTAATCCTAACAGTCACGAATCTGATATTAGTAACGAACGTCATTTATTTAACGGCTGTATGCAGTTAATTATTCAAAGTACTGCTGGTACTACACCAATTACACTGCAATTTGAAGGCACTGGTTTAGAGACGTTACAGATTCCTATCCCCGTCATTACTACTGATGAATATCTTCATATACCATCCGTAAGTGAGCGCTATATTAACGAATGGATCGTTTCTCAAACACCATATGAGGAGCGCCCTGACGCTAATATGGAAATTGCGACTACGGATATGAATAGCTGGGAAAAAGTAGATGTAAGCTTCGGGGCAAGAGAAACATTAAAAGGAATCGACGGCTATGTTATTTATCGTAATCGTATCCCAATGTCGTTTGTTCAAAATGAACAAGCCCCATATCTATGGTTCCATTCTATCTGTGGAAACGCTGAAATCTATATCAATGAAAAGCTTGTCCTTAAGCAAGATTTCCCGTGGTCAATGGATTTGGAAGTTCCACTTAGTTTACCTTTTGACAATGAAATGATTACCATTACAGTATTACTAGCTATTAACAAAGAAATGTACAGTCCAGGTGTAAACGGAGCTGTATCGATTAGAACCAAGTAAACGTAAACGAAAAAAAGCTAATCCCTTAGTTATCGTAAGATAATTAGAGGATTAGCTTTTTCATTTACACTAGTAATCACTAGCAACTGATTCTGCTTTGTTCACAATAGCTATACCTGCACTAGCACCAATACGAGATGCACCTGCTTTAATCATTGCAACTGTTGTATCGTAATCACGAATGCCTCCTGATGCTTTCACACCAACCTCAGCACCTACAGTGTGTCTCATTAGAGCAATATGCTCTACGCTAGCACCGCCCGAGCTGAATCCAGTAGATGTTTTCACAAACTGTGCACCTGCTTCTACAGCTAGCTGACAAGCTATCACAATCTCTTCATTCGTAAGCAAACTTGTTTCTAGAATCACCTTCACAGTTGCATTAGCACCCGAGGCATTTACAACCGCTTCAATATCCGATTTGACTGCACTTAAAAACCTACTTTTTAAGTAACCGACATTGAGTACCATATCAATTTCAGTTGCGCCATCCGCTACAGCCTGCTGAGCTTCTAACGCCTTAATTGATGTTGTATTTGCTCCTAACGGGAATCCTATGACCGTTGTAATACCTACTTCACGATCGTCTTGTAATTGCTCTGACGCAAGCTTTACCCAGCATGGTTGAATACATACCGTTGCAAATCGATATTGTTTAGCTTCTGTGCATAATTGAATAATGTTTTGCTCCGTAGCATCAGCTTTGAGCAAGGTATGATCAATATAAGAAGCTAGTTGATTTCCGTTCATTATTAGACACTCCTGTCATCGATATTTCATTGACATTATTGTAACGTTAATGAAATGAAATAGCTATTCCAGAAGTACTATTTATATTACTTCAGAAGATTAATTTTCAATAAGACATAAGCGAATGCAAATAACTATACAGATAGTACAAACCCTCTGTAAAAACATGGTCATGATTACCCTGCAGTATCATGACCAGTCTCATTACAATAATTCTTTACGAAGTTCAGCAGCTGATTTTGGAGACAAGTAACCGAAAGGAATATCGAATACTGTCTTAGCACCTTTTTGTCCTTCATTTGCAAGCTTGTAAGCCGCACGTGCATAAGCAACTAGAACGCTTGAAGTGAATTCTGGATTACTTTCCAAGTTCAAACCAAACTCCATAATTTGCGTAGTATTTTCACCAGTGGTACCACTTCTTAGTACAAGTCCACCATGAGGCATAGCAGAGTGATTAGCTTCTAATTCTTCTTCAGAGATAAAGTTAACGATTGTATCGTAATCTGCGAAGTAGTTAGGCATAGAAACGATTTCTTCTCTAATGCGCTCAAGATCCGCACCTTCTTCAGCTACTACATAGCATTCACGAAGATGTTTTTCACGAGTAGAAAACTCAGGGTTTTCACCGTTACGTACACGTTGTACCGCATCTTCAACTGGAATAGTGTATTGTTTACCGTTTTTCACGCCTGCAACACGACGAATCGCATCAGAGTGACCTTGACTTACACCTTTACCCCAGAAAGTATATCCATTACCTACAGGTAAGATGGATTCAAACAACAATCTGTTCAAAGAGAATAGACCTGGGTCCCAGCCTGTTGAAATAACGGCTACTTTACCACTTTCATTAGCAGCAGCATTAACTTCATCGAAGTAATCTGGAATTTTAGCATGAGTGTCAAAGCTGTCAACTACGTTGAACATTTTCGCAAATTGCGGTCCTTGTTCAGGAAGATCTGTAGCAGAACCTCCACATAGAATCATGACATCAATGTCATTTACAAAGTTTGTTGCATCCTCGATCGAATATGCTTTTGTGTCAGAAGAAATAGTTGCAGGATCTCTTCGAGTGAAAATTGCATCCACTTGCATATCCGGATTTTGTGCGATGGATAATTCAACGCCACGGCCAAGATTGCCGTATCCTACGATTCCAACGCGAATCCGCTTAGTCATAATTGAAAACTCACCTTTCTTTAATAAAAGTTTGATTCTAGAAGCTTAAACCCAGCCTCTTGCTTCCATTGCAGCAGAGATGCGTTTAATTGCGATCATGTATGCAGCTTTACGAAGGTTTACATTGTATTCTTTCGCAAGATCACGAACTTCCTTATATGAGTTAATCATAATTACTTCTAGTTTTTCAAGTACTTCTTCTTCGCTCCAGTAATAATTCATCAAGTTTTGTACCCACTCGAAGTAAGAAACCGTTACGCCACCTGCATTTGCAAGTACGTCAGGAATAACGATAATTCCTTTTTCAGTAAGAACGCGATCAGCTTCAGGAGTAGTAGGTCCATTAGCTGCTTCAGCTACGATTGTTGCTTTAATAGCTGCTGCATTTGAAGAAGTAATTACATTTTCAAGAGCTGCAGGGATAAGAACAGTTACATCAAGTTCAAGTAAAGCTTCGTTTGAAATATGGAATTCTTTGCCATAGTCAAGAATAGAAGCATTATCTTTAAGCTCTCCAACTTTAGCAAGATCTAGTCCGTTAGGATCGTAGATACCACCTTTAGAGTCACTTACTGCTACTACTTTACAACCAGCTTCATCAAGAAGACGAGCTGCGATACGACCAGCATTACCGAAACCTTGAATAGCAACTGTAGCTTCACTAGCAGTTTTACCCATATCTTCAAGTGATGCAAGAATTGTATATACACAACCTTGAGCAGTTGCTTCATTACGACCTTTAGAACCACCAAGAATAAGCGGTTTACCAGTAATTACACCAGGAGAGTTTACACCAGCAAGTTTGCTGTAAGTATCCATCATCCAACCCATAGTTTGAGCATTAGTGTATACGTCTGGAGCAGGAATATCTTTTTGAGGACCAACGAAAGCAGCAATTGCTTCCATGAAACCACGGCTAATTCTTTCTAGTTCACCTTTACTATGCTCACGTGGGTTACAAATAACTCCACCTTTACCACCACCGTAAGGAAGGCCAACTACACCACACTTAAAGCTCATCCACATGGATAGTGCTTTTACTTCGTCCAATGTCACATCTGGATGGAAGCGAATTCCACCTTTAGTAGGACCAATTGCATCATTATGTTGTGAACGGTATCCTTCAAACACACGTACAGAACCATCATCCATTTTAATTGGGAAGTTAACTGTAAGAACACGCATAGGACGTTTCAATACATCCGAAATATGCTCCGGCAAATTAAGTAGTGCTGCTGCTGCATCAACTTGTTGTTGTGCAATCTCATATGGATTTAGAGTTTCTTGAATAACTGATACTGTCATAATAGATCTGCCCCTTATAAGTGAATTCGACCACCTGTTTGTGTCGTTTGTTACATCATACTCCTATATTTATATTTTGGGAAGAATAATGTGTGCATATAGTGCAAACTTTTTTGGTAATATTACATTGTAAACTAATATAACATTATGGTGTAATATAAGTTTATGATTAAGAATAGATTATGTAACATTTTGAATGTATTTACCATTATTTAATAGCATATTACATTAAAACCACTTACATCACCTAATCTGTGACAGGTATTTATAAGTTTAATTATCAACTATCGTTAGTTTTTTCATTAACGGACTAGCATTTCCGATAAACCTATCGATACTTTATATGTAATAGTACTGTTTACATCTCGACTTACGATCATATCGTTCACAATTCGTTCATATTTAATAGCTTAGAAAAAGCACTGTACAAAAAGTGCAAACTTCTAAATTTTATTATTTTCCCATTAAAAAAGAGTGCTTCCCTTATTAGCGGTTAACTAATGTTGGAAAAGCACTCTTTTCAAATTTGCATTTTTCTACATTATAAAGATATTCAAAACAGTTGCTTGTCAGCGCTAAGAAGATGCCATGAAGCTAGGAAAGTGAAGCGCGTAACGTACGTTATTGGTACTTGAGCACTTACAATGTTTCTATAAGAAACATACTTCGAAAGCTTTTGCTTAACGACCGATGAATGGCAGCTTCGACGTCGAATCCACTACGAAGTCAATCATCGCGATCACAAGTGAGTGTTTTGAACTACCTTTTCCAATAAAGGTTCAAAACAGTTGCTTGTCAGCGCCGAGAAGATGCCATGAAGCTAGGAAAGTGAAGCGCGCAACGTACGTTATTGGTACGTGAGCACTGGATCGACCGATGAATGGCAGCTTCGACGTCGAGTCCACTACGAAGTCAATCATCGCGATCACAAGTGACTGTTTTGAACTACCTCTCTACTTGCGATGCATTTTGAACTCCAGGAACAGCTCATTATAATGGCTCAACATTCTCGGTCCAAGATTCTCATACACTTCCAAGCGGGAAGTCAGTTCTTCATCGGGATAGAAGCGCTCATCACTTGAAATCTCCTCGTCTAGTAACTCCAGTGCAGCATCATTTGGCGTAGAGTATCCTACATAATCTGTATTTTGCGCCGCTACTTCTGGATCAAGCATGAAGTTGATGAATTGATGTGCACCTTCAATATTACGGGCAGTTGAAGGAATAACGATGTTATCAAACCAAAGGTTAGAACCCTCACTAGGAACGATATAATCGAGTTTTTCATTTTCATCCATAATCTCCCTGGCATCACCAGACCATACTAATGCAGCAGCAGCTTCTTCATTAGCCATTAGCATCTTGATCTCATCACCAACAATCGCTTTTACATTAGGCGTAAGTTGAGATAGCTTCTTAAGCGCTTCTTGTAAATGTTCTTCATTCGTGTCATTCAAAGAATAACCTAACGAATTCAACCCCATGCCAATAACTTCACGTGCGCCATCAAGCAGAAATACTTTATTGTCTAACTGCTCGTTCCACAAGTCATCCCAACTTTCGAACGTTAGATCACCTACAAGTTCTGGATTATAGACGACACCTACAGTTCCCCAGAAGTAAGGAATGGAATATTCATTGTTAGGATCAAAGGAAAGATCAAGAAAATTAGGGTCTATATTTTTCAAATTAGGTAGCTGATTATGATCAATTGGCAGTAATAATCCTTCTGCCTTCATCTTATCTAGCGCATATTCCGACGGGATACTTATATCAAACGTTGTACCACCTTGCTTAATCTTCGTCATCATCGCTTCATTCGAATCAAACGTTTGGTAGATGACTTTAATACCTGTTTCAGATTCAAAACGTTCAATCAACTCAGGATCAATGTAATCTCCCCAATTATAAATCGTTAACGTGTTATTTCCAGAGTAACCTTCACTCCTATTCATGTAATTAACGAGATAGATTAAGGCGAAGCAGACAACAAACACGAGAATGAACATTCTTGATATTTGTTTCATTGTTTAGCCCCCTTATCTTCTAAACGGTTATTACGTTGGTTAATGAAGTAATATCCAATAACCAGTAATATCGTGAATAAGAATATAAGCGTTGACAGGGCATTAATTGATAGTGAAACCCCTTGTCTAGCGCGGGAATAGATTTCCACTGCTAATGTAGAGTATCCATTACCTGTTACAAAGAATGTAACCGCAAAATCATCTAAGGAATAAGTTAATGCCATAAAGAATCCTGCAAAAATACCCGATTTAATAAATGGCATAATAACACGAGCAATAACATGCCATGTACTCGCTCCTAGATCACGTGCAGCGTCAATTAAGGAATCGTTCATTTCCTGTAGCTTTGGTAGCACCATAATAACTACAATCGGAATACTAAATGCAATATGAGAAAGCAATACCGATACAAACCCAAGCTTCACACCTACGATTGTAAACAAAATTAGGAACGAGGCTCCAATAATAACATCTGGACTAACGATCAAAACATTGTTAAGCGTAAGCAATGTTTGTTTGGACTTACTACGCATAAAGTGAATCGCAATTGCACCAAACACGCCAATAATCGTGGAAATGGCTGCTGATAATAGCGCAATAACGAATGTATTCAACACGATTATTAATAGACGCGTATCTTGCATCACTTCTTTGTAATGATCTAATGTGAACCCTTCAAAGCCTGTCATTGTTCCACCGCTGTTAAAGGAATACACCATTAGATAGACAATTGGAGCATACAGCACGATGAATACTGCAATGAGATATATACGAGAGAACTTTAATTTATCGTTTAACAAGAACTATCCCTCGCTTCCTAAGACCCATGAGCAACATAACAACGACCATGATAATAATTAAGAAAACGGCAATTGTTGCCCCCATTCCCCAGTCTTGTGTCACTAGGAAATGCTGTTCAATAGCAGTACCAAGCGTAATTACTCTATTCCCAGCTATTAAACGAGTAAGCATGAACAGTGACAGCGCAGGAATAAATACGGCAATACAACCTGCCTTAACACCATCTAAAGTTAGAGGGAAAATAACTTTGCGAAATGTCCCCATTGAGGACGCACCGAGATCTCTTGCTGCATAGATAAGAGATGGATTCATTTTCTCTAATGCATTGTAGATCGGTAAGATCATAAACGGAATAAAGATATATACCGATACAAAAATAAAACTGAAATCGGTAAATAAGATTTGACGATTTCCAATACCAATCGTTTCAAGCACTGCATTGACCACACCATACGTACCAAATATACCGATAAATGCGTATGCTTTTAACAACAGGTTAATCCAGCTAGGTAATATGATCAGTAATAGCCATAATGACTTATGCTTCGTTTTTGTCAATAAATAGGCCGTAGGATACGCAATTGCCAGTGAGAATATTGTTATGAGCAATGCATACCAAAATGAGCTCAATGTCATCTTCATATAGACTGGTGTGAAGAACTTTTGATAATTTTCAAATGTGAATGCTCCTTCAACATTAAAGAAAGAGTAATACACGATTAGAATAATCGGAGCTATTACGAATAAAACAATCCATAAAAAATAAGGAACCAAATATATATTGCGAGTTCTAGCTTCCATGATTCATCTCCTTAGTTGGAGACGCTAACTCCTTATGATCAACTTCACTATCTTCATATGATTCCAGTCGTTTATCAAATTCTTCTTCTGTCTCACCTAGTCTCATAACGTGAATGGCTTCTGGCTCAAAATATAGACCAATACGTTCTCCAACAGTTGCTTTCCGAGTACTATGTACTAGCCATTCATTGTTATTATCATCATAACAACAAATTTCATAATGTACGCCACGGAACAACTGTGAATCTACACGAGCATGAAGTTGACTACGATCCAAGCCAACGATTTCAATATCTTCAGGACGAATAACAATATCAACCGTTTCATTGACATTTAATCCTTGGTCCACGCATGGAACAACTGTGTCAGATATCTCTACCTCAAAGTCTTTAATCATCTTACCCTTTACAATATTTGATTCTCCGATAAAATCAGCGACAAATCGGTTAATCGGCTCATCATAAATATCGATTGGTGTACCAGACTGTTGAATAATACCACCATTTAATACGAAGATTTCATCAGACATCGCCAATGCCTCTTCTTGGTCATGTGTAACAAATATGAAAGTAATACCTAATCTACGTTGTAGTTCACGTAATTCATATTGCATCTCAGTTCTTAACTTGAGATCTAATGCAGATAACGGTTCATCCAACAACAATATCTGAGGCTCATTCACTATAGCTCGTGCAATCGCAACACGTTGACGTTGACCGCCTGACATTTCTGTAATTTCACGATTTTCATAACCAGCTAAGTTAACAAACTTTAAGGCTTCTGCCACTTTTTCTTTAATAACGACTTCCTTCATCTTTTTGATACGTAAACCAAATGCAACATTTTCAAATACATTAAGATGGGGAAAAAGAGCATAATCTTGAAACACCGTATTCACTTGACGCTCATTAGCAGGCAAGTTATTAATTACTTTTCCGTTAAAATAAATATTCCCTTGGCTTGGTGCTGTGAATCCCGCAATTAAGCGAAGAATCGTCGTTTTACCACAGCCCGAAGGACCTAGCAACGTATAAAATTTACCACGCTCTATCTCAAAGCTGACATTTTTTAGAACGGCAGGGTCACGCTCATCATATTGTTTTGAAACACCTTCAAAACGAATAATCGTTTCTTCCATTTCTTTGACTCCTTTAACTTTGCAATTAAGGTGATTATACATGATTATCATCTTTTTGTGTTCATTATTAGACATCTACCATCTATATTTACTTAATTTCTACATAAATCATTAAAACCATGTATCACATCTACAAAATGCTATCCATATATTTATATTACTAGTATCTTCCGTCAAAAAAGAGCCTCAGCTTGAACAGTAAGTACTGTCAAACTAAGGCTCTTCCATTATCTATTCAGTGATTGATTGAAACTTCTTTTTGAAGCTTACATTCATATAAATGTAGCTTAATACTGAACATACAACCATTAATGCTAACAACGGCCATACACTACTCCAGAACATGTCCATATCGCCACTAGAAATAGCTTGTTTGAATCCTGTCACCGTATATGTCATCGGTAAGAAAGGATTAATTGCTTGTAACCAATCCGGTACAAGTTCAATCGGGAATGTTCCAGCTGAACTAGTGAGTTGCAGAATTAGCAAGACGATTGCAATAAATCTTCCCACATTGTCCATCGTCACACATAACAATTGAATTAACATCATGTATGTCAAACTCGTAATAATTGCGAATAAGAAGAATGCTCCAACATTTACTACTTCCAAATCAAGAATTGGTAAAATAGATGCACCTAGAATTAATGCTTGTAGAACCGCAATTAACCCAACCACTGCTGTTTTACCAGCATACCAACTTCTTCCGTTTTGTGGTTTCAATGATGGTTCTCTCATAGAATATACGACAGTTAGCAACATACAACCAACATATAATCCAAGGGAGATAAAGTAAGGAGCAAATCCTGTACCGTAGTTAGGTACACTAGAGTAAGAACTTGTCGTTAACACGACTGGCTCAACGAATTGATCCTTCATCTGCTCAGTTAATGTAAGATTTAGTGATTCTCCATTCGCATCGCCTAACTTGGATGCAAGTTCATTCGCTCCTTCATCAAGCGTTGTTAAACCTTCAACTAATTCCTTATTACCGGCAACTAATTCTTTACTACCTGAGACGAATTTATCACTAGAGCCTTTAAGTGATTGTAAACCTGTAGCTAACTGGGATGACCCTTCTTTTGCAGAAGTGATTCCTGTAGCTAATTGACTTGCTCCTTGCTTAGCTTCAGTTAGTTTCGTAGCTAATTGATTTGATCCAGTTGATAAGCTACTCAATCCATTAACAACTTGCGTGGAACCAGCTATTAATTGATTCTCACCTTGTTCTTGCGCCAACAAACCATTAACCAATTGTTCACTTCCAGCTAATAATTGTTGGAAAGAGGCATTAGCTGCTAAGTCACTGTTCTGACTAGCTAATTGTTGTAAGCCTGCTTGTAATTGCATCGCACCTTGTTTCAAGGATGTTGTACCTTCACTTATATCATTAAGACCAGTATCTAAAGTTGCATATTGTTTGGCTAATTGCGAAATACCACCGTTTAACGTTGTAGCACCTTCAGTTAATTGCGATATCCCACTACTTAAATTGTTACCACCAGTTTGCAAAGTACCAAGACCGCTAGATAATTGCGTTCCAGCAGTATTTAACTTCGTAGCACCAGACTGTAATTCAATCAAACCATCAGCTAGCGTTTGTTGACCTGCAAGTAGCTTCGTTGCACCTTCCTTAGCTGAATCCGTACCATCTGCTATCTGATGTGCTCCGTCACTTGCAGCTTCAATGCCTTCAAGTGCTTCACCAATCTGTTCGTAAATAGCAGTTACATACGTTTTAGATATTTGTTGATTAAGCAATGTTGTCATCTGAGCTGCGGCTGTACCGCCAATTTGACCTGCTAGGAAGTTATACCCCTCATTCGGTGTATAGATCAACTCAGCTTGTTGGGGATTATCTCCCACTAGTGAAATAGCTTGCTCTGAAAATTTTTCAGGAATTTCAATCGTTATATAGTAATAATTATCTTTAAGTCCTGCTTCTGCTTCTTGCTTGCTTACAAACTCATAATTAAAGTCTCCCGACTCTTTCAACTGATCGACGAACTCGTTACCAATTGTCATTTGCTCCCCGTTATACTCCGCTCCAACATCTTCATTCACAATGGCTACTGGGATTTTATCAAGCTTAGCATATGGGTCCCAAAATGCTCCTAGAAATAATGCTGAATATAGCAGAGGAATTAACATTACTGCTATAACTGGTATTACAATTTTTTTGTTCCGAACAATGCTATTTAGTTCCGAACCAATTTGACTACTTCTTGACATTCTTCATCCACCTCTAGATATTTTGTCTGACTGACCATTTTCCTCAATTGGTCATTTTATTTGAAAAGAAAAGGCCTCTCTATGAGATAGCCAAGCCCTTCTCCAAGTAAAACCGTAATCGTTGTGCGATTTCTTGCTTTTGTAGTGTTTCGTGCTTTGCACTCCACTCTACAGCAAGCGCAGTATATAATCGAAGCATAACAAATGCGGTCATTTGGGTATCGCAGGCTTTAATCTCATTACGATTAATAGCATGCTCTATTTTACCAGCAATATGCTCAATGATTACCTGCTCCATCTGAACTAATGCCTCATTTGCCATTGGCGTACCAATTTCTCTTACTTCTTGAGTTAATTTCAGCGCCAATTCATGTTCCTTACGGAATTCAAGAAGTTCGTTTAATGCTTCAGTTAAATTATCGAAGAATGATCGATCATCGCTAATAACTTTTTCAGCAACATACTTCATCTCTAACAATAATTTGTTCATTACTTCTTGAAACAATTCTTCTTTGTTCGCAAAAAATGTATATATCGTACCTTTACCAACATTAGCGATTTTCGCAACTTGTTCCATTGTTGTTCCTTTATAGCCAAATAAAGAAAATGACTTTGAAGCAGCATCTAGAATTAAAGATCGTCTATCAATGGACATGTCATCACCTCCAAATTACTGAAATATGATACCAAGAGTTTTGTTGTATTGTTTGAACTCTTATGACCTAGTGACTACTTGACTATATGACCAAAAATCATTATCGGTCAACTGGTATTATTATAGTGCTATCGTTTCTTTTTTGCAATACTTTTTCTAAAATATTTTAAGTTCACCCTCACATTGGCACTTCGTTATGAATAGAGCTATAATGTAGATATACTATTTACACACCACCAAAGGAGAGAATATTAATGACATATAATGAAATCACCTCACAACAACAATGGGAAGAAGCATTTGAACGTTCTAATGATCACCCTATCGTTATTCTAAAACATAGTACAACTTGCCCTGTAAGTGCTAATGCACATGATGAATTCACCAAATATTTGTCCGACAAGCCTCGTGAGGACGTTGAATATCTAATGGTTAAAGTTATAGAATCTCGCCCAATTTCTTTACAAATCGCAGAAGATACAGGTATCAAGCATGAATCACCTCAAGTTATGATGCTTGATAAAAAAGAAAAAGTATGGAGTGCTACTCATTGGTCAGTAACGAAAGCACATATCTCTGCTGTATTAGACTAATATTAATCAACATATGCTCAAAGTGACCATATTTATAGAAGTTTTATCAACAAAACAATAAAACATACAATACGCCAACTATTAAAGAGGAATTCTTCCTTAATAATAGTTGGCGTATTTATGTTACTCCTCGTTCTTGAATCATCTACATTAGCAAAATCATCTTGATCACGATGAGATGTTTTGAACTACCTTACAATGAAAGTTCAAAACATTCGCTTGTCAGCACCAAGAAGATGACCCACAGCGAAAACGAGTAGCACAGCGTACGTATTGTGTACGTAAGCACACACAGGCTTTCGATGGGAGGCATATTCGCCGCCGACTATGCTACGTTAGCATAGTCATCGTGATCACGAGTGGATGTTTTGAACTACTACTAATAGTAGAGATTAAGCTTATATTTCTTTCCATATTTAGCCCCATAATGAATAATCCTCGCTAACATAACTCGATCACGCATAATAACGAACATCCGATGATCTGGATAAGTGTTAAACTCTACAATCCAAGGACGAAGTTGATGGTCAATGGCAATATCTATTCCAATCTCATTTTGATCTTTGAAATGTTTACGCACTTGATGCATAACGGCTAGACTCAACTTTTCCATTTTCGGAATGACAATGCTCTGTTGTCTTGGAGTCAATAAGCTATCGATTGTACCAATCGCTCCACCGCCACCCCCATTACTTACGACACGTCCACGTTGAGAGATACGCCCTGCTATTCCGGTTACTTCAAAGCCACCTCTTGGACTTTTCTGAACAACTACACGAAAATCGAATAATCTGCCTTGATGACGAAGAGAATGTATCCCTTTCTGGACAACATAAACTTCACCCTTCATTTTACGTGACAAGAACTTAGTCAAATCCTCAAAATTCGCATATGAAGATATCGTCATACCCGAATGGCTAATAAATCTACCATCTTTTAAGGTAACTCGAATAACCCCTCTGCCAAGTGAACCATTTTTGGGCTTTATATATACCATCCCATATTTTAATAGCATTAATTTTAATGTTGACCTAGAGTAAGTTTTCGTAACTGGAATATGACTCTTAATATAGCTATTGCCTAACAAGATATTAGTTTTGATCATTTTATCTGCTTTCCGACCTCGCCTCTTAGCAGCTATTCGCACATTCCTTCTCCAAATAAAATTAAACATAGGCGATTCGCCTCCCTTCTCAATAGCTTCATAATAAGGTATGAGAATAAAACAAGTTTCGCCATGGTCATATAACTGCATTAGGAACGGAATACTAATATGTGTTAAAATACTAGTTAAACATATACATAAAGGAGAATACTCAATGAATTTCAAATCATTAACCGTATTACTAGTAATGTTACTTGTTCTTAGTGCTTGCGGAGAACCAATTACGAACAATAGTACTAGCCAAGGCAGTACAGGAAATGCCACTGCTACACCAACGCCAACACCTACTCCTGAACCTGAACTTGAACTACTGGATTCAAGTCAACATCCTGAAGTTACGATTGAGATGAGTAATGGCGGGATCATTAAGCTTGAACTATATCCTGAAATAGCTCCAAATACGGTGAGCAACTTCGTCTCATTAGCTCAACAAGGTTTTTACGATGGTCTTATATTCCACCGTGTTATGCCTGACTTTATGATTCAGGGCGGTGATCCAGAGGGTACTGGAATGGGTGGCCCAGGCTACAATATTAAAGGTGAATTTACGGCAAATGGTTTTGAAAATCGATTGAAGCATACACGCGGTGTAATTTCTATGGCACGTAGCCAAAGTATGGACAGCGCTGGCTCACAGTTTTATATTGTACAAGCAAAAGAAACGCCTCATTTAGATGGTCTATATGCTTCTTTCGGTATGGTGACAGAGGGCTTAGATGTAGTTGATGAAATTGTATCTCAGAAACGCGATACCCAAGATAAACCACTTGAACCATTAGTAATGACTAAAGTAACCGTTGATACGAAAGGCTTGGAATTAGCTGAACTAGAAAAAATGTAGATGAGAGGAGAATACCGGTATGAATGAAGTGCCTATTGCTAAAGTAAGAAGCAATCAAATCGGAATTGTCATCACATTATTAATCGCTATTATTGCACAAATGCCTTGGCTCATCGCGATTGTATGGCTTATTCAAGTTATGACGAGGTTACTCGGTTCGGGAGCAAATACTTTTGTTATCATTTTAGAACCGATTGCCCAAAAGATTTATGGGAAGAAAGAAACAGAAGCGGCTGAGCTACAGAAATTCAATCTTTCTTTAGGAATTACTTTTCTATCGATTTCACTAGTATGCCTCTCGCTTAATTGGATAACAGCAGCTTACATTGTCGCAGGCGCGATGGGGTTAGCAGCACTTGCTGCATTACTAGGCTATTGTATTGGCTGCACAATTTACTATCAGTACAAGAAATATAAAGCAATGCGTAAAAACACCAAATCACAATAATATGAACATATGGAATCAGACGCTTATATAAGCCTCCTATAATTTTGTATGTGAAATACAATTAAATATGAATATTTAACAAAACGAGTCATCCCATTCAGGATGACTCGTTTTGTTGTTGTTAACACTGTTATTTTCATTTGTTACTGAGCAGTTTGCAGTTCCCTATCATCAACAAGTATTAATTGACCAGTTGCTATTGCGATACGTTGCTCATGAATAATGAGATCACGTAACATTTCAAAATCAGGTCGAACAATAAGATTCTCTTGATAAGCTGAACGGCGTGCAAATGGTCGACGTGCACGATTCAAGTTTTCAATAATACCTTGCCCCGTTTGAATTCCTACTCCATGACCAAAGTATAGATTTTTGTCTAACATTACAGCATTCTCACCTTGCCATTCTGGATGACGAGGATGAAAATCTGGATTGCGGAAATAACAAACATCTCCTGGATAAACATCATTAAGATCATAACTTGATACTAACCGAAGATCATAATCCTTCTGCCATTCTCGTAAAAACAAGTCTTGGAAGTAGTAATTGAAAGTAGGATCACCGATTGTTTCAAGCACAGCCTTATAATACAAGATGATAATCGCTCCTGAGCATTCGAAAGCATAATATTCCCCATTAATAAATATATCTCGAATGGCATCAGCAGGAGTTACATCACTTCGTAATAAAAAACCACCATTAGGTGTTCTATTCCAATAGCGCGGATTACATCTAGAATTCGAAAACACAGCAAATTGAGCGCCACTCTCATACATTGCATGTGATGCTTCAACTGTATGTCTTCTCATTCTCAACTCGAATAACAAAGCATCTAATGATGAGTATTCGTAAATCACTCTACTCGCAATCTTCCATCGAACAATATTTTGCTCAACTAAAGGCAAATTCTCAATATCCAGCTCATCCATCGAGCCGTTTGTAAGTACGATCACATTCATAACCTCCTACGTCTATGCATCGTTAGGTTATTGTACGCCCGCACTCACTAATTGGTGAACGTTTGCCTATTTTTTGTTTATATTGTAGTTCAAAAAGCAGACTTTGATAACGATGATTGAATTCGTAGGTAATTCGGCATCGAATATGAAAGCCCGCTTTTTGAACCTCTATTGGAAGGCACGTTCATAACGACTAAATCTATTTATCTAAAATCCCCGCTTTAATAAGTCCGTTGCGGATTCCCTTTTCATCTACATGCGTTGTTACAAAGTTAGCATATGGAATAACATCAGGATGCGAATTGCCCATTGCAATACCGAACCCCACATATTCAAGCATTTCTTTATCGTTCAAATTATCACCAAATGCGATTGCATCTTCTTTAGTTAAGTTAAGCTGATTCAACAAAGCTTCAATTCCTTTAGCTTTAGAACCTCCGATCGGTAGTACATCCAATGCTTTCTCATGCCATCTAATGAATGTAACGGAATCTTCAAAAGATGTATACAAATGCTCATCTTCTGCAAGAGTATGCAAAAACATTTGATAGATTGGTTCTTCTTTCCAGAAATCAGCATTAACTTTAGGAAATTCTACTTTTAATGAACCGACTGATTCTAGCATATATTCATGCCCATCATGATCTGTGTAGTATTGAGACTCCCCTTCAAAACATAGAGCATGTCCATGGATCTTAGATTGTTCAACTAATGTTGCTAATGTTGATGGTGCAATTGGATTACGATAAATAACTTCTCCTTTATATACAGCAAGAGCTCCATTCAAGCAAACATAAGATTCAATACCAACTTCCTTTAGCAGAGATTGTAAGAAGTATGGTGCACGTCCTGTTGCAATAACAGGCTCAATCCCTTTTTCTTTCATCTCAGCAATAGCATCAATTGTATCTTGTGGAATAACTTTTTCCTCATTAACTAACGTTCCATCAATATCAAAGAAAGCAATTTTGTAGCTCATTTCGTCTCCCCATTTCTCTTGAATGATCTCTCAGCTTCCGACGAATGACATATTCGCACCGAATCTACTATGAAATAATTCATCGTAATCTCGAGCGTACTTTTTGAACATCCTCTGTGAAGTTAATAGTTAAGTATAATATGGTATATCTATTGAAGCAATAACAACTATTACCGTATTACCTGATTCTATGACCTAACTGGTTGACGCACAAGATACATCATCAGGAACGAGATAATAATCATAAAGACAACCCAAGCTATAGCCAAAATCGTCCGATCAGCGTCCATAGCGACGTAGATTGCAGTTGCAACCGTCTGTGTTCGTCCAGGAATATTACCCGCAAGCATTAGTGTTGCGCCAAATTCTCCTAACGATCTTGCAAAACCTAAAATAAAGGCTACGACTAGCATACGGTGATTCAGCGGTAGTGCAATGTAACGAAATACTTGCCATTCCGTAGCACCTTGTGAACGTGCAACATCCTCCAAAGCAGAATCAATCGAATCAAAGCCAGCCTTCATCGTCTGATACACAAGTGGAAAAGCAACAACTATAGCAGCGACCACTCCTGCCCACCACGTAAATACAAGCGATTGGCCGAATACAACTTCGGACAACTGACCAAGAAAACCTTTCTTGCCAAATGCAAATAGCAAAATGAATCCTATTACCGTGGGAGGCAATACTAATGGAATCATAAATATTGTATCTACAATTACTTTCCCGCGAAATTTCGCTCTACTCATATAACGTGACACTATAATCGCTAATATAAAAACAATAATACTAGCGACCATTGTTATTTTAATGGAAATTAAGATCGGTTCAATAAATGCTCCCCAATCAAATTCATTCATAATTATTCAGCTCGCTTAAAGCCATTTTGTTCGTAAAGAGCAGTTAATTCTTCACTTAACAAATAATCAAAAAATAGTTGCGCTGCTTCAATTTGTTTACTATTTTTCAATATGGCTATAGGATAAGTTATTGGATCATGTGTTATAGAATCAATATGGTGAATGATATCGACTTTATTTGAAGAAATGGCATCTGACAAATAGACAAAACCAAGTTCGGCATTACCTTGCTCAACATAATTCAACACTTGTCTAACATCTTTAGCATACACATATTGTTCTTTCCATGCATCCCATAATTTTTCATGTTGCAACACTTGTCGTGCATATTGTCCTGCTGGAACAGTATCTGGTTCGCCTATTGCAATATATGTTGGGTTTATCTCGTTTAACAATTTCGCTACAGATACATCGTTGGCAAGTGCTATATTCACGAATTGTTTATTCGCAACAATGACCATTTCATTTTTCAAAAGTGGAGTAGACTTTTCTAGTAGCGCCTGTTCTTCTAAAGCATCCATCTGCTTCATTCCTGCAGATACGAATAGATCAGCGGGCGCTCCTTGCTCGATTTGCTTTTGTAACGCTCCTGAAGATCCATAATTCACTTCAACAACAATATCAGAATGCTCAGCCTTGAATTGTGTAATAATATCATCCATCACTACACTCAAGCTGGCAGCAGCGGATATAAGAATTTTTTGCGTTTTACCCTTTGTTTGTACTGGTGTAACACCTTCAACAGTAGTATTAACATTTTCTTGTTGATTACCATTTGTTGAACAGCCTACTATTAACATAATGATGAGTACCATAGTGCATACTACAGTTAACTTACTGTTACGTAATGTTTTATTCATGCTGTTCTCCTAGCTCTAATCATTTCTAATTGTATTATCTTTTAGGATAGCATGAGATTTTTCTTTTTCATAGTATTTATAGCATTGGTTAAAGGTAATTTCTTGAAAGACAACGTGCCTTATGCTACACTGTTCCCAACTCAGTTGGAGGTTAATAATTATGATGGAAAAACCTTTGGAACGTGCAATCATTGTTGGATTGCACCTTAATCAACGCCTACAGGCAGACTTTGATTATTCTATGCAAGAACTTGCCTCTCTTGCAGATGCTTGTCATATTACAGTAGTAGATCAACTAACGCAGAAGGCACAACGCGTCACATCTTCACATTACCTTGGAACGGGTAAAGTAGAAGAGCTACGTCTACTAGCAGAAGCTCATGAAGCAGAAACCGTTATTTTCAACGATGAACTATCTCCTTCTCAGATTCGTAATCTTGAAGCTGAACTTGATCGTAAAGTTATTGATCGTACCATTCTAATTCTCGATATTTTCGCGGAACGTGCTCAAACTAGAGAAGCACAACTTCAAGTTGAAGTTGCTCGTCTGCAATATATGCTTCCGAGATTAGTCGGTTTACGCGCATCACTAGGCCGTCAAGGAGGCGGCGGTGGCGCAGGTTTACGTAACAAAGGTACGGGAGAAACGAAGCTTGAGCTCGATCGTCGTCGTATAGAGGAACGTATCTCAATGTTACAGCAAGAGCTTGAGAAGCTAGTTGCTACTCGTCAGACACAACGTATGAAGCGTAAGAAAAATGAAGTTCCTGTAGTCTGTCTCGTCGGTTATACGAATACAGGAAAATCAAGTCTTATGAATGCTTTGCTTCGTCATACTGATCCTGAAACAAGCAAAGAAGTTTTCGTTAAAGATATGCTATTTGCGACACTTGAAACATCAGTTCGACAAATTGAACTTAGCGACAATAAGAGCTTCCTGTTAACAGATACGGTCGGCTTCGTAAGCCAGCTTCCCCATCATCTGGTCAAAGCATTCCGTTCTACATTAGAAGAGGTTGCAGAAGCTGATCTTCTTATTCATGTCGTTGATTACGCGCACGAAGATTATCAAAAGTTAATTGATGTAACGAATGCAACGCTTGAAGATTTAGGTACTAAAGGAATAGAGATGGTCTATGCCTATAATAAATGTGATCTTACTGATCATCCATATCCTGAAGTTCAAGGAAAAAGTATTTATATGTCTGTTCGCGAAGCAAAAGGTATTGATGAACTAATCGGAAGCATTCGTCAGCAACTATTCAGTCATTATGTGAAATGCTCAGTACTTATTCCATATGATCAAGGACGTATCGTATCTTATTTCAATGAACATGCGCAAATCTTTGCAACAGAATACGAAGAACAAGGTACACGAATTGAGATGGAATGCAGTAGCGCTGATTATGAGCGCTACAAAGAATTCTACTTAGAAGAAGCTCAGTTATAACCAAAAAGTCATCCCCAGTAGCAGCCTACTGAGGATGACTTTTTGTTATGGTACCAAGCGAGTGTACGTCACTAGTACACAAGCATTTTTAGCCTTACCTCTTCTAATCAAGGGCAAAAAGTTCGGTTGTCAGCACCAAGAAGATGCCCTTCAGCGCAAACGAGTAGCACAGCGTACGTTTTGTGTACGTGAGCACACGCAGGCTTTCGATGGAGGGCATATTCGCCGTCGACTATGCTACGTTAGCAATACATCGTGATCACAAGCGAACTTTTTGCCCCACCTCTTTAATCAAGGGCAAAAATTTCGGTTGTCAGCACCAAGAAGATGCCCTTCAGCGAAAACGAGTAGCACAGTGTACGTTATTGGTACACGAGCACACGCAGGCTTTCGATGGAGGGCATATTCGCCGTCGACTATGCTACGTTAGCAATACATCGTGATCACAAGCGAACTTTTTGCCCCACCTCTTTAATCAAGGGCAAAAATTTCGGTTGTCAGCACCAAGAAGATGCCCTTCAGCGAAAACGAGTAGCACAGTGTACGTTATTGGTACACGAGCACACGCAGGCTTTCGATGGAGGGCATATTCGCCGTCGACTATGCTACGTTAGCAATACATCGTGATCACAAGCGAACTTTTTGCCCCACCTCTCTAGTGCTTGCGTTTGTAGTAAGTGATTCCTAGGGCTAGCGCCAACACAGAACCCTTCACAATATCCATCGCATAATATGGAACAGAGAGCATAATTAATCCACTAGATAGTATACCGATTAATACTGCACCGATAAATGTACCGAAAGCATTCGGCTTTCCTGAACCTAAAACTGAGTAGCCAATAAACGCAGCTGCAACTGCATCCATTAAGTATGGTGCACCAGCGTTAACTTCTGCTGTCATAACACGAGCTCCTAGAATAATACCACCAATACCTGCAAAGATAGCGGCTAATCCGTATGCTAGATAACGATATTTACGTACAGGGATTCCTGATAGCTTAGCCGCTTCTGGATTACCTCCAATCATATACATATAACGTCCATGCTTTGTATAGGTTAGGAAAATGTGTACAAGTATTACAACGACAAACATAATAATAATGATCCAAGGTACTTTCCCTAGTTGTCCAAAAACTTTCGGAATAGAACCCGGTGCATAATCACCACTTGGCATAATCATATTTTTGGATATTGTAGCACCACGTGTATAAGTTAATGCAATACCTTGAATAACGAACATCGTCGCTAACGTCATTAGCATATCTTGTATTTTAAAGCTAGTAACGAGAAAGGCGTTTAGTAGTCCAATAATAATACAAACTACAAGCGCAACAATAATGCTGACGCCAATATTTTGACTATGCCATACGAACATTGAAATAACAACGGCATTAGCTAATGAAGCAGTCGAGCCCACGGATAGATCGAATCCCCCTACGGATAACGATACCGTCAATCCAACCGCAATAATTGTTACAATAGAAATCGATCGTAATATGTTAGTAATGTTTGTAGATGTGAAGAAATTGTCAGTAGCTAGACCGAAAAATATAATTAATACGGCGATTGTAATTAATGTTCCATATTTATATAGAAAATCGAACCACTGAAAGCTTTTCTTTTTTACCCCAACTGTACTCATTGCTATTGCCCTCCTGTACTATAAAACATAATCTCTTCTTCTGAAGTATCCTTTGTATTAAGCTCTTTGGCGACTTCTCCGTCATACATTACGTACATCCGATCTGTTATTCCGATCATTTCGTTCATTTCACTTGAGGCAAAAATAACACTTTTCCCTTGTGCAGAAAGCTCGGCTATAAGATAGTAAATATCTCGTTTTGCTCCAACATCTACACCTTTAGTAGGTTCGTCAAAAATATATACATCCGCATCTGCTAGCAACCATTTACCTATTGCAATTTTTTGTTGATTACCACCTGATAAATTACCAACAAGCGCACTCTCATTCGGCGTTTTAATCGCTAGCTTCTCGATCATTTTATTAGCTGCTATCTTTTCTTTCGCCTTACTTAACCACGTATTCATAGTAGTATGAGGTTTCAGATGAGAAATCGTTAAATTGACAGCGACATTATCCTCAACAAAAATACCTTCACGACGTCTTTCCTCTGGTATCATCGCCAAGCCCATTTTCACCGCTTCATATGGTGATTGAGCCCTCAAAACTTTACCATTAACTCTAATGACACCACGTTTTTTCGGAGCTGCACCAAACAATATTCGACATAGCTCCGTTTTTCCTGCTCCAACTAACCCCGCTAAGCCAACGATTTCTCCTTTTCGTACAGTTAGCGATACACCATGCACTTTATCGTCATCCGCAACATCTTCTACTTCAAAAGCAATTTCACCTAGTTTACTAACTCGTTCAGGAAATTGACCACCAAGTTGAGAGCCTAACATATGTTGAGCAACACCAGCTTGATCCAATGTCTGGATCGGAGCAGATAATACAAATTGACCATCTCTTAATATCGTAATATCATCGCAAATTTGGAATAATTCAGGTAGACGATGAGAAATGAATATAATGCCGACCCCTTCTTGTTTTAAGCGATTGACCAACTCAAATAATCGAGATGTTTCACTATCACTTAGCGGCGCAGTAGGCTCATCTAGAATTAGAAAATTACATTCCATCGTAATAGCTCTAGCAATAAGAACAAGCTGCTTTTCTGCTAGAGTTAGTTCCTGGACAAGCTTTTTAGTGGATATATCTAGCTGAAGTCGTTTCATAATGATAGAGGCATCTTTGTGCAGTTGTTTCCAATTCACAAATTGCTTGCCTTTGGAATCATGTACTAGCTTCTCTAGCATAATATTTTCGCCAACGCTCAAATTAGGAATTAATAACGTATCAACTTCTTGATATACGATTTGAATTCCGTTATCTTTAGCGTCTATTGGGTTACGAATATTAACTTCTTCTCCAGCTAACTTAATTGAGCCACTGTAGTGACTATAAGCTCCTGCTAATACTTTCATTAGAGTTGATTTACCCGCACCATTCGCACCTATTAGAGCATGCGAAGTCCCTGAGTTCATTGCAAAGTTTACAGATGATAGGGCTTGTACACCAGGGAAGGCAATCGATATTTCATTCATTTCTAGCTTTACTTGAGGGTCTGACGCCAACTTATTCCACCTACCTTAATAATAGGATATAGAGCGCCACTCTCTATGCATGATAGAGTGCGGCGCTCTTAGTTTATTTTATAAGATTACATCATAAACACGAGTGGATGATTTGAACATCCTTATTTGAATAAAAGTTCAAATCGTTCGCTTGTCAGCACCAAGAAGATGACCACCAGCGAAAACGAGTAGCACAGCGTACGTTTTATGTACGTGAGCACACGCAGGCTTTTGTTGGAGGACATATTCGCCGTCGAATCAACTACGAAGCGGATCATCGTGATCACGAGTGGATGATTTGAACATCCATATTTGAATATCCTTACTTTTTGTTTGCTTCTTTCAGATTAGTCATCCAATCCTCAAGGAAAGCGTCACTAGTACCCCAGCCAGAAATTACATCACCTAGAGTATCCATTTTTACAGGTTCAGCGGCTGCTTTTAGATCAGACTGTTTTATGATATTCGCATCTAGATTATACGTAGCTGGAGTTTCTTCTCCTGCTAGCTTTTTAGCTGCAAGACGAACAGTAATGGCTCCAATTAACTTAGGATCTACAGCTGCAGTTGAAACCCATGGGCTGTTCTCTTCTTGAATAGCTTCTAAATCAGGATTAGAAACATCAATACCGAAGATTTTCACTTCTGTACGATCAGCTTCTACTAATGCACGGTGTGCACCAATTGCGAACGCATCCCAAGTTGCAAAGATCGCATCAAGTTCACCTTTAGGGTATTTGGAAAGTAGTGTAGCTACTGCATTTTGAGTGTCGACAGAAGTATTATCGTTAGCAACACCAAAGCGATCTAACTCAACAATACCAGGGTTAGCAGCAAGAACTTCTTGATAAACTTTATTACGACGAACCATTGGTGGAAAACCATCTACCCATAAATATAAGATCTTTGCTTCGCCACCAGTTTCGGCTACTAGATGCTCAAGTGCAAATGTTGCTAATGATTCATCATTTTGTGAAGTAGAAGTTACACCTTCGATAGTTGTTAGTCCTTCAATAGAATCAAATGCAACTACTTCAATTCCTTTATCACGTAATGCTTGTACTTCTTCAACCGTTGCTTCATCATCACCATGTGAAATAATAACTGCATCAATATCTTCATTAGCAGCTTGCTCAAGTGCTTCGTGGAATTTTAATGTATCTCCTTGCGCTGAGAATACATCTACTTTAAATCCAAGAGATTCTCCTTCTTGCTTAGCACCCGCTAAAAATTGAGCAGTATGATCGTCACCGCCGATTTTACGGATAACTTTAATCTTAATATCTCCCTTGTCTACCAAAGCAGCAGGAAGGTTTTCAACTTGTTGCTTACCAGTACCAGTAGTAGCGCTGTTATTTCCTTCGCCACATGCGGTAACCACCAATGCAACAACCAATAATAATACGATTGATGAATAGAATTTTTTAAGTTTCATGTATATTTCCCCTTTGTATGTAATGAAAATCACCTAATACTTAGTAATCCTATCGGATTTGTTTAATTAAGTCAATACTATTTATGCAATTATATGACAAATTTTTCATTTACAGATTAGAAGACGTATATTTTTCGTTATTATTCGACAAAAAGAATGTGTGTTCTATCCATCTAGTATTTATTAAACCGTACATACTAGACTTTGATGGTCAGTTTATAAAATTTTCTGTTTCTATTCCTACTTCATATAAAAACACTTACATTTCTTAATATCCTTTATTATTCTAATACTTATGACTATTGTATTATAATCTAACTCCGTACATTTTTGTAGTTTAAAATAAAAAACAAGCGAAAAACATATAGTTTCTCGCTTGTTTTATTAATTCGTTTGAATATCGTTCGGTTTTTACTGTTAAATTTACATTATTTATTAACTTCTATTCATTCAATAATGCTACGGCTTGCGCGTTGGAGATCACTTGCTCTTTATTTTTACAACCTGGAATTACAGCAGTAACAGCTTCATTTTTCAAACACCATGCTAATGCCCAGCTCGCCATATCGACGCCAGCTGGTACTTCTTCTTGAGCTATTTTTTCCACTTCCAACAAGCGAAGTGCTGTTTGCTCAGGATCATGACGATGACGAACATCATTACTACTAAAACTTGCACCTGGCTTGTACTTACCACTTAGATAACCACTTGCTAGAGGTACTCGAGCTAACATACCAAGATCTTGTGATTTACAAGAAGGAAACACCTCAAGTTCTGGTGCACGATCAAGACGATTATATACTGCTTGAATCGTTTTTGCACCTACCTTGGTCGCATTTTCAACTTGATGCATATTATTATTTTTACCGATCGACAATCCAAGATGACGAATTTTCCCTGCTTGGATCTGTTTATCAAGTGTCGTCCATAATTGATCATTATCAAAAGCGCTATCTGGTCCAGAATGGAATTGATACAGATCAATATAATCCACTTGCAATGCTTTTAATGAAGCATCTAATTGCTTAAGTACACTTTGCTCATCATATCGGTCTGTACGTGAGAAGATGGAATGGAACTCATGTCCGAATTTGGTAGCAATAATCCAATCTTCACGATTACGACGACTTATATAGTTACCGATAAATTGCTCAGACAGATGATCACCGTAACATTCCGCAGTATCAATGAGATTGATACCTAGATCATGTGCTTGATCAAGAATCTGATCTACCTCAGGTTGCGTATAATCAATTCCCCATTCTCCACCGAATTGCCAAGTTCCAAGTCCAATGACAGAAACATTCAAGTCAGTACTACCTAATCTTCTATACTTCATAATCTTTACCTCCTAAAACTTTTCATAGGTTCTTGAGTTACTACTTCGCAATGAAAAGTTACATCGGAAGCATTCCCTAAAACTTTTCATAGGTTCTTGAGTTGCTACTTCGCAATGAAAAGTTACATCGGAAGCATTTAGGTTGAACTTTACCCCTAGTTTACTTTAAATTTGATACACTTTTCACTCCGTGGACCTCATTTTTGAGGTCTATGACCGTACTTGATGCACTTTTTCACTCCGTGGACCTCATTTTCGAGGTCTATAACCGTACTTGATGCACTTTTCACTCCGTGAACCTCATTTTTGAGGTCTATGATCGTGCTTGAAGCGCTTTTCACTCCATGAACCTCATTTTTGAGGTCTATGGCTCGAACGAATTTAAGCTCGATTTAATGTAACTTTGCCACGTTAGCATATGTTCTATTACAGTATAACCTTTTGGTATATCGAGAGATACTACCTTCTATTCCTGATGCGAGTTTTTAGCCTCATCAATCTTGCGATCCAGTTCAGCTGTATACTGGTTAAATTGCTCTTCTGTCCAGCCAAGTTCACTTTTCATTGCTTGTAATACGGGTTCACGCCATGTAAGAACACTATCAATTTGAAAGAACATATCACCCGTTCTACGGATAAAGTAATCTACTGGTTTGGCTGCCATTTCATATCTCATCGCATATTGCAACATAATGGCAGGAAGTTCTGTAAGTCCAAACAATTTCCCCCAGCCTACTGCTTCCTTAGCCAAATCATACACTATTGGCACGTTAGTACCAAAGCGTCTAGCGAGTAATGTTGCGTTTTCCTGCGATAACCCTTGTTTCACTCCAATAGCAGCTTGAGCTTGAATATAAGCTTCCATTTTAGATGAACCACCAAAATCTCCACCGGATATCGGAATATGGCGAGTAGAAGGAGCATCCGATAATTTCATTATTCCCTCTTGTTTCATTAGTTCTACTGTCTTATTCACAACATCTTCTGCCATTTTACGATAACCCGTTAATTTACCGCCTGCAATGGAGATTAAGCCTGAATCTGATACGAATATTTCATCACGACGTGAAATTTCAGATGGGGACTTACCTTCTTGCTGAATTAATGGTCTTAATCCTGCCCAGCTAGACTCTACATCTTGATTCGTTAACTTCAATGTTGGAAAAATTTCATTAGCTATCGCTAACAAATAGTTTCGATCGTTATCCGTTGTTATAGGGTTCGATGTATCACTCGTATAATTCGTGTCTGTTGTACCAAGATAAGTTTTGCCTTCACGCGGAATTGCGAATGCCATACGACCATCCGCAGTATCAAAATATACTGCCTGTCTTAGCGGAAATCTCAATCCATCAAATACGAGATGGACACCTTTAGTTAATCGTAAAGTTTTTCCTTGCTTCGAACCATCAAGTTCACGCAGCTCATCCACCCAAGGACCTGTTGCATTAATGACTTTACTAGCATATATCTCATAGATTTTATCTGATAGCAAGTCTCGAACCGAAACACCAATTACTTTTTTCTGATCATCATATATTAGACTTTCTGCTCTTGTATAGTTAACTGCTATCGCTCCAAGCTCTCTTGCTTTTTTCATAACTTCAATCGTTAGACGCGCATCATCGGTACGGTATTCAACATAATAACCGCCACCCTTCATGCCTGCGCTTTTCAAAAGAGGTTCTTTTGCTAATGTTTGCTCGACATTAAGCATTTTACGACGCTCCGTTTTCTTCACACCTGCTAGAAAATCATACAATCTTAAACCTATCGATGTCGTGAATTTCCCCATTGATCCACCAACATATAAAGGTAATAACATCCATTCCGGCGTTGTTACATGAGGTCCATTCTCATATACGATCTCACGCTCTTTACCTACTTCCGCGACAACCGCAATTTCAAAATTTTTCAAATAACGTAAACCGCCATGAACTAACTTCGTAGAACGACTCGATGTCCCTCCTGCAAAGTCCTGCATCTCGATCAGACCTAAGCTTAACCCACGATTTGCAGCATCCAGTGCAATTCCCGCTCCTGTAATGCCGCCACCTATAACAAGCATATCTAGCTTTTGAGCTGCCATTTGTTCTAAACTTTGTGCTCGATTAAATACACTAAATAATTCATTCTTTGTCTGTCTGTTCATTAGCTCATCTCCTCTAGGGTAAAGCAATCGTTATTCTCATAAGTCCAACAAAAAAAGAGAAACCTCAGAAGCCGTTCATAAAGGGCATTAAAGCCCATTTAAGAACAGCATTCGTGGTTTCTCCATATCTCCAACCATTATTAACTTGTCGATAGTATATCATCATTATTCACAAAATGCCATTGCAGCCTTTACCGCACGTAACCAGCCAGCGAATAATTTCTCTCGCTCCGCCTCATCCATATGTGGGAAAAATACTCTTTCTACTTTATGAATAGCGGCTATCTCTTCTTTACCACTCCAGAAACCAACAGCTAAGCCAGCAAGGAACGCTGCGCCAAGTGCAGTCGATTCACTAATAAGTGGACGTTCTATAGCAACACCTAGAATATCACTTTGGAATTGCATCAGGAAGTTATTATGAATAGACCCACCATCAACAGCCATACTAGTTATTTTGTATCCAGAATCTTTCTCCATGACAGCAAGTAGTTCGCGTGATTGATATGCTAAAGATTCAAGTACTGCTCTTACAATATGCTCTTTACTTGTACCACGTGTTAACCCAAATATCGAGCCGCGCACATCACTATTCCAGTATGGTGTTCCAAGCCCAACAAATGCAGGAACGACATATACCCCTTCGGAAGAAGTGACGCTTAAAGCCATTTCCTCTGTCTGCGAGGCATGTTCTATAATTTGTAATCCATCACGTAACCATTGAATAGCTGCTCCCGCTATAAACACACTGCCTTCCAGTGCATACTCTAACTTACCATCTACTTCCCAAGCTATCGTCGTTAGCAAGCCATGTTCCGATGAGATCGGCGTTTCTCCCGTATTCATCAACATGAAGCATCCGGTACCATATGTATTTTTCGTATTTCCAATACTAAATGCGCTCTGTCCAAATAGAGCAGCTTGTTGATCTCCTGCTACACCTGCGATAGGAATAGAATGTCCAAGCAGATGTTCATCCAGATATCCATACACTTCTGAAGATGCCTTAACTTCCGGAAGCATACTTGCAGGCACATTCAATAAGTGAAGTAGATGTTCGTCCCAAGAACGGCTGTGAATATTGAACATTAACGTCCGTGAAGCATTCGACACATCCGAAATATGCACTTTGCCATTGGTCATATTCCAAATTAACCATGAATCGATTGTACCAAATAGTAATCTCCCTTGCTCCGCAAGTTCACGAGCACTATTAACATGATCGAGTATCCATTTAACTTTTGTACCTGAGAAGTAAGGGTCAATAACAAGACCTGTTTTCTGACGGAAATCATTCTCGTACCCGTCTGCTTTAAGTTGCTCACATATATTAGCTGTTTGACGAGACTGCCATACTAATCCGTTATAAATCGGCTTACCTGTTACTTTATCCCAAATTACCGTTGTTTCCCGTTGATTAGTAATCCCAATCGCTTCAATCTGCTCCGCAGTAATATTCGATTTTTCTACTACTTTTCGCATTACATTAAGGGTTGATTCCCATATAAACGTGGCATTTACTTCGACATGACCTGGATGTGGATAGATAAGTGGAAGTGCTTCCTGCTCTATAGCAACAATTGTACCTTGCTTATCAATCAGTAATGCACGAGTACTTGTTGTCCCTTGATCAATTGACATGATATATTTCGTCATGCTTATCCCTCCATCAAAGTATCGTTATATATAAAAGATTGCAAACTTCATCTCATCCAAAGCTCTTTTCTTGACGTCGTTATCGCAGTTGCACCTGCTTGTATAGCTTCATTAACATGTTCTGTTGTGCGGATAAGACCGCCCGCTATAACCGATATTCCTGTATGTTGCTTCACTTCACTAATAATTTCAGGCATAATACCTGGAAGTACTTCGATAAAGTCTGGTTTTGTTTTCTCAAGCAGCCTATACCCTCTTTCTAGCGCATCCGAATCAAGTAGAAACATCCGTTGAATTGCGATTAAGCCCCTTTGCTTCACTCTCATTACTACGTTTGCTCTTGTAGAAATAATACCAGTCGGCCGGATACTTTGGCATAAAAAATCAGCAGCGTACTCATCATTTTTTAATCCATCAATGAGATCAGCATGAAGAAATATTTCTTTACCATGATGCTTGATTAGTTCTACTGTACTTTGTAGTTGACCAATATGCCCACCTAATAGCACCATATATGTATTGGAGGATGTAAGAACCTCTTCTACGTCTTTCAGTTTGTGGACGGCCGGTAATACAGATTGATTGAGTTCCAGTGACAAGTTGCTACCTCCTCTTACATCATCTGTTTTCCTACTTAGCAACATTATATATTGCTCTACATCTATTCGTATAGTCTACAGTAATAATCTAACGTGACTTACTACAAAACTAATATTTCACCGCCCCTATATGCTGCTCGACCTAGCTTCGATGCTACTAAAAATAGTAGCACAAACCTTAACCTTGGTCTGTGCTACTATTTTTTGTATGCTTCTCTTTGTGATTGATTTATTACAATTTATTTATCCTTCCACTTCTGTACAGTCAGATCCAATGTTTGAGAAATTCCACTCATCGTATACGTACGATTGGAAAGATCCGAGCCTGAACCATTTACTTCCACGTTGTTCCATGTACCTCTCGTAAACTTAAAATCAAGCTTCGTTCCCGCAGATATAGGCAACGTGATACTGTACTTTCCATCTTCGTTGCGAGTTAATTTAAGTGTCGCATCACCAGGATTCCAACCTGAAATATTACTTGTGAGATAAATTGATTCATTGACAGGCGTATTACTCGGAACGGTTACTCGAATCGTTAATCCTTCCTGAACAGCAACTGTTGGCGCTCCTGACGTAATCACACCGTTATTGAAAGTGGAAACACCTTTTGAGAAGGTATAGTTGCGTCCACCATTGTTATCCCATGTACCACTGCCATTGTTGAATACTGCTTGCATGCTCGTTGCTGTACCTAGGTTAACTGTAATTTTGCTATAGCCTGCAATTTCAGAGACTTCCATTTTCAAACCTGGAGCAGTAGTCCATGTTCCATTGCTCGGAGCATAGTGCAAGTACGGTAGTGCATATCCTTGTTTGTAATAGATAGTCGCTTCATTCGTTTGTGCAACTGGATTCGTTGTCACTTGCAATGTATTACTCGGATTCGATACATTTTGCTTGGCATCATATGCTTTAACGATATACGTATACTCTGTGTTAGCTGCCAAATTTGTATCGCTATACGTTGTTTGGCTCGCATTGCCCACCTTCGTATTATTACGCCAAATCTCATAGCCCGCTACGCCGACGTTATCTGATGAAGCTCCCCATGACAGTGTAACCGTGCTGCTTGTTTTCGCTGTCGACTGCAAGTTTGCAGGGGCAGTTGGAGCAATCGTATCTTCATTAGATACAGGCGCGCCAGTCTTAATTATGCCATTTTCGTAAGTAGAAATTCCTGCCGGGAAGATATAGTTTTTGCCCCCATTATTATCCCAAGTACCACTTCCATTATTAAATACCGCTTCGATCCCACTAGCTGCCCCGATATTAAGCGTAATACTGTTGTATCCACTTATGTTCGAAGAAGGGATGACCACTCCTGGAGCGGTAGTCCATGTTCCTCCAATCACTCTATAATGAAGATAAGGGGTCGTATATCCTTGCTTATAATACAGTGTTACAACATTACCACTATCTGTATTCACCTTAAGTGCGATACTTGCTACTGATAAATTTGCAGCTGCATCAAAGGCTTTTACCGTATACGTATATTCTGTGCTTGGTTCAAGATTACGATCCTCAAATGAAGTCGTATTTGATGTGCCTACCTTTACGCCATTACGATAAATTTCATATCCTGCAACTCCGTAATTATCCGTGGCTACATCCCAAGTCAGCGTAATGCTAGAGGATGTTTTGCTGCTTGAAATTACATTAGCAGGCGCCGTTGGCGGCACTGAGTCAGATTCCAAAGTAGCAACGATTAAGCTCTCGCTTGCTGACGACAGATGATTTGCTGCATCCTTAGCTTTAATTGTATATTCGTAAGAAGTTTGTGGAGTTAAATTACTGTCTACATAGCTGGTCGTTGTTGATGTACCTATCTTCGTGCCATCTCTAAATATTTCGTAGCCGGTTACGCCTACATTGTCGGTAGAAGCAGTCCAGGATAGCGTAATTGAACGGTCCGTTATATTATTAGTTGTCAATCCAGTTGGTGCTGTTGGTGACTCGTTATCGACAACTAGGAACGGGTGTGTACCTGTAATCGTACCGTTAACATCCTCAACAATTTTACCACTTGCATCTTTTGAATATTTACCTGCACCTACATAAACCGACTGAATTTCTGTTTTCGTTACATTGCCAGAAGCATCAACAGCTTCGATGTAGTAGTCAACTAATTGGTCACGATAATCACTCAAATAGGTGTAATATAAATCACCAATTTCTTGAGCTGGAACCTTCTCCATAATTTGCTTGCTAGAAGCTTGCCATGCTACACCGTTAATATCTGGCTTCAGTTCACGCTTGAGCATCGGATATTCGATCCAATCACTCACTTTTGATGGATCAATGTTAGCGATGCCTTGTGCCGCCAAAACTTCTGGATCGTAGACACGGAACGTATTGTCCGTAACGTCAGCAGACTTGTCACGATGCGTTCTAATTTTCACCTTAATATCTTGAATGTCATTCACATCATATGCGTACGTATAGATACCGAAAGTGTTATCAAAATGATGTAACGTCCAACCTTCAGACTTATCAACATTGGCACTACCTGGATTGTAAGGCCAACGCTGCGGCCACCAAACAGATGGGCCAACTTTGTCTTTTGAAATGTTTTGCTCTACATATGGTTTAGTGAAATATAGCGAATTGTTAAATGCTAATGTTGGTTTTACACTGTCATCCACATTTTCATCATAATATCCAAACCCTGAATCCATAGCTGGCAATAAGAAATACCAACCAAGCTCTGCAGGATTTGCACCGCCTTTATAATCATTACTTGCATTCCCTTTAACTGGATAAGAAATCATCCATGGGTTTAATTGATTACCTTGATAAGTAATTTGACGATCTAATTGCGTAGTAGGTGACCAATAATTAAGGTGATCGCCCAGCCATATTTGCTCTGCCGTTTTCGCATAGTTTTCAGCGGCTTGCAGCAATGCAAAGTTTCTTTCTAAATAGTGGTAGCCATATTCGAAAGAGACCGTCATTCCATCTTCAACGCCACTCAAATTTTTCTTTGGAGCTAAATTTAAGCCTGTTACTCTATTAAAATCGGCAAATTGTCCCTTCCAAATGCCAAACGGCAGTTTCCAGTGATGCCACTGTGGATCGGACGAAGAATCACGAGTATCAATCCATGAACCGTCTTGAACATGAACAACATCGTTGGCTGCAGGCGTATTATTTTTCAAATACTCATTAATACCTTCGCCTTTTACACCTTGATCGGAATACGTTACATTGCCAGCATTACGCCATGTATCTTCAGATCCTGCACGACCTGACGAATTATCTCCATCGTGAGCAATGACAAAAAATTGTTTCTGCGAAGTCAAGCCTTCAAATGGTTTAAGTGCAGTAGCTTTCACTGAGCCTTGATATCCTTCCTCCCATGATTCTGCTTGTGCGACAGGAATGCCGACTATGCGATCCTCAACTCCCGTTTTCGGGTCTACATACTTCACCCAGTGTGGTGTTGAAGCAAAAGGATATTTATTGTATACGACTTGTTTTTCGTTAAACATCGGTTGAGCAACCCAGTCTCCGACATTGCTCGTATTTTGCAAATCTGCTCGGTTAGGCGGCGATACCATCGTATCTTTCCCTGGATCATTTAACAGCGGGTAATCTTTCAATGTTCTTGAGAAGTGGTTGTTTCCGATAACTGACCATTCAATTCCCAATTTAGCCAATACAGGAATAATTCTTTCTGAAAACCCTAGCTCAGTAGGAAAGTAACCTTTGGAAGAAGTAAAAGAGTTACCTAAAAAATATGGCTGTGCTAGTGTTGCATTTTGATAAATTAAATCCTTTAATAAATACTCGTTGCCTACTAGTGGTCCCATCGTATGATGTCCACTGAAATGTACTAAATCCAATGTACGATTTCCATTTGGCGTCCTTAACGTGTCGTAAGCATTTTTCCAAGGCTGCCCCCAGTTAGGATCATTGTACCCAGGAACATTATTAGTCGACATAAAGCTGTTAACATTATTAATAAGTGAGCCTGACATCGTCACCTGCATTTGTGCGGATGGATGATCGTTCTTTAAGGTGCTCGCTACTTGCCATGGCCAATATAAATAAGCACCGGTTTTAGCATGATGTGAATAATAAGAAACCAAGTCATCGTGTGGCATAGGAGAGCCATTCGGCAAATAATACGTGTAGTTAGAAGGTGGATTTTTTTTTAAGTCAATAACTTGACCATCGTACGTATAGCGAATTGGGCTACCAACTGCTGTTGAGGAGTAACTTTCCAAATTATAATAAGGCCAAAAATTAGGCATATGATTATGGTACACATGTGTTGCTGAAATTTCGGCGAAAATTGTGTTTGTACCCATTGTAAGAATTGATATAATCGTTATTAATAAGAACACGGATTTTCGATATAAACGTTTCATCCTCTATCCCTCCTTGGATGGAATTGAACTCTCACATCTTTTCAATTCAGATGCGTCGATTCCTTTCATAGTGTTCCTAGGCAATTGCGCAAACGTTTTCACAATTGACCCTACACTGACCACTGAAAGATTATCCTAAGCATCGTAAGCTGTTATAGAATAATATATGTACGTAGTATCTGCTGTTAATCCCGTATCTAAGAATGATGCCAGTATGCAGTTTCCTACCTTGCTGTTATTGTAATAAATTTCATAGCTTGTGCAACAAGAAAATCAGCTAACTGTGCCCCTGAAAAATTTTCTATTTTCCATAAGCAATCCATTCAAGTTGTCTCAACAATTGTTAAATACATTTACAAAGGTTGTGCAAACGTTTTCACATTTTGGTTGCATATACCACACCCTTTCAAAAAAATGTAGTTCTAGCTAATGAAAGCGCATTATATGGTAATATATGTTACTTTATTTAGATTACTTCGATTCTAGGTAAATTGTCAAACAAAAATTATAGCCTTCGATAACTATCCGTAATCGATTGCGTTGCCAAACGCACAAAAAAGCATGCTAGCCCACGAAATTTGTGAGCCTTGCATGCTTCCACTACAAGTAATTATCGTGCCACTCTAGTGGCTACTTCTAACCTAAAAGTAACATATCTATCTACTGCATATATCTGTGCCTACTTCTTCCATATGCGATAATTTCCACTTAAAGCAAGTATCGCAAAAATGTAAATACAGTTGTCATAGTAGCGACGATCACCCGTACGTACTGGTGTATTCCAAAGTAGTTCCACTGCTGACTTCGCATGTTCACCACTCGCTGCAATTGAAGCAACAGCATTCGTTGCTAACAGACCAACTGGATGTAATGATTTTTCTTCAAATGCTTCACCATCAATCGAATATCTACGATAATCATCTGGCGATTTATCAGCAAAAAATGCTTGAATTCGATTAGCGATATCAACTTGACGTTCATCTACACCATACCACAAATAATCTAAACCGATATTTGCCGCTACTCGGTACGAATCACTAAAGAAATGTCCGAATCCACGGATATGATTTGGCGTTCCATCATAGAAAGCATATTCCGCTGCTAATCCTGTAACAGGATGAGAGCTAATATGAATGTAGTCGCGACTAGCCTGAGCCGCTTCTTTCCAGAATACACGATCCTCTTCATTGGCCCATAGTGCAAATAACTCATAGAAATGCGGTAAGTGATAAGAAGGATCAGAGAACTCAACTTCTGGTACAAACTTAATAAGTTTGTTTTCCAAATTCCACATCGTATAACCTGGTTGTTGTTGGTGTAAACATGTGTGCAATATATTTCGTGCTTGCTGACTATAGTTATATGGCGCTTCTCGATCACCCCATCGATGTGAAGCGAAAAATAATGCCATAGCAAAAAATTCTTCACCGTCAGGAGCAGGTCCTTGTGCATTACGATGGCCATCTGGTTGACAGGACCATGCAAAATATCCTTGATGCAATCCTTCAGTCATGTACATAAAACTATACGTCCAATTCCATAGACGATCAAATATGTCTTGTCGATCATATTGAACCGCCATCATCATCCCATAGGACATTCCTTCTGAACGAACATCATTGTTTCCAGTATCCAATAAATATCCTTTGTCATGACCTAATTCATAATATATTTTCGTAGCTTCGTCTTCACCGAACAAAGCATCCCAAGTTGATTGCACTCGCTCATTAATTGCTTCTTCACTATAGCCGTATTCGGCAAAAACATTGCGATACTGATTACTTTCAAATGCCGCTTGCTTATTTACAGTTGTCATCAGCCATCATCCATTTCTACATTAAAAGTTGTTTCACTTATTATATAAAACGTTCTCACATAACATAACGGAGTAAATCTTATAATCTACAGTGAAAACCTTATGTCTTACTAGAAAGAGTTAACCTTTTACACCGCCAACCATCATACCTTTAACAAAATACTTTTGTAGGAATGGATATACCATAATAATAGGTACCGATGCAACGATTGTCATGGTAGCACGAATAGAGGTTGGTGTTACTTTCCCTGTGTTATGACCAGCTGAAGTAAAATCTACTGATGTTGATGTCATAGATGCATTTGAGTTTTGTAATATTTTTTGTAATTCATACTGTAATGTACTTAATTCCACTGTTGAAGAATTATATAAAAACACATCAAACCATGAGTTCCATTGATAAACACCACTGAACAGAGCCACTGTAGCTAGAACCGGAACACATAAAGGTAATACGATACTGAAAAAGTTACGGTATTCACCTGCTCCATCTATTTTTGCTGACTCTAGAATGCTCTCAGGCAAACCTTCGATAAACGATCTAATAATGATGAGATTAAAAACCCCTATAATTCCTGGGAAAATATATACCCAGAACGAATCTAGTAAATTCAAATCTCTAATAAGCAAGAAGTTAGGGATAAGACCACCATTAATATACATCGTTAAAATAAATGCTATCGTTACGAATTTGCGTAATACAAATTCTTGTCTACTAATTGCATACGCAACAATTGCTGAGCAAAACACCGTTGTTACCGTACCAATAATGGTACGTAACGCTGATATTAACGTAGCGTTAAAGATGGTATCTTCGGATAAAATATAACGATAATTTTCTAGCGTAAACATACGTGGCAACAAGTAAATTCCTCCACGTATCGAATCTTTAGGATCATTAAATGAAATTGCCAATGTATTAATGAACGGATATAACGTTACAATCATTAGCAAAGTTAATAATGTATAATTGACATAATCAAAAATTTTATCACTTTTAGAATAATTTGTCCGCATGATATCTACCTACCTTCTAGTAAAGTCTTGCTTCTCCCAATCTCTTAGAGATATTGTTGGCTATAAACAACAATATGAAGCTTACAATTGTCTTAAACATTCCCGCTGCGATAGATAGAGAGAAATTACCTTGCGAAATACCATATTTTAAGACGAATATGTCTATATTTTCAGAATAATCGACGTTCATACCGTTTCCTAGTAAATATTGCGGTTCAAAACCTGACTCCATTAAGTAACCAATATTCATAATTAGTAGGACAACGATGACCGACTTAATACCAGGTAGCGTAATATGCCACATCCTTTGAAATCTTCCCGCACCATCAATTTCAGCAGCTTCATATTGTGATGGATCGACCATAGTCATTGCTGCCAAATAAACAATTGTATTCCACCCTACATCTTTCCATACGGTGGCAGATCCGAATATTCCCCAGAAATATTCCCCTATACCGAGAAATAGTATATCCTCTTTAATTAGTCCAAATCGCATTAAGAGATCATTAATAATTCCATCAGGTGATAATGTTGTCTGAACAATTCCCGCCGCAACTACCCATGATATAAAGTGAGGTAAATAACTGACAGTTTGTACAAGACGTTTGAAGAAAACGACTCTTATCTCATTAAGCAATAACGCTAGTATAATAGCAGTTACAAATCCTAATATTAAGTTAATTCCACTCATTGCTAATGTGTTACGTAATACTCTTAGGAAACGATCATCCTCAAATAGAAATTTAAAATGTTGAAAACCTACCCACTCTTGTTCTCCGAAACTATTGGCAGGTCTGAAATTTTGAAATGCTATCGTCCAGCCCCAAATAGGTAAATACTTAAATATAAATAACCATATTAGAAATGGTATCGTCATCACCAATAAAGCATGCTGCTGTATACAGCGTTTAAAAAAGAGTTGAACACTTCCCATTGGCTTTTGACGGCTCTCTATTATGTCTAGTTTACTCATTCCCGTCACTCCTCACTATGATTACTCAGGTTGAAAGAAGGGACCTTTGCGATGAAATCAACCTCATCGCATGGTCCCGCAAATCATTTACTACTTTGCACCATCAATAATCTTTTTAATTTCACTAGTTACAAAAGTTTCATATCCTGCAGTATCAAGCTTATTGAACTCTGCAGTGAATTCTTCCCAGTTACTATCGAATTTGCTAGGAGGATCAAGCACTAATTTAGGGAAATATTTACGAGTTAATTCTGTTTTCTTCGTTTCATAGATTTGCTCAGCAGATCCTTGTTCTTTCGCAATACCCCAAGCAGGATACCAAGGACGATCATCAGGAGCAGCAAACATTTCTGCATAAGTTTGAACACCATAAGCAGCTAGAATTGTTTTATCCGCTTCTGTCATATCCATTTGGAATACTTCTGGTTGGTATCCAGGTGCATAAGCATTACCATTTTCAAGTGTAGAGTTCGTTCCATATTGTGGCCAGTTCCAATCAAAGTATTTGAAACCAAAACTTTCACGGAATGGTTCATCTATTTTCTTAACTTGTTCTGCTGTACGGTAGAAGCGGCCCTCTTCGTTGATTTCATATGTTTCGCCTTGAATACCCCAGCTCTTCATTATCTGATTTTCTTCTGTTAATAAGTTATCAATAAATTGAATAATACGTTCAGGATTTTGTGCACTCACTGTAATACCCATACCACGGTTTTTAACGAAACCAGGAGGATCAAGATATTGATCTTTTTGTCCGTCAAATGTAATAGGTAGTGGGAAGTATACTAGATCATCTTGAGTAGGATCGGCTTTTGCCGCATCTTTCAATACGTTTTGGGCATTAGCGATTTGCCAACCGTAATCAAAGAAACCAAGTACTTTACCAGATGTTAATTTAGCTAAATATTGATCATAGTTATCAATGAATGAAGCTTTATCGAATAAACCTTCTGCATTCAATTCATTCAATAATTTCATATAACGTTTTGTATCATCATTATTTGAATAAACTTTCGCTTCAAATGTACTCATATCTACAGTTACTTCACCATCATTTGGATATCCTGCAAGATGCATTGGAGCGTTAGTCGTTGCAAAGAATCTCCAATCATGCGTTAGTGAAATAAATCCAGTTAAATTATCGCCTTCATGTTTTTTCTCATAGTCACGGATTAATTGGAAATACTGATCAATTGTTTTAATTTCCGGATATCCAGCTTCTTTCAATACACCACGTTGTACCCAGAAAGCACCTTGGTTAATGTTAGGATCTGGTACGAATTCACCAACAACGTTAGAGAATGGTAAGAACATTATCTTTCCATCTTTATCTTTCATTTGTTCCATGTAAGGTCCATATACACGTTTAATATTAGGTCCATACTCGTCAATTAGTTTCGTTAAGTCAATAAAACCACCTGCAGCTAACACTTCGTCAATTGCAGCATCAGGAATTAGAACATCTGGATATTTTCTAGAAGCATTCATCGTACCAATTTTTGTGTTCAAATCTCCTACTAAATTTTCAATTTTAAAGTTAACTCCTGTTTGATCTTCTAGTATTTTACCAATCGTTGTTTCATTTGTATTAATATCTTTAGCTGCACCTGCACCATTGAAGTATGTAAACGTTACTTTATCTAGAGGTTTTTCTGCTGGGTCTTTTCCTTCTGCATCTTTCGATCCATTAGTTGGAGTATTGGTACTATTTACTTTGTCTCCACCACTTTTACTTCCACATCCTGTTACCACTAGCATAATTGCTAATAGCAAACATATTGCAATGCGTACTGATGATCTCTTTTTCATATTACTTCAGCCCCTTTAATCAATTTGTAAGCACTTTCATTATATCTTGCTGAGGTCGCTGAAATCAGTGTACTAACTATAGATATTATTATAGAAATTTAAGTTATTTAAATTCTGCTGGTAGAATAATATGAATAGATGTTCCAATACCATTGGTACTATTAATTTCGAAATGAAATTGTTTACCGTAAATTAGCTTCAAGCGGTAAATTACATTTTGCACTCCAATTCGTTCACCTAAATCAGCATTTTCCGTTAAATAGGAGTAAATTTTCATTCGCTGCTCGTCGGACATACCAGCTCCATTGTCATTAATATTGAAATGCAATTCATCATTGAGCACTTCAATTGAGATATTTACTTTTCCACCATTTTTCACTTTTTCAATACCATGAATACAAGCATTTTCTACAAAAGGCAGGTATATTAATTTTGGAACAACACATTTTTCAGCAGCAGAATCGACGTTAATATTGTATTCCAATCGATCAGCGAAGCGATAATGCTGAATTTCAAGGAAACAGGAAATAAATTCAACTTCTTCTTTCAAAGAAACTTTATCTCTTCTCCAAGTTAATGAGCTACGGAATAGTTTCGCCATATTAAGGATGATTTTAGCTGTTTCATTCTCCTTTTTCATAATACTTCTCATTCGAATCGTTTCCAGAGCATTAAACAGGAAATGAGGATTAATTTGACTTTGGAGAGCATTAAGCTGAGCATACCTTTGTTCCAGTTCCATATCCTTTTCCTTAATATCAGCTACATATACATCGTTAATTAAGCTACCTATTTGTAAGGTCATTCGATTAAACTCACTCGTCAATTGCCCGATTTCATCTCTTGATTCACGCTTTGTAATGACATCAAAATGTTGGTTTTTTACACGTTTCATATATTTAAGAATAAAACCAAGTCGAGTAGTAATTGAACGTGAAATTATAATAATAATACTACTTGCCACCATAATATTAACTACTGCTATCCATAGTACAAAATGCCGTGAAGTTTGAACTTCATGTAAGATTTCACTTTTCGGTACTAAAGCAACCAAACGCCAACCTAACAATGGATCTGCATCGAAACTATCATTTTCGAACATATACATATCATTATTATTTGATAGCTTGTCTATTGAGATGCTTTCAGATATCCAGTTAATTTCTGTATCGTTCGTGAATTGTATAATCCCTTCTGGGTCAACAAGATAAGTAAATCCAGGTACATTTAGACTTGATAATGTAGTTGCAATCGAATCCGTTTTCAATTCAATTTTTAACACTTTATCCCAGGTACTGTAAGAATCATAATAGTCCATGACACGAAGAATACTAAAGCTATCACTTTTTTCTTCCATTCTTCCAGAATGAATACTATCTTCCCTCGGTGAACGTATAAAGAAAGGTTCACTCGAAGTACGTTGATCTAATGCTCGAAACCAAAGTTTTTCTCTTATATTATCAGACAAGTAAGCAATACCCCCTGAATGAATCACCATTGGGTTATTAACGTAGATTTTAATGTTTTGCACTGAAGTATATACTGGTGTATAGCTATTTATCATTCGGCGCATGTAATTATCATATGCTTCTACAAAATCAGCAGGATTATTGTGCTGTTCATCTAATAATGTATACAAGTTAATATCTGTATAGAAAATATAGGAGACACTTACTGCAGCTTCAATTTGCATCCAAAACTGATTTTGCACTTGTTGCAAACTAATATCAATATCATCCATTCGTTGTTCACGAACATTATTACTTATCACATTGTAGAAAATAACATTAGTTAAAATAATAGGAATAAATACGCAACAGATATAAAGCATCAGAAACTTATTACGCAACCTCATGTCGTCTAATCGAGGAAAAAATTTTACTTTTTTAAGTAATCGCATTATTATTCACCTACAGTACTATGAAAGGTTTGGCGATATGCCTTCGGAGATAACTTCTCTGTTTTTTCAAATTGCGCGACAAAATACTCTGGATGGTTGAAGCCAACTTTTTCAGCAATTTCATATATCCGTAAATCTGTCTGACGTAATAACTTCTTAGCCTCATTAATTCTTATTTGCAATAAATAATCATTAAAATAACTATCGTATGTTTTTTTGAATAATTGTCCTAAATAAACAGGATTAATATAAAACTGCGATGCTATTGTTTTCAAACTTATTTGCTCTGCATAATGTTGATCAATATATTTCTTAATACGCTGTATACCACCTTTAGACATTTCTTTTCGTTCTTCCGCAATAGCTGAACCGCATTCTAATAAAAAAGTTAACATTAAGTTTCTTAAGCTTAACCATTCAATATTGTAGTGATCCCAAGTCAATACAGTATTAAGCTTGGATAATCTATTCTTGTCTATTTCCATCTCATGTAAAATTTGTAAACAATCTGCCACTAACTTGTGCAGACTTGCTTTTATTGCCTCAATGGAGCAATACTCTGCACTAAAAGATGAAAATAATAAATCTAACTCAGTAGAAATACGTTGCTCATCATTTTCTTCCATCTCCTGAAGTAACTGCTTATAACGCTCTGCTGGCAGCATGATATGTCTAAGGGTATAACTTTTAAAATCGTTGTAATCAAATAATTGTCTGTTATCGTAATACTTGAATTGCTGCACATATTCAGCTGCTTCATACGCTTCTTTCAGAAAATTAATCCCTTCACAAATAGGACTATAGTACAGATGAATAGTACCTTCCTCAAGTAGAGATAACTTTCGATGCAACTGTTTCATTAATGAAGTGATCGAAGAATACTCTCTAAGCCAAGATTTTTTAATAATGAGACCTAATTTTCCTTGCTGTGGATATAAATATTGTGACTCAAACTGAGGTAGTAGTTCATTTAACAATTCTAGGTAGTTCTGGAGCTGATCAATTTGATGTAAGTCTCTACTTTTGATTACGGGATAGTAGTTATTTTCTATAAATACGAAATAATATTGCTCTGTTACTTGTAATTTCATATTAGAATAATAATTTATTAACTGTGCGTTCGTTGGTTGTTCTTGTAAGATGATATTGATTAAATCTTCGTGATGATGCATAAGTGAATGTCTCGATTGTTTCTTTTCACTTTGCAATTTCGCTGCTATATCTATTAGACTATTCTCAAGAATTTGTTCATCAATTGGCTTCAATAAAAAGTCACATACGCCATATTTAACTGCTTGCTGAGCGTATTTAAATTCATCGTAACCGCTTACAATGATGAACTTAGTTTTTAACTTCGCTTCGTGTACAACTTTATGAATTAATTGTAAACCATCACATTCAGGCATTCTAATATCAGTAATGACGACCTCTGGTTGGTGCTTTATTATAAAATGAAATGCATCCTCACCATTATCTTCTTCGCCAATTACTTCATACCCGCATGACTCCCAATCGATTATCGCTCGTAAACCTTGTCGGAAAAATAATTCATCATCTACTAATAAAATACGATACAAGCGCATCACCCCCACAATTAGACTACTATAATATGTTATTTATGCCAAGAATAAAGAAAGAGTCGATACGAAAATTAAGGCCTTCCTTAACTTAAATATCGACTCTAACAGAATTATTATATATTAATGATATTAATTATTGCTTAACATCGCAGTAGGTCTTTCGCAGTTACATGCTACTTTATAATGACGACCTTCAGCAGAAGCGATATGGAAACCATGCATAATTTCCAATACTTGCAATGCTAGTTCCCCGCTTGCGCGATGAGGACGATTCTCTTGAATTGCTTTTGCCATATCTAGTAACCCAATACCACGATCATTTTCGCTATATGGGTGTGTCAACATAACTTCTTCGAATTGATCACTACCTGCCTTGCGCAACTTAACTGGTCCACCGAAAGTATTGGGATCAGGAACTATGATCGATCCTTCACTTCCATAGATTTCGATATTAGGTAACGAGCTTCCACCCTTAACATCAAAACTCGTAACAAGTGTTGCCGTAGCCCCACTTTCAAAATCTATCACACCATTGATATGTGTTGGCGTTTCTACTTGAATCATTTCACCATATTGTGGCTCACTAGTAATTTTACGCTGTGGGTAAGAGATTACTGCTGATCCAGTTACACGTGTAATTGGGCCAAGTAACGTTATAAATGCTGATAAGTAATATGGTCCCATATCGAACATTGGACCTGCTCCTTTTGCATATAAAAACGAAGGATTAGGATGCCAGCTCTCTGGTCCGCCCGATAACATAAAAGCATTAGCTGCAATAGGTTGTCCAATTGCACCTTCATCAATAAGTTTTCGACAAGTTTGAATACCAGCACCTAATACCGTATCAGGTGCTACACCAACACGAAGCCCAAGTTGCCTAGCTTTATCAACAATAGCTTGTCCATCTTCAACCGTAACAGCCAAAGGTTTCTCGGAATACACATGTTTTCCTGCATCAAGTGCAGCAAGACTAACGCTTGCATGCACTTGCGGAATCGTTAAATTCAATACAATATCAATATCGGGATCAGCTAATAGTTGCTCTGTTGATAACACTTTTTCAACATTATATTTATCAGCTTTTGTTTGTGCCAATTCCCCATTCAAATCTGCTAATGCTACGATTTCAAGTTCTTCATAATGAACACAATTTACTAGATAGGCATCACTTATATTACCGCAACCAATAATCCCAACTCTTACCTTTTGCACGTTATGCTCCCCCGCTACACTAGAATAAATACAATAGGAATTTTTCTATTAACTCCTTATAATAACTATACTCTACTCGCATTTAGCAATTTCAACAATAACTTCTACTGCTTTTTGCATCGTATCAATGGATACAAATTCATACTTACCATGGAAATTCTCTCCACCGGCAAATATATTCGGAGTAGGTAAACCCATGTAAGATAAGCGTGAACCGTCCGTTCCACCACGAATGGGTTCAACGATTGGTGTAATGCCAACTTTAGTCATAGCTTCAAAAGCGCGATCCACAATTTCCATACGTGGTTCAATCTGATTGCGCATATTGAAATAACTATCGGTAATTTCAATTTTCACAGTACCCTCGCCAAATTTCTGTTCAATTTGTTTGGCAACATCAGCTATAAATTGCTTGCGTTCCTCAAATGTATCTTGATCGAATTCTCTAATAATATATTCGAGGGTCGTCTTTTCGACGCCACCTTCAATATGACTTAAATGATAGAAACCTTCATATCCATCCGTATGTTCTGGCGTTTCGTACTCAGGCATTGCAGATTGAAATGCATGTGCAATACGAGTAGCATTGATCATCTTCCCTTTAGCAGTACCAGGATGAACACTACGTCCAATACAAGTTACTGTAGCACTTGCAGCATTAAAGTTCTCATATTGTAATTCTCCAAGCGGACCGCCATCCATCGTATAAGCATATTCTGCACCAAAAGCTTCCACATCGAATAAATCTGCTCCGCGGCCGATTTCTTCATCGGGTGTAAAGCCTACTTTTATCGTCCCATGCTTGATTTCTGGATGCTCTAGCAAATAAGCCATTGCAGTAACAATCTCGGCAATACCCGCTTTATCATCTGCACCAAGCAATGTATTACCATCAGTCGTAATTAATGTTTGTCCACTATATTTCAGTAGTTCTGGAAATTGTTTAGGTGATAATACAATTTGTTGTGAGTCATTCAACACAATATCAGTGCAATCATAATTTTCGACAATTTGAGGGTTTACATTGAAGCCCGTTAGTTCAGTTGCCGTATCCATATGCGCAATAAAACCAATAGTCGGTGTAGGGACATCTGTATTGGCCGGTAATGTTGCCATAACATATCCATTGTCATCTAAAGTAACATCTGATAGCCCAAGCTCCTGTAATTCCTCGGCAAGTTGTTTGGCTAGCATTAATTGCCCACCAGTAGATGGACATGTTGCAACATTAGGATCCGCTTGTGTTCCTACTTTTACATATGAGATGAATCGTCTCAATAATTGTTCTTTCATAGTCAGTACTCCTCAAAGCTTTATTTTTTCTCGATGTTTTGTTTACTAACATTGCACCAGAAGTATGTAATAGCAACACTTATGTCGTTCACTATTATTACTAATTGTACAACTTCTATATCCAATAGTGAAATATAACGATAGCTTCTGCTAATTGGTTATATTTTACTACCAATCATCAGAAGCTATGCGTCATTTCAATTAAGAAATCATTATTTTCTTATATGTGCTAATAAACTGATTGGCATTAATTATTGCAAGCGGTTTGCTATAATAATACCCTTGAGCTTCTTGGCAGTTCAATTGCTTCAAAAACTCTACTTGATCAATCGTTTCTACTCCTTCAGCAATAACCGAAATGCCCATGTGATTGGCTATATCTAAAATCGTACGAATAATAACTTTATTATTGTCATTTAAGTTTCTAACAAATGATTGATCAATTTTTAAACGATCAATGGGAAACTGACTGAGATAGCTAAGTGAACTATAACCCGTTCCAAAATCATCGATACTAATACTTACTCCCAGTTGTTTAATTTTGTCCAATACTTTAATTGAATATTGTGCATTTTGGGCTACACTTTCTGTTATTTCAAGTTCTAAATATCGTGGAGGAAGCTTAATGTCTAATAAAATTTCAGATATTAATGCAGGGAAATCATCATGCATGAATTGTTTCAAACTAATATTAACAGCTACATTAATATCAGTAATACCTTGATCATACCAACTCTTCATCTGACGACAGGCTTCTCGTAATACCCATTCTCCAATTGGTACTATGAGATTAGTTTCTTCAGCAATATGAATGAAATGGTTAGGAGCAATCATTCCTTGAGTAGGATGATTCCACCGTAATAAAGCTTCCATTCCTATTATTTTATTACTACTCAAATTAACCTTAGGCTGATACCATAATTCCAATTCTTCTTTTTCAATCGCACGACGTAAATCCCGCTCAAGCTCAAGTCTTGTAGTGATTGCATGATGTAATTCCAAGGTGAAAAATTGATAATTGTTTTTCCCCTTATCCTTTGCAGTATACATTGCAGCATCTGCATTTCGTAATAGTTGATCAATCGTTTTCCCATCTTGTGGAAACATACTGATTCCAATACTTGGAGAAATATATACTTCAGTTCCATTTATAATAAATGGATGAGCCATATCTGCGAGGATATGTTCTGCCACCCACTCCACTTGTGCATGATTAGCGTTTTCGAGATACATCGTGAATTCATCTCCACCTTGCCTCGAAACATAACCTAGTCCCTTTAACTTACCCAATAATCTCAAAGCAACACTTTGGAGTAACTTATCTCCGGAGGAATGTCCCATTGTATCATTAACCGTTTTGAATCGATCCAAATCCATAAACAATACAGCAATCTTACTACCTTTTTCTTGCGCAGTATGAATAGCATCAGTAAGTGCTCTGTTGAATGAAGTTCGATTCGGAAGATTCGTTAATGAATCAAAATGAGCCATCACATGAATTGTTTCCTCTGCTTCTTTACGCTCGGTTATATCAATCATTGATCCGACTACTTCGATAACGTTCCCTTGCTCAATTACTGGCGATAACGAAATATAGTAATATTTATTACCATATCGCATCTCGAATTGATGACTTTCCCCTTGAAAAGCCTCTTCAAAATAATGTTCAACATGATGGAACTGTTCTTTCCAAACCTCTTTAATCCATATATTTTCTACTTGTTCTGTTGTAATATCGAGTAATTCAGCTATTCTGCCTTCACTTAATGTGAATACAATTTTCTGTTTATGATCACGAGTTAATTTAAAGATACAATTTTGTAAATTTTTTATCGTACGACGAAAATCATGTTGCAATACTTTAGCTAACTTAGTTTCGGCAATCACTCGATCTGAAATGTCCGAACGTATAGAGACATACTGATATGGTTTCCCTTGATCGTCTAGAAAAGGAACAATTGTAGTATTCATCCAATAGTAGCTTCCATCCTTCGCGCGATTTTCCACTTCTCCACGCCATACTTTACCTTGCATTATTGTATTCCACATCTCTGCAAAAAATTGCTTAGGGTGATGTTTGGAATTGATTACTCTATGTGTTTTCCCTATTAATTCATGTCTACTATATTTGGAAATATGACAGAACATATCATTAACATAGGTAATAACACCACTTGCATCTGTCACAGCAATAATAGATGCCGCATCAAACGCGTCTTTCATATCTATTAGATTTCTTAATTGTTCATCGTAATTCAAATCTTCATTAATTAGTTCAGTTCGATCTTGTGCCATGATCACATAGGCTGAGGCTGATTGTATATCCTCTTCTTGATTTACAGTAGAAATCGTCACTTCAACTTTTGCAAGTAACTTTTTGGATTGGAAATACATAAGATGTCCATTCCAGTGACCGAATTCATTCACTGATTTCCATACATCTTTCCAATCTTTTTTTCGTTTGAGTCGAATATCAAACGGTGTGAACATTTTTTCTATATGTTGATCTATTTCATTAATACCATATATCGCAATAAACTGTTGAAACAACTCATTAATGCCTGTAATCTCGCAATCAGCATTTATTTGAGCAATCATAAAGTTTTTATTCCAAATATGTGAGGATATTTGTATTTGTGATGTAGCAATCCCCATACTCAACAACTCCATTCTAGCTATATAAGAATAATTTCTATATAGCTAATAATTATAGATGATTGTAATGAAATATAACTGAAATAGTTTCTATTAATAGAATAAAAATTATTCATATAGGTCAAAAGTTCCTTATTTACCAATAAAACTATATCAGTAAATATTAACATTTTGTAATTCGTTTCACAAATACAATACATGCCAATATTAATTTCCATTACAAAAAGAGCTGTCCGTAAATTGCATTCGTAGCAATTTATGGACAGCTCTTTTATAGAATAATATTGGTATCATCCGAATGTGATAACACCGTATCCGATCAGAACAATGACTACTAATAGCACTCCGAAAATAATCCAAAACGGTAATGTGTTTTTACCTTTTCTCTGACGAACTAAGATCATTTCCATCATACCAATAAGTATAATCGCTAATACGATTTTCAAGTCGAATACATGAGGATATCCACCTTGGAAGAACATATAGCCACCAGAAAATAGCTGAATTAGATAGAATAAACGTAAAATCATATGTGTTACTTTTTTCACTTTTTGTTTTGGTACAAAGTAACTTACTAAGAACAAAATAATCATAATTATCCAAGCTGCAGAATGTGTATGTAGCATTCCAGTAAACATGTAATTACCTCCTTCATTTATTTCATTATGTAGGGTCGTATTTCTTCTACATTAGAATTATACCAGTTTCGTAATAGGAAGCAAATCATAGTTGTTATAATCTATGACTTTTATCATTTCCTTACCGAAAAATAATAAAATTGTCACAGCTTGCTCATCTTCTCTATGCCATCTATCGCTATACTCAGTATATACAACATATTAAAGGAGATATTATGCTGAAAACACCTATAGGTAAATTAAGACTAGCTGGGCTGTTAGACGGTTTATCACTTATCATTCTAATTTGTATTGGTATGCCTCTGAAATATTGGATGGATATTCCGGAAGTTGTTAGCATTGTCGGTAGAATTCATGGTGGTATCGTTATCGTCTATGGTGCAAGTATTATTTATGCCGCATATAAGACACGTTGGAATTTAATTTGGACAGCACTTTGCTTCGTAGTAGCATTTATACCATTTGGAAACTTCTTCTTAGATCGCAAACTTGAAAAGTTAGATAAACAATATCAATAATTGAACTTTGTATAGTCGCTACACATATTGAATAGCCGCTCGCTGTTCAATATGTGTAATCGGCAATTGTGGCAACTGTTGTTGTAATTGTCGTGCCAAAATCTTCATCCCCGCATCTTCACTCTTCTGATGACCTATAACGAGCAATGAAATTGCTTTTCCTTGTGCATTCGCATCTCTTACATATTCAGGTGTTTCCCACTCATATCCTTCACCAGCGATAATTAATTGTATATTCCCTTTTTCATATGCGGGGATACAGTGGGCACCAGTACCACGGAATCCAAGACGCAGCCAGACGTTCGAACATAATTGGTCCTGTTGTCCGACAAGCTGAATATAATCAATCCCAAGGCGCTGTTTCAACTGCTGTATAATTTGTCCTACCGATTGTGTTGGTAGATTTAATAAATCTTCATGAGCTCGATCTGAATATGAGGACCATTCCATGACGTCAAGAAAACCTTCCGAAATAATATCTGGAGAATAACGATGGGCATAATCATGAAAACGAATTACATTTATACGATGCTTATTCAATAACTCTAGCTTGCGCTCTATTACTTCACTTACACCGAAATTATAAGGATCGCTATGATGGTTATAACAAGTCGGCTCATGTGAAATTATAACGTTAATGCCTCGTTCAATAGCTTGTTCAATCATTTCATAGCTACATATAAATGTTGTCGCAATCCCCTTAACTTCTTCATCGCCATCTCCTACGATAATTCCATCTACGGTTTCGGCTAATTCACCTACTGGTGCTATTAATAGTTCCATTAACTCTTTCACTAACATTCTGTCTTACCTCCCAGGTTGATTATTTTGTGTTCTATTCACAATAGACTATAATTCAATTCCAGACTGATTTTTAATCATGTAAGTGGAAACAGTTTTTTCATCAAGACGGTAGAAATACATCGCAATTATCATTCCGATATACCCTATAATCGGAACTAAGGTAAAAATCACCCATATTCCATGTAGTGCTTCCGCGCTTTGCGTAGTGCTTTGGTTTACATAACCATAATAAGAGAGTAAAGCTAGGCATAATGTAGATGACAATGCTCCAGCGATTTTTGTAAACATCGTCTGGACTGAAAATGCTACACCCGCTGTACGCTGCCCTGTAATCGCGTTACCGTATTCAATACAATCTGCCGTAAACATTCCGTACAGTAATAGCGGAATTTGCATACAAAGTACTCGAACAGCCGCGATGACAAGGAACAATGTAAAGTTATTATAACCTACTGCATACTGGATAAGTGAAAGAATTATGACGAGACATGAACAATAGATGGTGAGACGTTTTTTTCCAAATGTCGTAATTAGCTTGGGTAAAAGTGGTGACACAATAACGATTGGCAACACTAATACCGCTAATAATATAGTAAGCAAATTTGCGTCACCTAGATTAGATTCTGCAAAATAGATTGCGATCGTTTGTAAAGTATTGGTTGTACTCATAAGCAAATAACCAATATAGAAAATAAAGAAATATTTATTACGAAGCAGGTGCTTAAATATTTGCACAAACGATATGTTCTGCTCTTTATATACTACTCGCTCTTTCGCAACAAAAGGTAAAGGAATCATCGTTATTAATGAGGCAGCGCAATAGATGGCCATCGCACCAACCCATCCTAATGAATCGACGAACAGCATAAATCCAGCTGTTAATATCGCTGCAATGGCACCAGTCATACGTGCTATAGCAATTAATTGATCACGCTCATATACATGTCTGGTCATCACTGTTGATAATGAAAACATCGGCGAATCAGAGACAGTGTATGCCATCCCCCACATAATATAAGTAACGTAAGCAAACACGAGTTTCATAGAATAGCCAGCATCTATATTTACAAATGTAAATAACATGGTGAGCGGAATAATAATACTTGTGTATTTCAGCCAAGGTATGTACTTTCCTGATTTGAAGTTTAGCTTATCTACGATTGCCCCCATAATCGGATCATTAAATGCATCCCATAATTTAGCGATCAATAGCAATGTAGCTGTGGCACCTAAAGATAATCCTACTTCTTCTGTGTAGAAGAACGTAAGAAATTGAAGCTGAAGCATGTACATTAAATTTTGCCCGAACGAAAAGCCACCGTAACTCATTTTTTCAAGTCTAGTTGTCATATTTCCTTTTATAGTTGTCATCTTCATTCCCCCTCCTTCTCATTCATAGTATGCACTTTCTTACTGCAATAATTGTATTATTTCACGAATCATCATACAACTGTAAAATAACACAAAAATTTACTTATTCATTTTGAGCACTCACTTATATGAATAAGTAATTACTAGTGAGGAGGATAAATATATACATAAAAATGCACTCCCTCAATGTTCATTGGATAAACAAGGTGTTTATTCCACTGTTCATTTTTAGGAGTGCACTTCATTTACCAAACTTGTCGTTTCAACTTAAAGGTGTTTTGTTTCACTAGAGTTACGCACGCTTTCTACGAGTCATAACATCAAATATTACAGCAACAGCGAGCACACCGCCGCGAATAATATATTGATATGAAATTCCTACACCTAACAGATTCATACCACTAATAAGAGATGCCATAACGATAGCACCAATAATTGAACCCGTTACTTTACCAACGCCACCTGCAGCAGAGACACCGCCTACATAGGCCGCTGCAATAGCATCTAGTTCAAACAATGTTCCAGCAGTTGTTGTTGCCGATTGTAGGCGAGCAGTAAATAATATACCTGATAGAGCGGATAATAAGCCCATTGAACCAAAGACGATATACGTAATTTTCTTGACGTTAATTCCGCTTAAATGTGCTGCTTCAGGATTACTTCCGACAGCATATATATGTCTACCTATTACCGTCGAAGATGTTAGAAAATGATAAATAACGGCTACGATCAACATAATAATAACAGTCCATGAGAAGCCCTTGTAACCTGCGAGAATATAAGTAATATAAGCAATAATTGCAGAAATAAATACTAGTTTAATAGCAAACATACCTTTAGACATGACTTCAAAATTGTACTTTTGTTTATTTTTACGTTTTGAAAACTCACTAACAATATACAAAACAATAATAATAGCTCCGATAATTAATGATAATAAATTCAAATGCATAACTTTCATTATAGCGGGTACATATCCATTTCCAATTGCGTTAAACGTTTCGTCTTTAACCATAATAGTACCTGACTTCTCAGTAACACGAAGTAGTGCACCACGGAATATTAACATTGCTGCTAGAGAAGCAACGAACGAAGGAATTCCAATTGACGCAACGAGAAATCCGTTGAAGAAACCTACAACAATTCCTAGCAAAAGAATAACTGGAATAGTAATAATGACCGGGACGCCTAATTGAGTTAACATTGTTGCTGCAATCGCTCCCATAAATCCCGCAGCAAATCCTACAGACAGGTCGATATGTCTAATAACAATAACTAATGTCATTCCCACTGCCAGTACAGCTATATACCCCGTAGCATCTAATAAGTTACTAATATTACGTGAGGATAAAAACAATCCATCCGTTAATATAGTGAACGTTAGCATGATAATAAATAATGCAATATACATTCCGTATTCACGTATATTTGTTTTTAGCATATTTTTGGCTTCATGCATTAATTTCATAATTATTAACCCCCTAAAACTTTTCGACTGATTCTATGTGATCACCAGTGGATGATTTGAACATCCCTTCTACTAATCAAGTTCAAATCGTTCACTTGTCAGCACCAAGAAGATGACATGAAGTTAGGAAATGAGGAGCGGAGTGTACGTTATTGGTACACGAGCACCACAGGCTTTGGATGAATGGCAGCTTCGCCGCCGAATACACTACATAGCCAATCTTCGTGATCACCAGTGGATGAGTTGAACATCCCTACTACTAATCAACGTTCAAATCGTTCACTTGTCAGCACCAAGAAGATGCCATGAAGTTAGGAAATGAGGAGCGGAGTGTACGTTATTGGTACACGAGCACCACAGGCTTCCGATGAATGGCAGCTTCGCCGCCGAATACACTACATAGCCAATCTTCGTGATCACCAGTGGATGATTTGAACATCCCTACTACTGAGTAGCTAACTCCATAACCTTTTCTTGGCTAGCATCTTCAATGGATAATTCACCCTTTATTTTTCCTTCAGCCATAACATAGATGCGATCACTCATCCCTAACACTTCGTTCAATTCGGATGAGATCATAATAATACTCATACCATCTTGAATTAATTGATTCATAATGGTATATATTTCAAACTTTGCTCCCACATCTATTCCGCGTGTAGGTTCATCCAGAATTAGAACGTCAGGTTTTACATACAACCATTTACCTAAACTAACTTTTTGTTGATTGCCACCACTTAGATTACCTACTAACTGTTCTACTGATGGTGCTTTAATATTTAGTGACTGTTTGTACTGTTCGGAAATTTTCACTTCTTCATTCGTATTAATAACACCTCGAGCAGAAATACTTACTAGATTAGCTGCTGAAATATTTTGCTTAATATCTTGTAGAAGAAATAATCCATTTCCTTTGCGATCTTCCGTTACATAGGCGATGCCAGCTTTAATGGCATCTTGCGGATGCTTGAATTGTCTAGTTTCACCATTAAACTTCAGTTCACCCTGTAGCTTATACGACTTTGGATTCCCAAAAATACTTTGTGCTAATTCTGTACGACCAGACCCCATTAATCCAGCAATGCCTACAATCTCACCTTTACGGACATGAATGTTCGCGTCTTTTACAACGTTTCTACCTAGTTTGGGATCATATGCCGACCAATTTTTCACTTCTAATATAGTTTCACCAATGTTTTTATGCTCACGCTTAGGAAAGATATCGTCGATCTCTCGTCCAACCATATTTTTGATGATGACATCTTCAGTTATTTCATTCTTTTTCGCATCTAACGTACAAATCGTTTGCCCGTCCCGAAGGATCGTTGCTTTATCAGCAATCGCGATAACTTCTTTTAACTTATGAGAAATCATAATACACGATATTCCCTGAAGTTTCAGTTCCTTCAATAATTGCAATAAATTTTCACTATCATCTTCATTAAGTGCAGCCGTAGGTTCATCAAGAATAAGAAGTTTCACTTCTTTACTTAATGTCTTTGCAATTTCTACTAATTGTTGTTTTCCAACGCCAAGATCTTTCACAAGCATTGCAGGATTAACAGTTAATTTCACCTTGTTAAGCATTTGATTCGCTTGCACAATCGTTTTATTCCAATCGACTCCGAATCTTCCCGTTACTTCATTACCTGCATATATATTTTCATATACCGTCAGATCAGGGAACAACGCTAATTCTTGATAGATGATGGAAATTCCAATTTTGACACTATCCGTGATTTTCTGAAATTGTTGTACTCGGCCTTGATATACAATATCTCCAGAGTAGGATCCATGTGGATATACCCCACTAAGTACTTTCATAAGTGTAGATTTACCTGCTCCATTCTCACCTATTACGCAATGTATTTCTCCTTCTTCTACTTTAAAGTTCACATTACTTAAAGCTTTAACACCAGTAAAATGTTTTGAAATATTGTTCATCTCTAATATATATTTACTCATAACTATCCAGCACTCCTTAACGTTACTGCACGCTAGAATAGAGGAATAGTGATAGACTTCTCTATCACTATTCCGATGTAGCTATATGTCATTCACGTTATTATAGACCTGTAAATTCTTTCGCTTCATAGTATCCTGAATCAACTATAGCTTTTTTAACATTATCTTTATCAACTGTAACAACATCTGTTTGTTTCGCTTTAACATCAATTGCACCGTTAGGGTAAACACCAGTTGTAGCTGGTGTGTTACCATCAAGAATACCAACAGCCATATCTATTGCATCTTTTACAAGGACACGTACATCTTTTAATACAGTCATCGATTGTTTACCCTCAATAATGTACTGAATCGAAATTTTTTCAGCATCTTGACCAGAGATGACATATTTAGTTATGTCTCCATCAGATGCAAAAACATCAGCAATAGCACGTGAAGTACCGTCGTTTGGAGCAAGAATAGCTACTTCACCTTTTGCATCAGCTGCTGCAGCTGTTAGATGTGTTTGTGCTTTGTTTTTTGCTTCGGCTGGTTCCCAGTTCGTCGTTACTTGACCAATAATTTTACTCATCTGTTCGCGATCAAGTGTAGCAGCGTCTTGAAGTGCAATTGCTTCGCTTGAGTTAGCAATTTTGAATGTACCATCAGCAATTTTAGGTTGTAGCACTTCCCATGCACCTTGGAAGAACAAGAATGCATTATTGTCAGTAGCAGCGCCTGCATATAAGTATAGAGGTTGACCGTTGCCTGTTGATTTGTCTACTAGATATTGCGCTTGAGCTTTACCTACGCTGATGCTATCAAATGTTACATAGTAATCAACTTTATCTGTGTTTGTAATTAGACGATCGTATGAAATAACTGTAATACCAGCATCTTTAGCTGCTTTCACTGCACCCGCTGCTGCATCACCATCAAAAGGACAAATAATTAGTACTTCAATACCTTTTGCAATGAGTGCGTCTACATTTTCTTTTTCTTTAGCAGATGAACCTTGGCTAAATAAGATCTCCGTATTGTACTTAGAATCTTTCAGTGCTGCCTTAAAGCGCTCTTCATCTTGTATCCATCTTTCTTCATCTTTTGTCGGCAATACAATACCGATTTCAACCTTTTTACTATTACCACATGCTGCAAGAATCGATGTAAGCATCATAACTACAAGAAATAATGTGACCGCCTTAAAATTTTTCTTCATTACTTAACCCTCTTCCTAATTGGTAATGTTTCGTGCAAGCTAAGTGTAGCATTATGGAAATATCATCCACACTAGAGAATACTCATCATTTTCTTGAATATTCTAATGTTGTTCATGGTCATATTGAATGTAGATATTGTTTCAATCGGTTGGTGAGACTACTATTGAACGATTACGAATTGTATGATATATTAATCGTACACGATTAAATCGCAAGCGATTAATATGATATCAATTTTATTGTTAGAAATTGATATTAATTACCGAGGAGGATTACAATGACAACTATTTATGATTTCAATGTAAAAAAACCAAACGGAGATATCATTTCTTTGAAAGATTATGAAGGAAAAGTTGTACTTATCGTTAATACTGCAAGCAAATGTGGATTAACACCGCAATTCCAAGGGTTACAAGAGCTGTATACAAACCATCAAGAAAAAGGATTTGTCGTTCTTGGATTCCCTTGTGATCAATTCAACAATCAAGAATTCGATAATATAGAAGAGACAACAGAATTTTGCCAGCTTAATTATGGCGTAAGTTTCCCGATGTTTGCAAAGATTAAAGTTAATGGGGATGACGCGGATCCATTATTCAAATATCTAAAAGAAGAAAAACGCGGACTATTAATGAGAAAAATCGAATGGAATTTTGCGAAGTTCTTGATTGATGCACAGGGTAAAGTCGTGAAACGCTATGCAGCTACAACTGACCCTAGCAAATTAGAAGGAGATATCGTCGCTTTATTGAAATAAGCGCGACTTTTGAGAAGCAATGAATTCATTTTTAGCACTTAATAAGCAACTTTGCTTTGCCCTATATGAAGTTTCTAGTCAGATGACTAAGTTATACAGTAGTGTGCTTCAACCATTCCAACTTACTTATCCGCAATATCTTGTATTACTTGCGTTGTGGGAAGAGGACGGAGTTACTGTTAAGCAACTTGGCGATACTCTTGGTATTGGTACTGGTACATTAACTCCAATGCTTAATCGAATGGAAACTCAGCAATGGATACGGAAAGAACGAAGCAAACAAGATGAACGACGTGTTCACATTCATCTTGAACATAAAGCATACGAACAACAGCAACAAATTTCTGATGCTGTAATAAGTAAAGTGTCTAGTTGTCATATTGATCAAGAACAATATGAACAACTTCTACATCAGCTTCATCTGCTTAAAGAAAAGCTACAATAGTTTACAAAAAAAAGTAGCATGCGCTTAAGAAAAATTGATTAGCGCATGCTACTTTTATTAATTTAACGAAGTCGTTCCTCGGTAAGCTTGAATTGACCTACAAGTTGTTGCAATTGGTTCGTAATAATATCCACTTGCTTGCTCGTATCTTGTACCCCTAACATTTCGTCAGCTAACGTATTTACACGCTTCCCAACACTTGTCGATACTTTACGGTTTTTATTACTAACTTGAGCTATTTGTTCTAGTAAACCAACTACCCCGTCAACAACTTCACTCTTACGTATATCTTGCATATTTGCTTCACTTAAAGCTTCAGCAACCGTTTGGACGAGTACATTTCCTTCTTCTACTACACCATTGCCTTCGTCAATAGTGTGATAAGCTTTCTGTGCTTCCTTATAAATACGATCTGTTATGGCATGTACTTCAGCAGTTGATTTCTTTGTATTATTAGCAAGCTTGCGAATTTCACCTGCAACGACTGCAAATCCAGCTCCTTGTTCACCAACATGGGCTGCTTCTATAGAAGCATTAAGCGCTAGTAGTTGAGTTTGAGCTGATATCTCTTCGATAACACCAATTACATTTCTTATATCTTGCACTGTATCTACAAAGCTATGTATCGAATGATTCGTATCTTTTACTTTGGATGATATTTCAAACATTTTATCACCGATTCGATCAATTTCAGATTGGGCTACACTAATTTGCGATGCAGCTTGTCCTTCAATGACCTTCAATGTCTCTTTCATCGTATCTGCCATCTCTCGAACTTGTTCAATATCTGCTAATTGTAGATGAATACTATCAATCATCTCTGTTACTTGATGACTTACTTTTCTCGTAGAGGATGTCGTTACCGTTGCTGTCTCATTCATTGCGAGTTGACTTTCTGACACTTGATATGCAGCGGTACGAACTCTTAACATAATGCCCTCTAAGGAGTCCATCATATTATTTAACCATTTTGCAATATCTTTTATTTCATTATTATTGAAATGTGAAAGATCAAGTCTCTTAGTAAGATCACCTTTACCTTCCGCATTTTTCTGAATGAACTTTTTCACTCTACGAATTTGACTAATTTCTTGTTGATCCGTTCTGCTCTGTACAGTTCTGAGGACAAACCACCCTGCTATAAGTTGAAGAGCGCCTACAATAATACCCGTTATCCATGGAGACATGACATTACCTAGTAAGCCAACGATCACTATAGAACATGCGGCAATAACTGCAACACTTATAGCCTCTAGCTGTCTACGCTTCGTTCCAATGCTTCGAACACGATACACCTCTTCAAAGTCTCCTTCACACATCATTCCCCATATATCTGGGCAATAAGGCAGTTGGAACGTACACCCTTTACCGATAACAGGGATATATCGATAATCTGGATAAGCAGGAAACTGCACGTATAGATTATTACCATTCTTTATCGTATTTGCTACACCCGGATGGAGTTCCTTCGTCGCTGGACTTATAAATTTCAATTCCAGTTCCGTATGTTCTTTAACTGTAACTGTGCCCCAATCCGTTGTTACACCGTCCTTCAAATTTTCACCCATCGTAAAGGTTTTATCTTCAAAACGACTACGGGATAACGCAATACCAGGCTCGATATGTGTAAGCAAGTTAGGTTTTGCCATAAATAAATAGTTATCTCCAGAATCGGGATAGACATGACCTGCTTCACGTTGAATCAGATCTCCTATGACATCGTTCGGTACTCGTCCACATAGTATTGCATTTAGTTCTCCATTGTAGATGATTGGTTTCATAAATAATAAAGTAACCGCATCATGGAATGAAGAAGAACGTGCGCCAATTGTAATGGTAATAGGATCAACATATGGGCCAAATAATAACGGACTTTCCCACTTTGCTCGACGAAGATAGTCAATTCCCTGCTCTAATATACTATTGTGAGCATAAGAACTATTTCTATGTTGTTCATTTGTTGATGCTACAACTTGCAGTGCATCATTCAGTACAAATAACTCTGTAAAATCAATAGATTTCATATATGTTTTCTGTAACAGAGGCACTAACCAACCCTCCGCCTGGTCTGATGGATTAGAATTTAACTTCTCGATGCACTGCTCCGAAAGTCGATCCATAGCATGCCAAGTATCACTCGTCCAGTCAATTAATAATTGCTTTCGGGTATCTGATATTCCATCAAATTCACGCTCAATATCTTTTTGTAGATGTTTATTATGTTTCCACGACTTCGCTAATGGTGCACCAACTTTATAGCCTAGCCAACCGTACATATCAGTTTCCCCCCTGCTGAACTATGTTAATTTATATTACATCAATATTGTGACAACCATATCGTAGCATATACACCGTTCATTTTCTTTGCACTTACGACTTATTATTTATACTAATTTTACATATTTTGCGAATTAAAAAGGCTGTTGTAAGAATAGCAAAGCTACTCTTACAACAGCCTTTTATATGATACTTAGTCTAACATTAACTAGTTTGATGTCGAATAACCCACGAAGCCAGTCATCGTTATCAAAGCCCGCTTTTTGAGCTTCCCCTTTCAATGAGGGTTCAACAAGCGGGCTTTCAGAACCAAGAAGATGCACTCCAGCGGAAACGAGTAGCACAGCGTACGTTTTGTGTACGTGAGCACACGCAGGCTTTCGATGGGGGGCATATTCGATGTCGAATAACCCACGAAGCCGATCATCGTTATCAAAGCCCGCTTTTTGAACTTCCCCTTTCAATGAGGGTTCAACAAGCGGGCTTTCAGAACCAAGAAGATGCACTCCAGCGGAAACGAGTAGCACAGCGTACGTTTTGTGTACGTGAGCACACGCAGGCTTTCGATGGGGGGCATATTCGATGTCGAATAACCCACGAAGCCGATCATCGTTATCAAAGCCCGCTTTTTGAGCTTCCTTTCTGAGTGGCAAACGTATTGCGTTCCCAAAACACCCCATCCACATACCCCTGGATGGATCCATCTTCTTCTGCCATTTCCAAGCGCTTCTCTGCCCATGTACAATAGACATCATTCTGCTCAATGCCAACATAATGACGTCCTAACTTTTTCGCAGTAACGGATGTGGTACCTGAACCCATAAATGGATCAAAAACAATATCGCCCTTATTCGAGCTAGCTAATATTAGTTTCGCTAATAATTTCTCCGGTTTTTGCGTTGGATGGGCTGTATTCTCAGCCATAGACCAATACGGAATTGAAATGTCATCCCAGAAATTTGATGGAGACGTATTACGAAAATTACCCTCTTTCGTCTCTTCCCAATCTTTCGGCTTACCATCTACTCGATAAGGAGCAATGACTTTTTTACGTATCTTCACAGCCTCTAGATTAAACGTGTAATCTTTGGACATCGTAGCAAACCATACATCTTCCATGCCATTTTTCCAATTCCTACTGGCACCACGACCTTTCTCGCGTTGCCATGTAATACGATTCAAGACATTTAATTTCTCCATAAGAACACTACCAATAATTAAGCTAGATTTCCAATCACAACATACATAAATACTTGCATTCGGCTTAAGCAATGGCAATACTTTATCAACCCAATCTATCGTATATTCACGATAGTTTTCTTCACTCTGCTTTGTAAATTTTGCGCCATGATAATTTTTCTCAAGATTATAGGGTGGATCTACGATTAATAAATCTACAAATTGATGCGGTAATAATGGTAGAACTTCTAATGAGTTACCGTGAATACTTTTATCTATAATTTCATCGATCATAACTTCTGATTGTACTTGAATACATCTTTCATAATACTGTGAACCTTCTTCAACAGAAATATCAATCGTCTTATTTCTAGCTGATTTTTCTTTCATCGTTCACCTCGTTACGATACCTATCGAGTTTACTCTTAGCTATCTATTTTGTGTTGTAGTTTATCATACTTACTATACGAAAACAACGAATTAACCTACAGTATAATACATATGCTCAAGACTAACTCATACTGTAATTTGGAATATGCGACTATTAATTAGTTACTGTACTCTTTTGGCATGAATAATAAATCTAGCATCCGTTACCTCGTACGTACAAGTTACTAATGTAATTAGTTGGTCTTCTGAAGTCACTTCAACACCAGTATCATAGCGTGATTTTTTTATTATTTTGTCTAAATAAGTACTGTACTGCTGCTCGTCTGCAAACTCATATTCAAAAAACTGATCCTCAGGAGAATAAATATATACAGAAAAGATTTGCCAATTCGTTGAGCCATCTAGACCCTCAAATGTGATCGTATTATGCTCTTTATAGTAAGCAGCATCTTTATATTTGGATAGCTCTCCAAACATACTTCCATCCTTCATATGATGACCATAAATGACAGTATGGATATCTTCATTGACATCCTTATTACGATAATCCATAAATATTGAGCCGCGTGTAGATGATTGTTTTTCAACATTATGATTAAGGTAATAATCATTATCGCTAGATTGTACTACAGGATAATTAATCCCCGTATTTTCAATGCTAATCCAGCCAACAATATCAGAATTAATTTCTAATAATTGATCAAACCGCTCCCTATACTGCTGCTTCAATTGCTGCTCGGTTAACTCGCCTTGTGCTACATTGTTCAAATCTTGCTGAACTTTCTGTACATTCTCATATTGCTGCTTCATACGCTCATTCAGCTTGTTGCTTACATAACCATCATATAGGTATTGCGCTAAGTGGTAACCGCTGTACAGAAAAATGGTGATAACAATACATAGCGCGACACGCTTAATAATTTTCCCCATCGTATCCCTCAATCTCTCAATCTATTTCATCGTTTTGCCTGCATCATTCAAATTATACCTTATTGTGCAATTAATAAAGGCTGCTTTCTGAAGAACCTCTTAAACAAGGAATGCGTACATTCCTACTGGAACGTACGCATTCTGTAATTTAGTGAATTATTGTTTATAAGTTCTTCTTCTACCAACTAACAGTAAAGCCACAATAGCCAATCCACTACCTACAAACAACCATATCATAGTCGAAATAGAATCTCCAGTTTTTGGTAGTTGGTTACTTTGGTTTGCTCCACCTGTGTTATTACCGCCATTAACTCCTGGCTTATTACTGTCTATATCCGTTTCTGTAGAACCAGTTCCAGGAGTACCACCTGGCCCATTTGAATCTGTATCTGGTTTTTCAGGTTTAACACCTGATACGTTGACTTTTTTATTTACAAAAGTAAATGCTTGAGTCACACCATCAATTGTAATATTAATTGCTATTACTCCATCAGATTTCTCATAAAGATCAGGTGCAACTAACTCTTTCAAACTATAAGAACCGTATGGAATATTTTTGAAGTCTGCAATACCTTCGCTGTCACTTACTGCTACTTCAACTAATTTACCATCTTTATCATATAAGCCAAATTTCGCACCATTTAGCGGTTCGTCATTCTCGTTCACCTTATTTACAACAATGTCGTTACGAATAAGACGATTTTCGACTGTTCCAGCATCATGTGTTTTCGCATCATCAGTTACCGTCACAGGTAATATTACAGTAGAAAGTATATAGCCCTCTAGAGCTTCAACTTCTTTTACAACATATTTACCAGGAAGAATATTCGTAAATGTTGCAATACCGCTAGCATTTGTCGTGCTATTGGCAATTGCTGATGTAAATGCTGTATCTGTTGCTTTATACAATGCGAATTTCACGCCTGCAAGTGGTGCACCTGCTTCATCTACTTTTTGCACACTCACGTTTGGCCAAGGTGCGTCACTGCTACGTTCGTTGACAAATGTCAACTTCACATAATAGTTTTCGCTTGAAATTGTAACATTTTCGATCTGATCTGATTTCACATAGTTTTTAGGTGCTTCAAGCTCCTTAACTGTGTAAACTCCTCCAATCACCTCTGTGAAACGAACAATACCAGAACTATTTGTTACTCCTTCAGCAACAAGAGTGCCCATTACATTGTAAAGTCCGAATTTTGCACCAGTAAGTGGATCACTTAGTTCATTAACTTTTTTAACTTCAATAGTACCTTCGATTAACTCTACCGGTCTCAATTGATTTTCGAAGTTTCCAAGATTATAAGTATGTCCCTCTATTCTAATAGAAACAGACAGTTCCTCATCTGAATGATAATAACCACCAGGAGGAGCAACTTCAATAATCGTATAATCTCCGTACTCTACATCTTCAAAAAGAACGATACCATTATCATCGGAGACCGCAGTTGCGATTTCATTATCGAACTTTGTATCATCTGATGCATATAACGCAAAGGTTGCATTCTTTAACGGTTTGCCAGTCGACTTATCAACTTTCTCGAATTTAACATCGCCTGTTATAATCTCATTTGTTACATTTGGAAGTGTTACCGTAGTATTGTGCTTGATCCCATTAATATCTACAGTCCCAACATCGCTTGTTAATGGATTGTAGCCAACAGGTGCTGTTTTCTCACGAATAACATACTTTCCTTCACCAACATCAACAAATGTCACTTTACCGTCAGTACCACTTGTTTTCGTTTGAACAAGCTGATTGTTGTTGTTTACATCTAATAACTCAAATACTGCACCTGCTAGCGGTTGGTTCTTTTCACTTACTTTTAAGAACTCAATACTCGCTTTAATAAGTGTATTGGCTACTGGAGCAAGCTGTTTTGTTTTATTATGATCCGCATTGGAGATCGTTACGGTATCAATAATACCTTCAATTAGCTTATAGCCATACGGAGGAGAAATCTCTTTTATAGTGTAAGTACCTTCGCCTACATTGGTAAATGTTACTTTACCATCAGTGCCGGATGTTACTCTATTAATTTCTACATTTTGAGTATTGTACAGACCGAATGTAGCTCCGGCCAACGGTTGACTGTTTTCATTGTTTTTAACAAATTCAATAGAAGCTTGGATCAATACGTTTGTTACGTTACCAAGATCAATTGTTGAACCATGATTTGCTTCAGTAATCGTAGTTGTGAATACATCTCCAGTAAGCGGCATATAACCAAATGGAGTTTTCGTTTCACGAATCGTATATGATCCTGCTAAAACGTTTTTGAATTCTACAAGTCCATCTTCATCAGATTCTGATGTTGCTACTGCAACATTACCGCTGTTATACAACTTAAACTCTGCACCTTCGAGTTCGTCTCCTGAATCGTCTAGCTTAACGAATTCAATGTTTGCTCGAATCAATGAATTTGAAACATCTGCTAGTGCTATCGTTGTTCCATGGTCTGCTTCGGTAACCTCAACAGCATGAACAACTCCTGTTAGGGTACGGTAACCAGCTGGAGCTAAAATTTCACGAATATCGTATTCTCCATAATTAACATTTTCAAATGATACAACGCCTAAGCTGTTACTTGTAGCTGTAGCTAAAGGAGTCGAGCTAGCAGCCGCTCCACGAGGGAATAAACCAAACTCTGCGCCTGCTAAAGGATTTCCAGCTTCATTTTTCTTGATAAACTGTACAGTCGCTTTAATCTCTTCATTAGCAAAAACTAATTCCAAATACTTAGGAGTGTGTGAAGCTGTTAATGTTATTGGAATTGCATCCTCTACAACAGCTCCTGTTGTCGTAGCAGTTACTGGAGTGCCGTTCACACTTACATCTCCACTTAATAGATAACCTGTTGGGGCCTGCACCTCTTTAATATAGTAAGGCAGGTCAAACTTAATTCGATTGAATTCCAGTTCTCCATCTACTGTTACTTTCTCTTGAACCTTATTGCCATATTGATCATATAAGGCAAAGGTTGCTCCAGATAATTTAACATTGTTATCATCTAGATCTACCTTATTAACGATAAATTTACCAAGATTACCGTACCCCAAGCTTCCAGCTTGTAAGAAGGTTACTTGGCGTGAATCGTTAGACTGGTAAGCACCATCAATTGGAACGGCAACATTATCTTTAGAACCGAACAGATTAATACTATTAGAGAAGCTAGATCCCGATGTTACCGATTCAGTTACATACGTACGGAACGAAAGCTTATACGCCTTATCAATCGTATCATTTGGGAAATTGAATCTAAATTCTCTAGTCGTAGCATCATATACAATATGCGAGCCATTAAGTGTAATTGGCGTACCTGCACCTAAACCATCAATTCCGCTTGTCGGAATATTGTTAGGCACGTTAATTGCTCCACTATATGCAATTAACTCCACACTTGTTGTGTCTAGCTCAAGACCTGCTTGCAAATTATCAATTAACCAGAATCTATCAACATCTAGCAACTGATTAAGATTAACTGCATTGGAATTCAAATAAACAACCCAATCAATATACTTGTTACCATTAGCGGTTGGAATACCCTTTTTACTTACAATATGGTTGCTAATGGTTTGCGTTGCAGGATCAGTATTAGATCTTGATGTTTCATTATGTGTTAATGTTGCTTCATTCGTAACATCAAAATTACCATTATTCAACGTATTGTTTTGTGAAATAAACTGGGACAGATCCGTAATGGTAGTATCGAAATAAATGGTGTATTGCTCTGTAATAGGCGAATTAAAAGCAAATGTTACAACATCTGTTCCACTAACCGTTACTAGACCCGTGACAGGATTACCACTAAGATTAACTACTCTTACACTGCTAGGTACAAATGTAAGGCCGTCAGGAATATCGTCTACAATGCTGATATTTGAAAGTGAAATCGCATCGTACAAGCTAGGATTAGTTCCTGCTTTCGCTGTACTTGGAGTTGTTGCCCCGTTTTCATTGACAGTCAGTCTCCATGTAATCGTACGCTCAGCTACATCTAGATCGTAGCCTTCTGAATCCTTTTTCAACACATTACTTGTAAAGCCCTGCGTTCCTGTACTACTACGGTTAATTACCCCACTAGTAAAGGTAGCAGTGTTGGAAAAGCGAGTCGTATTATTACTAATAAAGTTAGCTGTAATGTTTTCTGTAGTAGCAGGCTTTGTGTCAAAGGTAATCGTGTATCTGGAATTAATATCAGAATTAAACTCATAGGTAAGTGTTCTAGTTCCAGGAATAAAGTTAAAATCGCCACCAGTATAAGCATTACCTTGATGGTCCACAATTCGAGCAGACCCCTGAATATACTGTTGAGTGGTAGGGATAACATCTGTAATCATTGGTGCAACCAAATTAATATTTTCGCTATTAATATTAATTGACCATGAAATGACACCATTTGCTCGGTTATAACCCGCACCTGACTTGGTGAATAGATTACTGCCTACTCCTACTGAAGCATTTTTTACTACCCCAGTTCCAGTAAGACCATCCCAAGTAAGCACCGCTGCATTTGTAAAGTTGTAACTTCCATTTTCTAGGAAACGAGCTGGCGCAATTTCAGTTTCGTACGTAATCGTAACCTCATTCGTAATATTACCTAGGTTAAAAGTAAGTTCTGAGCCACTTGTTACTGGAGTAACACTACCACCATTTACAGTTGCAGTTCCAGCAATGTAAGTTAGTCCAGCAGGAAGCGTATCCTTAATAATGGCATTGTTGAATGCTAGCTCATCTTCATTCACGACAATCGTCCAAGTAATATTTTTGGTATTATTCGCTGTTGTTGTAGCATTATAACTTCCTGATTTACTTAAAATATTAAGTGGAATAGTTACAGTTTTCGGGCTATCCGCATTCGTTGTTTCGTTATCATCATGCTGAAGTGTAGCGTTATTCGTTACAGCAATGGACGTATCCCCTGCTTCTAGCGCTGCAAGCAACGATGCTTCTCTTAAAGAAGTAACAAAAGTAATTTCCTGCTGCGTTGTAATATCACCTAAAGCAATTGACAAGTTATTTCCAGTAACGGTTACAGCACCTGTAGCAGGTACAGCCCCATTAATTTTTATAGATAAGTCATCGAGGGACTGACTCGCCGGAATAGCATCAACGATTACTGCATTATTAACAGCGACATTCTCTTTGTTTACAGTAATTTTCCATGCAATGTCAGTTCCGTTAGTGATAGCTCCGTCCTTTTGCACGGTAACAGGATCTGGCTCAGGTATTGGATCCTTTTTAAAGGTTAGCGTCACCTTTTGGTTTGGTATACCGAACGAAATATCCGTAGCTGTACCATCTGCATTAATTTGAGTTTCATCAAAATTACCAGCTAAGAAAAAGGCGCCACCTACGTTAGATAGCGTTTGTACACTATCTGAAAAAACAAGCTTGATTTTGTTGCCAGCAATTAAATACGCTGTAGCAACTACTGTTCCATCATCTTCATTTATTAGAGTAGTCGCATATATCTCTTGACCTGCTGCAGGTACAATTGGAAATTTAATAGCTGCAGGAACATCCAAAATAATGAAGTCATCCTCAACGATTGAGTGCACATTAGGCACGGTGAACTCATACAAAAGCATAAAGTCAGTATCTTTCTCTAGATCAGGTGTTCCAATAAGCGTATTACCAGGCATTGTGCCTACCTTTTGTCTAATATCTACACCAGTAATAAATTGAGAAGCTACTTGCCCCGTCACATCATTACCTGAACCTGCTGCATACGAGACTAATACTTTCGAAATAGAACTAGCTTGCAATGCAATAACTAGTAAACAAATCCATATAATCTTTGCATATTTACGCATTATGTACTCTACTTCCTTCCACTTGTATTTATTTCAAATCTATTATCTTAATGCTAGTTGACGGTCAATTTTTGCACAGAACAAAAAGAGAACATGTTTCAATGTCCTATTCCATTCACTAGCTCAAGATTACGGCAAAACTCACTCCTCATCCCTTTCTCTGCAATCTATTGTCATTGATCAATACATGTTTGCTCTCTAATTCAAAAATCTCCACAAATAATGCCTTTTAACATTATAGCTTCTATATCTGAAAAATAACTGATCTCGATTTGCATCACGAGACTATACCACATAATACTGATCAAAATTTGAACTTAAATTAATAGACAAACTGCTATACATTTTAATTAGTTAAAGTAAATACGTCAAGCAAATACTACTCCTCTACTCTTTTAATCCTTACATTTATCTCCATATTTAATATCGGTATGTGCTAAAAAAAAATAAAGTATATCTTCGTATTAAGATATACTTTATTTTTAATTTTTAATTGTACACGTTCAATAATGTCGTCTTTTAGCTTCTTAAAGCTCAACCTTCTCTAGCAACTCTTTCATTAAGCGGAATGATACTGGACAAAGTGCCCCATTGCTCATCGTTAATAGCTTCGACCGCTTATCTACTTCTTTTATATGATTGATATTAACAATATAACTTTTATGACAACGAAAGAATGGTCCATTAATTTCTTCAATCTCTTTAATTCTACCGTAAAATTCGTATCTTCCATTCTTTTCATGAAGCTCTATCTTATGTTGTTGTACGGAGGTTTCGAAATAGTAAATATTATTGTATGGAATGTTTTTTATCTTTTCCCCAATTTTAATTTGGAAGAAATCTGTATCTACTACTTGACCAATTTGTACATATTTATTAAAGGCTACCTGTAACGATTCTTTAACTTGTTCCGTAAACTTCGCATATTGATCCTTAACAATAAAATCTAAAGCCGCTAATTTATACGTAAATGTCAGTTTTAATTTCTCTGCGTGTGTCGTCACAAATATAATATTAGCCAATGGGTCTTTTTTTCTAATCTCCGCAGCTAGATCAATGCCTGTAAGTGCGGAATTTAATTCTATATCAAGAAAGAAACAATCTGCTTGATAATCCTTTAGATAGGTTAATACTTCATTGGGTCCTGATGCACTTAATACAACTTCAATAGAAGGTTCACTGAACATCGCATAATTAATAATCGTTGCATGTATTTGTTGGCGTTGTTCCAATTCATCTTCACATATGATAACCTTCATCTAACTTACCCTCCTTGTCTCTACAACTACCTCTTGAATAAACCATTCATTATCAATAGAGGTATTTATGACAGTATTCGGGTAGTTACTAATTATACTTCGTACCGTTGATAATCCTAGCCCCCGCTGACTGCCTTTTGTCGATACATTTTCATCAAATAATCTCGATACATTAACGTCAATAAGATTGGTTCGATTCTCAATAACAATAACAACATTACCTTCTATTGTAAGCAATATAGCCACATTAATTTTTGCGAATTGGATATCTTCACTGCCTTCAATTGCATTATCCAATAATATTCCAATGATGCGGGCTAAATCGATAATATCCATATCAATTTTTGTAATTTCATCCGGCACCTCTACATTAACAAGTACTTTAGACTTCTCTGCTGCAATGAGTTTGGTAGCAATCAAACCTTTTAATTCAGATATTTTAATATTTTTTAGTTGAATAAACATTAAGTTATGATGCAATGTTTGTTGCTCTACTTTAATAATGTGATCGTGAAAGTAACTTTTTAGCCCAGTCATATTATTATCATCAAGAAATCCACGCATCGTAAGTAATATATTGACGTAATCATGTCTGAATTTGTGCATATCTTGATTCACCTGCTCAAGTTCTTTCATATAATAAAGAAATTGTTCAAACTCTATTTCTTTTTGTCGTATACTATTCCGCTTCTTAAAGTAGTTAAGAAGTAGAGTAAATAAAATGATCATGGAAACGAAATAACTTAATTGTACAAGTAGATTGATCTTAACTAGTTGAAATTCATCGTTGCTTGTTTGTAAAAACATCGTTAAATATACAACGAACAACGTGACAATCATAATTATTAATAAAGAATATTGAACAAACCAAGGAAACTCCAACGATTTATTATCTTTTTGAATGGTCACTTTGTAGATATGTATAAGCACGGCATAAATAAAACAAAACAACACTAGTTCAATAACTATAGAAGTCTCCCCAACACTATCAATGAGATAGTTTTTTAACAACATCGAAAAGTGGTCGGCGACTATTCCACCGACCACTATGACGCAAAAATTCATTGCACTAAGTATGGTCTTTGTAATGAAGCAAAAAATAACAACAGTAGAAATAAGAAGATAGGTAATGAACAACCATTGTGGAAACCATATTAATAACAATATGGTCGGAACAACGGATATTAATATGTATAAAGCAATCATCTTCAGTGTCGGTTTTATATTCACTGTGTAAAAAAAACCACCAAATATAAAACTCAACTCCAACACGCCATGTGCTAGCATTTCTAACTGTCTCATTTTTTGCCCCTCATTGACCTATTTAAATTGAGAAAGATTAGCTTGAATATCTTGTGGAACTTCTTCTTCATAGAAGAACAAAGTACAAGTTACAATTGATGCGATACCAGCAATAAAAATAATTCCCAAAGCGAACTTTTCCTGCATTTTTCCAATTGCATTGTTAACTAGACTCATAACTAACATCTCCCTACTATAATTTTTTGAACGATTAGTACAGCTGCTTCAAGTACTAATCCTAAAGCAATAAAAGGTTTGAGAACGGTTGGAACAAGTATTACTGCTAATAACAGCACACCTAAGCGTATCCAAATTCTCTTACGTAAATATAATCGATGTTTCTCATTATAGACAGCTTGTTTTACTGTCCCGATAGGCGCAATTATAGCAACCATTATAGCTGTTAGAGCAAATACGGTGTAAACAATCCAATCTGCCACAGTTACATATGTGATTAACTTACTGACAAGTGGAAATCCGATAATACTGTAGCCAATACACTCGAACAGCGTCTTAAAGTGATACCCTAAGGCAACCTGTCTGATGATAAAAAAAGCTACATTAGCAATCATCGTTTCTAGCAAACATCCTAGCAAAATAGCAATCACGTAGACGGATACTATAGTGGTAAGGTTTGTAAGCATAATACGAATTCCATAATTCAACTTGGATCGTTCTAATGATGTGTGGTTCTCTCGAACTAATCGATCGAACAAATAATTAGCAACACTTTCCATTGTTCTCCTCCTTTCTATCAATATTCTACCAAATTTTTCATATTTTTTGAGAGTTTGCTCGTAAACGCTCTATATTTAAGCCTAAACGTAATATTTTGTATTTCTTTATTCCATTTTCACATTTATGTATTAAATTGTAAAGTATTAAACCAGTACATTCCCCTTATTTCTACAATTTATTTCTTTATTAAAAACTAACTTGATTAGACTTTATAGATTGAATTAGTGTATCCATACATAATTCGAGCCAATTAGTGGAAAAATAAAAACATCTTGTATAAAGGAGGGAATAACATGTCATTTAAAGACTTTTCTAAAAACATGAATAACAATAATACAAAGCAAAACAACAAGACGAATACACAATCACCTGAGCAAAACAAACATGATGTAGAATTTGCTGAAGAAGCGGCTAGAGAAGCCGGATTGAGTCTAGAAGAGTACCAAAAAAACAAACCTCAATAATCTAGAGAAAACAAATAAGCCGCTGTATACGTACATATAGCACGTATACAGCGACTTATTGCATGTTACTTAATCTGCTTATTAATGAATCGAAGCAGGATCGATTAAAGAACCAGCCTTTTCTGGCTCGTCTATACTTTGCCTAGCCGAACCAGCCCAAAAGGCTGCAATAAATCCTATCATTGCGGAAACGAGTAAAAACCAGAAACCATATTGGACAGCATCACCCAATAACTGGCGTAATAATTCTAGTTGATCGGCAGGTAAGTTACTATTTGATTGCAATACTGCAAGCGGATCAGTCACGACACCTAGATCATTCGATAAATGTGATAATTCGTTAGTGTGCTGGCTCATTAATGATGATATTTTGGAGTTAATTAGTGCAGTTATTATCGCTGTACCAAGCACTCCACCGATAGACCGGAAAAAACTTACAGAAGAGGTTGCGGCGCCTCGAATCGATTCGTCCACACTCATACTAACTGCTGATTGACCAACCATCATCATCATTCCGATCCCAAGACCTAATAGCACCATGATGAAGCATACGACGAGGAAATGAACATTACTTGGTAACATAATAATGATCAATAGTCCTACCGCACATAATAACATTGCTAGTGCCATATTAAAGCGCCAAGTAAAACGTTGAATCAACATACCACATAACGTTGCTCCAAACATAACACATAACATAAGCGGCGTAAGTGTACCACCTGTATAGGCTACATTTCCACCCAAGCTACCTTGAACAAACAACGGAATATATACTAGTGCACCAAACATTATTATACCTTGAACAAATGTCGTAATATAAGTGCTAGCAATTACTTTATCCCGAAATAGCTGGAACGGAATAACAGGTTCTTTTGCTTTGAGTTGATTGACCACAAACCATGTTGCAGCACCTATTCCTACAATAAACATACCTATCATTTCAATAGAAACCCAGCGATATTGTACTCCACCAAGTTTAAGAGCTAATAATAGAGAGAGTGTCCCAACAATTAATAGCATAGGACCAATAAAACCTATCGATGCATCTGACTTTTTATTGAGTGATTCTTTCGGCAATAACATCATAAAAGCGATGAGGATAATGACTCCAATTGGGAGATTAATAAAGAAAATGTATCTCCAATCAAATACTGAAGTGATAATCGCACCAATTGTAGGACCTACAACTGATGAAAGCGCAAATATACTCATATATAGTGTCTGATAAATACTATTTTTATTTTTCGGCATTAGTGTAAATACGATGGTAAAAGTTATCGGCATTAAAAATCCTGCACCTAACCCTTTGATACCACGAAAAATAATGAGTTGTAGCATAGAATCTGCAAAACCACATAATACTGATCCCATTACAAAAACCACTAATCCCATGATTAATAACTTTTTACGACCATATAGATCAGACAATTTCCCTGCAATCGGCATCATTGCTGTAGAAGTTAACATGTAAATCGTGAACACCCATGACATTCCAGAGAATCCTTCTAATTGCGTAGCAATCGTTGGTAATGCAGTAGATACAATCGTTTGATCTAGTTGTGTTAAGAATATGCTCAACAGTAATGCTCCAAATAACCAATTAAACTGTTTTATTGTTAACCCCTTGAACTTCGTTTCCATACGGTCATCACCTGCTCCATAGCACTTGTTCGATCTATATTCCCGACATTTTGGCGCAACGATTCAAATATCCATGTATCGTGTGATTAGTTACTCTTGAAATAACAAATCCTCCTAATCGATTAACGCCATCTTCAAGATTCCTCTGCAATGCATCTGATACTAATCTTTCTTTGCTAGTCCAAATCGCTACGTAACGATCAGCAATTAACGAGGAATAATATTGGATATAATCTAACCACTTCATCAACTCATTAGATATCTCACCATATTTAGTAGAAGTAACAACAAATAACAAATCATTACTTTGTTGATGCTGCTGCCATTGTTCAAAACTTCGGTACAATTGAACCGAGCATGAACGCCAATTGTTAATCGCATCGAGAATCAAGGTTAAATCATCATCACTTTCACTACTTTCATCATGATGTGAAGGAGCATATAACACTTGTATTTGGCGTACTCTTTCAGCGTTTGTCGTTCCCTTTGTTTGTCCACTGACGAGTAAACCATGCTGAGCTAATTTAACCATTTGATCGACAATCTCCTCTTGTAACTGCTCTTTCGAACCCGAGTGACCAGTAATCATCGTTAATGATTCATCATCTCGATAATAGAACTGGTTCATCATTCCCCATAAACAAAACAGTATGACTTGCTCGTTGGCATGTGGATTAATGATGCCAGCTTGTTTCCAGCCTCTGAACATTTCACTCTTATCATGAAAATCTTGCACCCATTGCGAAGATGCATACTGATCGAATAACTTCCCACCATCTAACGTTTCCTTATGAAATATTTTGTATAAATTCGGAACTTTACATTTAATCTCAAAATGGGTTTGGATATATTGTCTAAGTACTAATTCTGGATCAATATTTTCCCATGATTGCTTTTCTAGTAAGGTTTCCCATTGACGAAACAATCTTTCAAGAACAGCTTCATATAGCTTTTCTTTTGTACTGAAATAGTAATGAACAAGCGCCTGATTCACACCAGCCTTTATAGCAATATCACTTATGCGAGTAGCAGAATAACTGCTGTTAGCAAAAAGATCTTCTGCTGAGTTCAGAATTTTTTCCTGCATATTGATTTTCTGTTCATCTGCCTTTGTCGTTTGTGTCATATGGCATCCCCACCTTCCAACATCAGAGCGTATAATCTTGAGAATTACAGTAATGATTTCACGACAAAGCTATTTTGTTCTACCCAATCAACCATAATAGGTTGGCATTCATCTAATTGTGAATCTAACATATACAATCCGCGACTAGTTGTTATCGCACCTAGTTCTGCAAGTACTGGCTTCATATGAAGTTCAACTGCTAAATGATGTTGATAACCCGCACCTACCATAAGCGGAAACACAAGTTTACCTTGCAATGCATTCATAGGTAATAAATCCAGCATCAGCTTTAGTAGACCTGTATAAGTAGCCTTATAAGTAGGGCTAGCAATAACAATGTATGTCGAAGCATTTATTTGCTCAATTAGCGTGTTAATAACTTCTTGATCCCACTGTACTAAACCAACACCATAATCAGCTAAGTCAATGACATGATGAGTAATTTCTTCATCTGTTAATTGTTCCACGTATTGTGTAATCGCTTGCGATGCTTCGAAAGCAAAAGTATACGTTTTGGAGCGTGCCTTGGGATTACCAACAATTGTAGTCATATGCATTATGCTTGCACCTCTAATTTCTCAAGCTTATTATATTTGCCCCTATAGAAAATAAGCGGCTCAGTTTCTCCCACGGCTTGGTGTATCTTAACACCTTTTCCAAGAAGAATTTTATGATCTCCACCATCAACGATCGCGGTCACTTCACATTCAACACTTGTTAACGTTCCTTCAAGCACTGGCACTCCAATATCTCCACTGTAATATGCAATACCTTCAAATTTCTCAGAACTGCCTTTTTTTGCAAATTGACGAGATACTTGTTCTTGAGATGCAGCTAAAATATTGACACAATATTTCCCTGATTCAGTAAGATGCGTCAAAGTCGTACTATTATTATCTACACAAATAAGTACCATTGGCGGATCAAGCGATAATGATGTAAAGGCATTTGCAGTCATTCCTAATGGATTACCCTCATTGTCAATTGTAGTAATAATGGTTACACCAGATGCAAATTGCCCCATAGTATTTCGCCATACGATTGGATCCATATATCCCCCTACTTTCATCATTTTCATCGTTATGAATTGCATATTTTCCAAGCGGTAAATGCATAGATTGCTGCAGCATCAACCATATCTTCTATCGTCGGTTGAAATCTTGCTGGACCAAATGTAGCTGAGGGAATTCTGAACATATTGAATACATTATGATCACGCCACATACTGGAATACGCATAGTGAGCTAACTCCAATTCTCCGCGCTCCCCCGCCAAACTGCCTACAGCAATGGCATCTACAAGAGGAGCGATAGCTTCATCGTCGGCCTCATGACCTTGACGATAAACAAGCGGCAACACTTGGCCCTGCATATTAGCTGTATGAAGTAAAGCCTCTAATTGTCGATGAATCGGTGCAATAGATTGCTTGGCCGTAATATTTACTTCGATGTAGACAGAGCATACTTCACTACCCGCTCCCATAATATGTGGATCTCCACCACGTATTGCAGAGATTTGTACTTTCGGAATAGATTCGCCGCCTTTTGCTTTATACGTGTTTTCTTGCTCATATTGAACTGCCCATTGTTGAATTTTCTCGATTAGAACAGCCACTTGCACAAGTGGACTAGGATGATGCTGTAGCTCCTGAGGATGATTAATCATCGGTGTAAATATCTCCTCACCGTACAAATCAATCCGATAGAGTGCATGCCCACATGACATCCATGTTATTCCGAAATCAGTTCCTTCAGCAGCAATGGCATAATCCGGTGCCACTCCTCCATGCGATAATAAATAATGAGCACCTACTTCTTTGCCCATAAATTCAGCACCACGAAACTCTTCAACTTGCTCTGGACCAATCTCACCAGGACTAGCTGTAATATATAAGTGACCCTTTAATGGAAGACCTGCATTTCTCAATGCTTTTGCAGCTATTAATGTACAAGTCATCGGACCACGATCATTCTCTACTGGGCGACCAGAAAACACACCATTCTCAAATTTTGCTTCAAGCCATTCTGGTCGTATTACCGTTTCCGGACGATAACGCCAATTATCGCGTTCATTATATTGAGGTGACTCTGTATCAAGGTGGCTAGTGAAAAGTAGATTTTTCCCTTCTCCTGGTTGATCTCCACCCATCGTACCAATAACATTGAATCTATCCTCAACCATTCCAACCTTTCTTGTTGAAAAACCTTCCTTCTTCAACCAATCATATACGTACTCACCAGCTTCTCGTTCAAAGCCTGCTATACTTCGAATATTACCTAGTTCTAATAACAAATCTATTACTTCTTGTGGATTAATATTGTCGCGAATCGTTTGCATCACTGCATAATCGTCTTCTGTATACGCTGTTACATTCGAGATTCCCATACGCTCATTCTCCCTCCCAATAAGAGAGTAATTGTTCCGTTGATAATATCGTCGCAAAATTCATATCTAATATGTTAATTGACATTAGATGCACATCTTGCTCATACGCTGCACAAGCATCGGCTACTACATAAACTTCATAATCTTTCATAAATGCATCTCTTACCGTTGAATCCACACAACATTCTGTTGTAACGCCAGTAACGATAAGATGTTCTACATTCAATTGTTGTAACAATAGTTCAATGTTAGTACCTACAAATGCACTATACTTCTGTTTTTCTACAATGTAATCTGCTGACGATGGAGCTATACGATAGTCTTCTGCTCCGAAGGTTCCCCGTCTACAGATCGCAACTGAATCTTCAGGATCAAGTCCCTTTTTCGCGTACCATGATTTCATGGCACGCGAGTCTGTTACCGGATCAGTGATAAGGCGAATGAATAAGATTGGAACCTCTTGCTCATGAGCAACTTTAATTAGTCGCTCAATCTGATCAACGGCTGGATCAATAGTAGATAAATCAATCCCATATTGCGCCATCTTCCCTTCTGGTCCACAAAAATCTTGTTGAACATCTACAATTAACAACGCCGATTGATCCTTTAGCTTCCAACTCATATTGATCATTCCTTCCTTATTGTGTAACCATCGTTCCTCTTAGTTGTGGCAAAATATCTGATCCAAATGTTTTCAAATCCTCTACATAATCAGGGAATGTAAGCATCATTCCATCTATATTTGTTGCTTCAATAATTTCTTCAATACGATTTGTAATCGTTTCTACACTACCAGAGATAGTTTCTGTCATAAATGCGCTCTTAGCACGTGCAACCATTGAGTTTTCACGACCATCTGGATCAAGACCATAACTACGAAGCATTCCTTTAATCGCGCCTTCATCTGCGCCTTCTTGATAAAGCTTCATTCGTTCTTCAGCATGAGCATCCGTTTCACCAGGAATAATGGTAAACATCGCATACGTTTTAATTGTTTTGTTACGTTCTGCTGCCATTTCTTTGGCGCGTTTACTTACTGATGCTAGTTCCTCTAGATCACGTCCGCCGATAAAGCAAGCGTCACCTTCATCAATAGTGAAGCCCATACCTTTCTCAGATTGACCTGCACAGATGATTTCTGGTCTTGGTCTTTGAATCGGCTTAGGTAATGACTCACATTCCTCGATATTAAAGTATTGTCCGTGATGAGTGACACTATCTTCATTCCAAAGACGTTTGACTACTTGCATCCATTCCTTGGCAAGATCATAGCGCTCACTATGACCTAGATGTTCTGGCCACATTCCCATTTGCTGAAATTCACCTGCAAATGAACCAGACACTACATTCATCCCAACACGACCACCACTAATCTGATCAAGCGTAGCGTACATTTTTGCCGCTACTGCAGGGTTATATAATAATGTATGAACAGTCGCGTAAATTTTTACACGCGATGTCGCTTCCGCAAGACCAGCCATCATCGTCATAGACTCTAATGAAGTTCCCCAATGATTCGTCGAACCACCATATCCTTTCCATTTCGCCATCGACATTATGAAATCTAGTCCAAGTTCCTCAGCGATTAATGCTGCTTTTTTATTAATTTCATAACCACCATCTAGCTTGGGAGTATTCTCTGAAATAATCCATCCTCCATTTGTAATTGGTAGAAACACACCAAAATCCACTTTGTTATAATCGATTGTCGTCATACTTTCTCTCTCCCTTATGTTTTATATGATTCATTATTCCGGCCAAATTAGTTTTTCACCTTCATAAATTGCATCGATATATGCGTTGTTCATAACTTTATCTACTGCTATTTTTTCACGAATAACACTTGCCCCAAACAGAATGTCAATCTCACGTTCCCATTGTTCGTTAGTTTGCCATGCTACACCATGCCCTGCAATGCGAGAACTATTAACGATATCAAGTTCAACAGACCAACGATTTGTTTCAGTCGCAACATCGTAAACAGAACCAGAGAGATTTGACAATGCCTCTACTGACGCATCCGGATTTTCTGCTGCATAGTCATGCGCTTTGGATACTGCTCTTAAAAAATCTTCTATCACAGTAGGATTATCAGTTGCAAACGTATTGTTCACAGCAAGTACACCAAACGATGTTTCAGCTCCAAATTGACCTGGATCAATTAACGATACTTCAACGCCCATTTGTTCCATTAAAAAAGGTTCATTGGATTTGTAAACTGTTAAAGCATCTACTTTCCCCGTACTTAGAACAGTTGGATCGTATCCTACCGATACTCCTTTAACCGACGTTACATCGACATTAGATTGATTGAACATCGCTACAATATTTGCCGGCAACGCCCCGTGATATCCGATTGTTTTGCCTACAAGATCCTTCGGCTCCGTAATGCCTGAATCTTTCATAACCATAATCGCACTTGTGCCAGATGCGCCAAAAGTTGCAATACCTTTAATGTCTGCACCATTCACCGCTGACTGAATAACAAGACTAGGCGTACCTGCTGAGGCAATCTGTGCTTGTCCTGCGGCTAGAAATTTCATTCCTTCTGCATCTAATCCTGGAATAATCTTCACGTTAAGTCCCATTTCTTCAAAGTACCCTAGTTCAGAAGCCATTACGACTTGGATATCTGGGGGCGATGCTGCATAGTAGTATCCTGTAATATAAGTAATTTCACCAACTGCTTCATTCACTGCTTTTCTAGCCGCCCAATCCATAGCGCCTTCTTCCACTTCGCTTCCTTCGACGACTGCTGTTGGTTCAGGTGTCGTTGTCGTTATCGGTGCTTCATTTGCCTTTCCACATGCTGACAGTACCAACAACACGCTACAAACCATCATTACCATTAACATCTTAAAAAGCTTTGTCTTTCTCTCCATCTCCAAAACCTCCACTTTTTCTGTATTTTGATAATAATATGAAGTCCAACAACCTATTGCTCACATCTCTCTCTAAGAACGATTTTCACTTGATACATGCCAAGATAGTGCTTTTCGTTCAATAAAGCGAACAATATTCGTAAGACAAATACCCATAATAGCTAACATGCAGATCGCCGCAAACATTCGCTCTGTTTGCATATAGTTACTAGACATCATAATAATGTTACCTAATCCTTCAGTAGAACCACTCCATTCGCCTACTACTGCACCCATTACACTCAAACTTACACAAGTTCTTGCTGCTGAGAATAGATAAGGAAGACTATTAGGTAACCTTAGTTTAAAGAAGATTTCGCGTTTATTGGCATGTAGCGATTTCATATACTCTAGATGATTTTCGTCTATTGATCTGAATCCTACAATGGAGTTCAATAACATTGGGAAAAACGTAATAATTGATGCAATTAATATTTTAGGTAAGGCATCAAAACCAAACCAAAGTATAAATAGTGGAGCGATCGCCATAATCGGTGTTACATTAGCTAATACCGCTATTGGTAATAACATTCTTTCTAGTAGCGGAGAATGAGCCATAAAAATTCCGGCTATAATCGCTACCGTTAAACCTAGAAAGAAACCAGCTAATGCTTCATATAAAGTTACCCATGCATGTGGTAAATAAAATGAGATAGAAGAGAAAAATTCGATGATAACTGCTGATGGTGCAGGTAAAGTTACAGGATTAATGTTGAATAACCTTACTGCAAGTTCCCACAATAAAAATAATGTTACGAATGCAAAAGTTGGTGGTAAGTAGGTGGACTCCGAAAACTTTAACTTTGCTTTTGTAAGCAATGAAAACTCTTTACTTTTATGTTCAATATTCGGTCTTACCATAATCGTTGCTTCTCTAACTGCGCTTCTCACAGTCATCACTCCCCTTCATGAATAACCTCAACTTATTTCCATCTATCACGTAAATAGCCTCTAATTTCTGTTACATATTGATGAAACTCTTCGGTATCTTCAATCGATGCTTGTCGTGGTCTAGGTAAATTAATATCAATTACTTTCGATACTTGACCAGGTCTAGCAGACATGACTACCACTTTGTCTGAAAGTAATACTGCTTCTCGTAAACTATGCGTAACAAATAGCACCGTCTTCTGATGAGCTTCCCAAATATGTAGCAACTGGTAGCTGATCATTTCTCTAGTAATTTCATCTAAGGCTGAGAATGGTTCATCCATTAGTAGAATTGGCGCTCCTGAGCCGAATGCTCTAGCAATTCCTACGCGTTGTTGCATACCACCTGATAATTCTTTCGCATAAGAATTAACGAAATCACCTAATCCTACTGATTGTAGTAGTTTAATAGGATCTTCTCTATCTTCTACTTGAATGCCAACTCCTTTTATATTTACTTCAAAGGGAACATTCATATTTTCTAATACAGTACGCCATGGGAATAATGCTGGAGATTGCGGTACAAAACCAAATTGTTTCTGACTTTGGGCACCTAGTGTTGTCATCCCTCCGATAGTTACTTCTCCTTGATCTACATCCGCTAATCCTCCAACGATTCGCAACAATGTAGATTTACCACAGCCACTTGGACCAATCAGACTTACAAATGTACCTTGTTCAAATTCAAGATTAATATCACGCAATGCTTCAGTTACTTGACCTCTTCGTTCGAAAAATTTACTAACGTTTTTAACCTTGATGTAAGTCAAATTAGATCACCACACTATTATTAAATATTTAGTTAAATAAAATTAACTATTTGATTAATTCGATAACCAAATACTATCATCGCACTTCTTTAGTGTCAACTAATATGACATGTAATAATTTATATTTGTATTTCCATATAAAAACCGTAGTCTTACGTCATACTTACTAACTTATTTATGTAACATACAACAAATATAACACATACATAACATAATTAAGTTAGATTATTTAACACAATTTTTAGATTCTATAATTCGAAACTATTTCTCAGTACATACTATAATTTCTTATCACCATTCAAATAACTTACAACAACAAAAGCTAGTATCAACTTGTTTAAAGTCGATACTAGCTTCATATTTAATCGTAAATTACACATATTGTTTAGCATGGAAATGACCTATCGCCGGACGCTCTAACCCTAAGTGCTCCCGCAATGTGTTACCTGTATATTCCCTGCGGAATATTCCTCTGTCTTGCAAGATTGGTATAACATGATCTACAAACTCATCTAAATTACCTGGCAATACTGGCGGCATAATATTGAATCCATCGCATCCGTATTCCTCAAACCATAACTGGATAAGATCAGCTAATCCTTCATACGTGCCAACATATTGTAAATGTCCTCGCGCACCAATTAGACGACGACCTAACTCTAGAATGGATAGATTATCTCTACGTGCCGTATCCATAATTAGCTGTACACGACTCTTCATCCCATTAGAAGCTTCTACTGGATCAGGAATATCAGGTAATTGGCCATCTAATGGATAACTAGATAGATCGAAGTTAAGCATTCCCGATAACATCGTGACAACAGTTGCTGGTGGAATATAGGACTGCAGCTGTTCATACTTCGCCTTAGCCTCTTCTTCCGTTGCTCCAATTATAGGTGAAATACCAGGCATAATTTTCAAACTTCCCGGCTTACGCCCATGTTCTTCTAGTTTCGAATTAACACTTTGATAAAAAGCTTGCGCAACTTCTAGAGATTGCTGAGCAGTAAAGATAACTTCACCAAAGCTCGCTGCAAATTCTTTTCCCGGTTCAGATGATCCTGCTTGGATTAGAACAGGGTAGCCTTGTGGAGGTCTTGGTACATTCAATGTTCCTTTTGTAGAGTACCATTGCCCTTTATATTCAACCTCTTTTATTTTAGTTGGATCTGCAAATCGGGCTTGCTCACGATCCACAATTAAGGAATCGTCTTCCCAGCTATCCCATAGTCTAGTTACCACTTCAGTAAATTCTCTAGCCATTTCATAACGAGTTTCATGAGGAGGATGTTTCTCACGACCATAATTGTATGCTTCCGTATCAAGCTGAGAAGTAACAATATTCCACCCTGCTCGGCCATTACTAATATGGTCAAGTGTAGCGAATTTACGTGCTGTATTATACGGTTCATTGTAAGTTGTTGATACAGTAGCTGTTAAGCCTAACTTCGTTGTTTCTACAGCTAGAGCAGACATAACCGTCATCGGATCGAGCATACCAGCAGCCGCTTGGTCGGCTCCCATCACATATAACAAATCAGCTAGAAATATCATATCGAATTTACCGCGTTCAGCAGTTTTTGCAACATTGCGGTAGAACGAGTAATCAAATATTTTCTCAGCACCCGATTCTGGATGTCTCCAACCATAGTGATGATGACCTGTATAATATATAAACGCACCTAAGTGAAGCTCATCTTTTCTTTTGCTCATGTTCATGACTTCCTCTCTGTTGGTCGTAATTATCCTTTGAACGTATTTATCCTTTGAACGTATCTCTCCAGCGTAGCCATCTCTTCTCAAGTAAGCGTGTTGCTGAATCTGAGAGTTTACCGATAACTGCAAAAATCGTTATTCCTACAAATACTTTATCCGTCTGAGAATAGGCTCTTGCATCTTGAATCATATAGCCGATTCCTGCACTTGTACCCATCATCTCAGCTACAACAAGCACTAGCCACGCCGTTCCTAGCGACAATCTCACGCCTAGCAATATATTAGGCAATGCAGCAGGAATAATTAACTTCGTTAACAACTGTAATCTAGAATATTGCAATATTTTTGATACTTCATACAATTTCAATTCGACATTACGAATACCAAGAAACGTATTCACGTATAAAGGAAAGAATGAACCCAATGAAATCATTAATATTTTGGAAAATTCACCTACGCCAAACCACAAAATAAATAAGGGAATTAATGCTAATAAAGGAATCGTACGTAACATCTGAATCGACGGATCAATCGTTTTCTCTGACAACTTTCCTAGTCCAGTAAATAACCCTAGAAGCAAACCCGCTACAGAACCAAGCAAAAAACCCAAACCTGCGCGATATGTGCTTATCGCTAGATGTTCAAAAACTTCACCACTTTGTACAAGATTCCAAAATTGGGCTACGATAACGGATGGTGCAGGTAATAATTGAGGAGAGATTAAGTGTAGGACAGCGGCAATTTCCCATATAGCAAGAAGCAATAAAGGAAAGATCCATCCTTGTAATGGTCTAGGAATTATCGCTAACCAATCTCTTCTAGCAGATCCTTTATTAGTAGTCTTTGTTAATCCACTACTCATGATTTCCCCTCCCTGCCATAGCTATCTTGCCATTTCAAGCAACGCTTCTCTATCCATTTCACAAGCGAATCAGTCACTTTTCCAGCAACAGCGAATACGATAATCCCGACAAAGACAACCTCTGTCCAAGAGAACGATCGCGCATCATTAATGAGATACCCAATACCCGAACTTGCACCCATAAGTTCAGCAACGACTAACCCTAGCCAAGCAACTCCGATTGATAATCTAGTCCCTAGTAGTATATTAGGTAATGCTGCTGGAATAATTAACTTCGTTATCAATTGCCATTTACTAAATTGTAAGACACGACCAACATCGAATAACTTGGAATCTACAGATCGGATACCTAGAAACGTATTTACATAGAGTGGAAAAAACGCACCTTTAGCAATTAATAGTAGCTTAGATGTTTCCCCGAAACCAAACCATAATATAAATAGCGGTGCAATAGCCAAATGCGGTAATGTACGAAGCATTTGTAAGGATGGATCTAGTAATCGTTCCGTTTTATAAGAGAAACCAACCCACGTTCCCATAACTAACCCTAAGCCGCCACCAATAACAAACCCCAAAAACGCTCGCCATACAGATATACCAAGATGTTTTACAAGTTCGCCTGAAGCTGTCAAATTAACGAACTCCGTAATAATTTGACTTGGTCTGGGCAATAGAATCGGATTCAATTTGCCTAGCATTCCTGCAATCTCCCATATCACAATGACGAGGACGGGCAATAGTAGACCAAGCAATACATTCGTAGTTGCAATAGATAGACTTATTTTATTTCGTTTCTTTTTAGTCTGTCTGTTCGGACTTGCAACTACCTCTCTTACCCCTGTCTCCATAAGTTCCATCCTCCTCTCTTGAATCGCAATAACTTCTATTCTTATTCCAGCGGATCTTGCAATGCCGCATCAATGAATTGATTATTTACAATATCAGCAACTTTAATTTCTTTACGAATATTTTTAATCTCATATTGGAAATCCGCTGTCTTCTGCAATTCCGCTATAACATCATCACTCACTGCGATATTGATCATTCTTGCACGATCAAACGTTCCAGCTATTATTTCTACAGGAATATCACGTTCTGCAGCATAGCGTTCTAGTGCTTCATCTTCGTTAGCTAATTCCCAAGCCAATGTTTTATTAATTACCTTTTGATATAACGTAATAAGTTCAGGATAGTCATCTGCGTATGACGTTCTAGCAATTGTGAATGAAGGAGAAAATACACCTAGTGATTCACCATCTTCTAACACTTTTGCTTTTCCACTTGCACTATTAAGCGTAATATAAGGATCCCATGTAGCCCAAGCATCAACTCCGCCAGATTCAAATGCTGGTTGCGCCTCATCCGGTTGCAATTGAATAACCTCTACATCACTATCTGACAAGTTCGCTTCTTTCAATCCACGATATAGGAAATTGTAAGCATTACTACCTTTAGTCACTGCAATCTTCTTACCTTTTAAATCAGCTAACGAAGTTGCCGTACTATCATTTGCAACAAGAATAGCTACATTGTTCGTTCCTTCTAACGTTTGCGAAATAATTGTGAATGGAATACCTGCGGATTGACCAGCAACTACAGGCATATTACCTAATGTAGCAATATCTAACTTATTAGAAGCAATTGCTTCCGTCATCGGCGGACCACTTTGGAATTCTGTCCATTCTACACTGACACCAAGCTTTTCAAATTCTTGCTCAAACCATTTCTCATCTCTTGCTTTGCCGAATAGACCGCCGCTACCTTGCACACCAATTTTGATCGTTACGCCATCATAACTTTTTGCAACATTACCCGTTTTTTCGTTAGGAGCTTTTCCTGTATTATTTCCACTGCAAGCTGTCAGTGCCACCATCATTACTAGTAATACCGTCACAATAACGTTAAATTTTTTCATCACAATCTCTCCCCTATTTTCCTATTAGATGTAACTTTATTCCTTATATCCCTGCCCCAATATCAAGCGTAGGTTCTTCCACCTTTTCAAACTCTCTTAACACTTTGGCACGTAGCTCTTGAAAACTGTTCTGTGATCTCTTACGAGGAAATGGCAGATCTATCGGCAATACTGAACGAATATGTCCCGGTCTTGGATTCATAATGACGACCCGTTCTCCTAGAAATACCGCTTCATCTAGATCATGAGTAACAAACAGCATCGTTGTTTTATTTTTCTGCCATATATCAAGCAGTACCTCTTGTAAATGTGCCCGTGTAAATGCGTCAAGTGCACCAAAAGGTTCATCTAGCAATAACACATCTGGTGTTCGTAATAAAGCTCTTGCTATGGCTACCCTCTGTGCCATACCACCAGATAACTCTCTTGGATAAGACTTTTCGAATCCTTTCAACCGAACCAACTCGATAAGCTCATCTACTTTCTTTCTGACCTTTGGATCTCTGAGTGATAAATTCGCTGCAATATTTTTCTCTACTGTTAACCAAGGGAATAATCTTGGCTCTTGAAAAATAAATCCTTTTTCAATACTAGGACCATCAATCGGTTTTCCATTCAGCAACACATCTCCGCTATATTCGGTATCAAGCCCTGCTACAATTTTTAACAATGTGCTCTTACCACAGCCACTAGGCCCAATAATCGTTATAAATTCACCTTTAGCAATTGACAATTGAATATTGTGAAGAGCGATAACATCACCCGATGGCGATGAAAATCGTTTATTCAATTGATTCATGACAAGAATTTCTGCTGACATTATTAATCGCCCCCCGCTATTCCTTATAATACTTACCCGTTTACTTGGTTATTAAGATAAAAAAAAGGAGATTATTCAACGCGAACGATCACTTCACATACCCTAATAGATATGCTTGATCTGTTCCATTGCAATAATCTCCAGTTTTCTGGTCGATTTATGGATATTCATTTTCAGTTACATAATGAATATTAATTCAATTTGTTATGACGTTATTCTATCAGCAGACTTTATAAATTGTCAAACATTTTTTTATACATATTCCCATTTGAGCTAAATCGTTCAAATAAGTGAATTGCTTCTCGATCAGAAACTGGAGACATAAATAATTTAATAATATCGGAAATTTCAATTTTAACTGGAACAACGTAATTAGGTGCAAGTTGCAATGTTAAACCTTGAATTAAACTTACAAAGTAATAGGCAAGCTGATGTGGATCTCCAGCTTTAATAACATCTTGAAGTTGTCCCTGCATCATAATGTTAGCCATAGGCTTTAAGTTTTCTGTAAATCTACGAGTAGCTATTACTTTAAGATCATTACTTACTCCATCATTCATACGAATACTGTGAAGCATTAGCGTAAATGCCCAGTTATGTTTACTTTCAATCCAGCTGTAGCATATCGCATATAATTTTTCACGTGGGTCTAAGTTTGCTTGAGCAAATCGCTCCACCATTGCCCCATAATTATGTTGACCACGTTGTAATAATTCACTAAAGATTATGTCCTTTGACTCAAAATAATGATATATATTACCTACACTCAATTCAGCCATTTTGGCAATTTCTTTAATACTCGCAGAATCAAGACCTCGTCTTGCTATCGTGTTCAAGGCTGCTTCCAAAATATGCTCTCTTCTTAATTCACGTTGCTCAATATCTCGCTTTATATTTCTAGGTGACACCTATTCTCCTCCTAACTTATGTAATATGCTCCATATTGTAAATTAGTTATCCCAAAATAGCTACAGCTTAAAATATAATAGCCCACAACCAGTTTCTATTGGCAGTGGGCTATTATATACTACTCCGTTATCAATTCATACGCCGATATATGCTTAATTTTTCTCGCAATCAGCATGGATACAACATATGCTAACAGTGTAATTATGATACAGAAAGTAATAATGACCGGATAATTGACAATAAAATTCACACTACGTATGCCCACACTAGAGAGAAGCAGTGCTAACAATTTGTTTGTGTACAAACTACCAAGTAATCCACCAATTACTACGCCAACAATAACAATAGGAACAAAACTCCAAGCAATTTGATTCATAAGTTGCCATGTAGTATAACCGATTCCCTTTAATATCCCAAATTCTTTCTTGCGCTTTGTAATAATGGTCTTAATGACAAGATACAAAATGAGGATAACGACCAACATCGTAGTTATAAGAATAATGAACATAATGAAAAACATGGCTGTTGCATACATCCCCGATTGACTTTCTATCGTCTCATCCACATCAATAATGTCTTCTAAAGTATCGCCATAGGTTTGTTGTATTGCTGTAATAATTGCCGAATTCTCGACACCATTCGAGTAAACATGGAAGGTAGAAGGTTCATATACAGGAATATGATTCTTTATACCTGTTAATGTAATGGCAGCAAATTGCCCCATATAATTAATTGATTGACTTAGACCAGTAATGAGATAAGAGCTGGACTGTTGACCGACCTCTACAGTAACCATATCTCCAATACCCTTTCCAAGCAAATTAGATACCGACCATGAGATAGAAATTTCATTATTATATTGTGGTGCTCGGCCTTTATATACGGTGTTATTATTGAGCCTGCTATAATCATTGCTTATGTGAGTGTAGAAACTTTGACCATCAATATCAGTTAATATAACATCTAGAATATTTACTTTCTCTACACCATCTAATTGCTCTAATTTTTGAGCCAGCTCATTATCATTATGATTACTCAAGACAATAACATTTGAAGTTTCTGATCCAACCAGGTGGAAAAAAGTCTGTTTTTCCTTTGCAATATTATAGTATAGAACAATGGAAAATACTGAGGCAAACGTGATTGCTGTAACAATGATAACTAACATAATATTTTGCTTTATATTAGCCAGCAAAGTTTTGCATGCTAATAATAGGTGAATGGAACCTTTTAATTTATCAAGCGGGATAAAGTTTTTTCTAAAGTTATGAGTATGAATGCCTCCACGTAACGATGCTACAACCGTCAATTTTCTTATCCTACTCGTTGAGAATAAAACGACGATTAGCACCAATATAGCTATTAATACAATACTCAATATATTAATTAAACCATTAAAACTTGCATGCCATACTAATCCTGTTAATGAAGAAATTACTTCACCCAATAAAGGATCTACTAGATAAGAACTTGATACGCCTACAATACTAGCAATACAGGTTATCGATAGAAATTGAACCATAATAGAAGCGATAATCTGATTATTTGTATATCCAAGCGCTTGCAAAATTCCAATATTAACCATACCATCTTCTATACTCGTACTTACACGGAATTTGATGACAATTAAGGAGACTACCACGATAATAGCAGCAAATGCCACGAGAATCATAGCAATAATATTAACTGTCATTGAATTGGACGTTTTCACCATATTAATCTCATTATCCCAATAATATCCGTTAAATTCTCCCGTTTGTAATTGTGGGAAACTTCTCTTGAAGTCTGCAAGGAGTGTGGCTGCTTCTGATTGATCAACTAACAAAACGGACAGTACAACAGCAGCTTCTTTCTCTTCTAACTGTTGAGATAACATATTGTAAGTGCCATCTGGTAAATACACCTTCATTAATCCCATATTATTACTGCCAAGCATAGTCGCTTCAAAAAACGCTGCAATTCGATACGTATAATTATGATCTCGATACTTAATTGATATGATATCGCCTAGTCGATATCCGCCACTAGTACTAAAAATATAAGGCAAATAAATATCATTATCTTGTACAGTATCTAGTTGTTCAACTATTGCTAATGGTGCAATCTTTTTTTCTGTTTTTGCATTAAGGAAGGCTAAGCCGTGACTCATTTCACTTCCTCCAAATTTAAAGAGAGAGGAATTCATTAAGATTGATTGTTCGACTTCAATCTCACTAACTCCATCGTGTGAAGCAAAGTATTGATTGTAACTTTCATCATAATTAGCTTTATCAATAACAACTGCTGCATGAGCATCACGAAGATTAGTTACTTTATCGTCATAGAACGTATTCATCTGTGTAATAATTGTAATTCCCATATTAAGTAGCATAGATGCTAGAAATATTAATACGAATAATGATGTCGTTGCGCTTTTATTATGTTTTATATTCGCGATAGCAAGGTTAGTAATTTTCATGCTACCACCCCATTTCGGTTAGAAATGTCTTTAACTTTTCACTTCGCCCCTGATTATCCTTCGCATCGTATGCATCTAATCGCAAATCACCACAAATGGTTCCATCACGTAAATAAATGATGCGATTTCCACGTAAAGCAGTTTTCAGATCATGGGTTACCATCACAATACTTTGGCCAGAGCCATTTACCATTGTCATAATATCAAGAACCGAATCACTAGATGCTGAATTGAGTGCACCTGTCGGCTCATCTGCAAACACGATTTTAGGTTTATTAATTAATGCCCGTACTATTCCAACCCTTTGTGCTTCACCGCCAGATAATTGTGAAGGATATTTGTTCCATGAAACTTCAGATAAACCGACGCGATGCAATAGTTCTTTCGCTAGCTGCACGATCTTCTTTTTGTCTTGTTTCACTAACAATCCACTCGTTAATATATTGTCTAACACACTCATATTGTCTAATAAATGCATCTGCTGAAATACAAATCCACAATGATTTCTTCTAAATATAGCAAGCTGATCATGACTGAACTTTGAAATTTCTTTCTCTTCGAATTGAATTTCTCCCAAAGTAGGTTTATCCATACCACTCAGTGCGTACAGCAGCGTAGATTTCCCTGAACCTGAACTACCCATTATGATCGTAAAATCTCCTTCATAGAGATCCATATTCAAATTTTTTAATACATGCTGCTGTAGGCCTTGATTCGAAAATGTTTTACATAACATTTTAGTGCTCAATACTACACTTTGCATTGCATAGTTCTCCTTTTTATACGTAATTGTCCCTTTCAGTTAATCTGCTTTGATAAGCAAACAAAAAGGACTGTATCGTTGTTACAGTCCTATCATACGAAATCAAACCTTAGTTAGTCTTTGCTCAATTCTTAACGGTTTCTTAATTATTTTAATGAAAGTTCGTTACTTTCTAGCGCCATAGACACTAATTTTGCGGTCTATTCTGCTATATAGTTACTTTCTCGCAGCGTAGACTCTAATTTTGCGGTCTATTCCGGCTATATAGTTACTTTCTCGCATCATAGACACTAATTTTGCGGTCTATTCTGCTATACAGTTACTTTCTCGCATCATAGACACTAATTTTGCGGTCTATTCCGCTATACAGTTACTTTCTCGCATCATAGACACTAATTTTGCGGTCTATTCCGCTATATAGTTACTTTTTCGCAGCATAGACACTAATTTTGCGGTCTATTCTGCTATATAGTTACTTTCTCGCATCATAGACACTAATTTTGCGGTCTATTCCCGCTATATAGTTACTTTCTCGCATCATAGACACTAATTTTGCGGTCTATTCTGCTATATAGTTACTTTCTAGCGCCATAGACACTAATTTTGCGGTCTATTCCGGCTATATAGTTACTTTCTCGCAAATGTTCATCGTCATCAAAGCCCATTTTTTGAACTACACCTTTAAATGAAAGTTCAAAACTTTCACTTGTCAGCACCAAGAAGATGACCCACAGTGAAAACGAGTAGCACAGCGTACGTTTTGTGTACGTGAGCACACGCAGGCTTTCGATGGGGAGCATAGTCGCCGCCGACTAATCTACAGCGCGATACCGCGTGATCACAAGTGGATGTTTTGAACTACCTCTCCTCTTAGGCGAGTTTAATGTGAACCATTACAGTGAAGCCATCCCCCCGATTACAACACTCAATATCACCTTGCATATGTTGCATGAAATATTGTGATAGGTATAATCCTAGACCTGCACCATTGTTTCCATCAGAATTATGACCTCTATAATATTTATTAAACAGAAAAGGTAGCTCATCTTCATTAATACCTTGTCCAAAGTCTCTAAACTCAAGAACAAGATGAGTAGCATTAATATAGTTTGTAATATGTACTGCGGTAGCTGCGTATTTGTAAGCATTACTCAATATGTTATCGAATACTTGTTGAAGTCTTAGCTCATCCGTTAGAATAATGCATGCCGGCAATGGATCACATATAATCTCATTATCGTACGTTGCCTTACTGATCATCTCAAACAGAATGTTGCTAGATTGCTCCGCTACCTCTACCTTCAACTGCTGTAATTCTTCTAATGTTGCATGAAACATATCCGTCACAAGAAGATCAATCTGTTCTGCTTTAGAATAAATCATATGTAATTGTTTCTGTTGCTTATCGTCATCAACCTTTAACATCATTAATTCACTTATCGCTTTAATAGAAGCTACCGGTGTCTTAATATCATGACTTAAACTTGCAACCAACTCTTTTTTACTCTGATTCGCGTTATATTCATTGCTACGCGCAATCGCAAGTTCTTCTCGCATAATATCAAAACTTTCTGTGAAAGCTCCAAATGGATTATTTGATTCAATTTCTAACGGCGTGTCAAGATGACCTCTTGCAATGTTCGTAGCAAATTGTTGTAGTTTGTTAAATGGGGTGAAAATAGTAGCTTTCAATATTAAGATGTAACCTATACTAATGATTAACAATCCAATGAATATAATGATTAACGAAATTAATAATTGCTGCTTCATCTGCTGGAGAATACTAGCTTCCTGATGGTAGACAATAACTTTCCCAATCATTTCATCTTGGTGATAGAGATCCATAATACTCTCTCGATCTTTAATCGCATTATAGACTGTATTAAACATTACGTCCGAGGATTGAAATATCACTTGCTCATTAAGATCTATAATTGCAATATTGGATTTATGCTCAATACTCTCAAATTTTCCTTGCTTGATATCTACCCAATTCAGATCAATCTGCTGAACAAGTTCATTAATCGCTACAATATCAATGGAAACAGTTTTCTTCTGCCCGATGATTAGTACTGTAGTGATTATTGCTACAATATAGACAATGACCAGTACACCAATGATTCGTCTAATCTTCATCAGCTTCGATCCTCAAGGACATACCCTGTTCCCCACACCGTACAAATATATTTTGGATCATTAGCATTTTCTTCGATCTTTTCTCGTAAATGGCGAATATGAACATTTAATGTGCCATCACTAGTAATAGAATCACCCCAAACTTCTTGAAACAATTCATTCTTCGAAATGACTCTATTTTTATTTTTCGCCAAATAACAGAGTAAGCGATATTCCAATGTCTTCAACTTAATTTCTATATCGTTAACACGTACACGGCAAAGATTACAATCAATAACAACATTGCCGAACTGAATAATTTCTGTAGAAGCTACTTGATTACCGTACCTTTTCAGTACAGCTTTCACTTTTGCAAGCAACACACTTAGCGTATACGGCTTCTGAATATAATCGTCTCCACCAATATTAAGTGCAATTAATACATCATCATCACTAGAACGCGCACTTATAAATAGAATTGGAATTTGTGTTGTTAACCGCAATTTCTTGCACAAATCAAAACCAGATGTCTGTCCCAAATTAATATCTAATAAAATAATTGCAACTTCATGTTGCTGTAAAAACTGTTCACATTCTACAGCACTAGTTACATAAGCAGACTTTATGTCAAACATATTGAAATACTCACTTGTTGTTTCAGCTAATGCCAGCTCGTCGTCGACAATGAGACAATCGTATTGCATGAGTTCCTCCCACAGCTTATTGTGACTTGATTATTATTAAAGCTATCATTTATTAACATTCTAAATCATTTATACTATTGATAATTAATGCGTTATATTATTACTTGCATTAATACTGTTACATTTCAGATATTCACAATTAATTGGAATATTATCTTATCCCTATTGTAGTATGCTCTCTTCTGTTTGTCACAATATTAATCTATCTGTTATTAAACTATTAAAATACCCAATTAAGTTTTCATAGACTATAAAACATACGCTTCACTTCACCTTGAATAATATATCTTATTCAAAGTGAAGGAGTGATTTATATCAGTTTCTTTAAGGCTAAACTACGAGGTATTAATGAGGTGCCAAGTGTAAACACTTATGCACGTGGTATCGCTTTTTTCTTATTCAAACGTTGGAATCATCATTTGAAGTTAAAATTTTTCGTTAAAGTAGAAGACACCCGAAATGTTACGAAAATCGATCTTCATCTAGGTCAAAGAGGTCATAATGGTCCTGTAATAGCTACTCTTTTCAGAGCATCTGGAACGGGAATATCTGTAGATCGTGGATTTGTTAAGGGAGTAATGAAAAAAGGCGATCTTCAAGGCCCTATAAGAGGACTATCACTTCGCTTCTTACTTCGTGAAATTAAAAACCATAATGTTTACGTAAATGTTCACACAACCGAGCATCCTAAAGGTGAAATTCGTGGTCAAATTAAAAAGTTCAAGCGTCATCACTCTTAGTAAGTGGCGATAAATCTAATAACAATAGTAATTAAAACAGAGATTTCTTCTCGGACAGGTCTCTGTTTCAATTCAATTAAGGTTTCACGCTTTCTCTTCTATTGCCCAAGGTTGTCTAGTAGAAACAACTGTTTCTCCAGTTTCAATAGCCTCTAACATAAGAATTGACAAATATTGATCCTGAGCTGCATCCGCTAGACTATAAAACGATTCCGATGCGCCAGATACATAATCATCCATTTTCAGAAGTGAGGTAGCAATTGCAATTTCCTCATCACTTAGCCGCGCTGGAGCCGTTGGATTCAGGTAAAGCCATTGTTCTCCTGCAATAATTCCTTTGTGGTAATAGCCCTCTAAATTCCCACCATGCCCTTTATCCACTCTTCGTAAATCGATATGAACTGGTGTAGCAAAATCAAGCAAATAACTTGCATCCTCATTCACAATTTCACCTAATGAACCTCTAATTAGAATTCGGCTACGACGGATCCATGAAAAATATTGATCCCGCGTAAAATCATACACCGCCAATTTATCACCAAATCGGAGCGTAGCAAGCTGCTGACTAGTCTCTACTAATTCTCCCGTTTCCGGTTCACCATCCCTTGACGGCCCCCTTACTATAAGAGACTTTATTTGCTCTCCGCGGATGGTCACCTCTTCAAAGCCAACATTAAGCAGTTGACGAATGAGACTAATACCGTGGTATTCATGTGCGACAGACATGTGTACATGTGAAATATTGCCTAACTTACCCGAACGAACCAAATTAATTCGAGCTGCGTGTAATGGCTGATATAAATATTGTTCTGCAATTTGGATTTGCGCTTTGTTAGGTAGCGAGTCATACAAAGCGATTAGCCCCGCGAGGTCAGTAGAAGGTGGTGTTTCTACTAGAACCGGAACTTTATGCATTGCTAGTTTGCTGATTACCTCTTGTGCCACTCCTTTTGCCACTGCTACTACTACAAAATTATAATACTCAGCTTGAGTAATTAATTCTTCCATCGTGCGAACTGTGACAATTCCCCATTGTTTCTCAATCGCTTTACCTTTCTCTTCATTACGTACCAGCATCGTATGAATACGAAAACGATCTGGCATTGCTTTTGCTATTCGCATATAAAACTCAGCACGCCAACCACCACCTACTATTGCAAAACTTGTTATTGCCACTTATATCATCCTCTTTATATGTAAATTTTTTTTGTAATTTGTATACCCACAGTCTTCCTTGTTCATCGTTACATATTCATTCTTACTATACCATCTAACATTTGTGCAAGTTTAACTAACTAACCTTCCACGCTTCCTTATACTTCTTCTGCTCGACTTCAGCACTCATAACTTTCGCATGTAAATCGTTAGCGATTGTGAATTGATGCTTACGCTGGATAATAACTTCTTTAATTTGCTCTACACTGTCACATGAATACGGTAGTTCATTGTACACACATCCAAACTGCAATGGTTGATGCGTGTCACTTCCAGCAATGGAAGGTAAGTTATACATATCTGCGAATTGTTGTACCTTCTGTTCCATTGATAGACCGTATTTATGCAAATCACGCCCATTAATATCGATCGCATCTAATCTCGCAATAAGCGAAGGATGAACATGAGCCAGTGGATTTTCCTCACGATAAGGATGTGCACCGATTGTTAAACATTGATAGTATTCACTTATTTCAATTAATCGTTCTAAAGGAATAAAGTTGTTAGCAGACCGATAACTATCTAGCTGTCTACTAATTGTAATAATTGCTTCTCTACTACCAATAACAAGAATATGACTTTGTTCAGCAACATCTACCTCAATACCAGGGAAGACTTTAACCCCTTCAACGAGATAGTAACCATTATGATAAACCGCCATATCATCAAGCACTTCATATATATTCAGAAAATCCTTCGTATTAAAATGTTCTGTAAGTGCGACAGCATCTACATATTTCGAAGCCTCTCGCATCATTGTTTCATAATAATCATATGAAAAATCAATATCTTTCGACCACTTTCCATGTGTATGTAGGTCTATTTTCAAGCTCATCGTCTCCTCAACATCTATTCATTCTCTCAATGAAATCATTATAAACGAAATATAATTATCATTTATATACATTTGATAAAAATTAACGCAAACTCAACATTACGATAACAATCCAATAACAAAACCCACCTATGCTATATAGAGACAGGAAGAACATACAACAACATTTGTTACTAATTTAGCAATACCAATTTGGGAGGAATCGTAATGAGCACAGCAACAATAGGAAACCGCTTTGAACTAACATCTCAACAAAAATTAATGATCTTTATTCTATCGATGTCTTTGTACGGTATCTCGAACATGATTACAGAATTATTACCTGAGTTTCGTGTAGGACCTGTTGAATTGAAAGTAGAGTATTTTATTTTCATCCCGCTACTGTTTGCTATTCTGTTCAATCCATTATATGCAGCGCTAGGTGCTTGCGTAGGTGAAATTGTTTTCGGTGAATTATTACTTGGTCAATTTGGCGGAGTGAGTGAATTAGAGAAATTTATTGAGTTTTCACTAGCGATTTTTGTTGCAGGAATGTTAGTTACTGATCCACGCAATAAACGTCAACTTGCGATTGCAGCTTACGTAGCGATCGGTATTGATCAATTGCTCGGTACAATCGTTGATATTGCCAAAGTTTACATAGGTGTTGAAGATTTGGAAGCTGTTCCTGGCCTACCTGAAAGTATTCTTGCCATCGAAGGATTCTCATTCCTTAATGCGATGATTGTATCAGGTACATTATTCTCACTATTGCCGATTATTTATTTGGTACCCCGTTTGTACGGCAAGGTCGAACCACTGCTTGGTATGAAACCTCGTGATGGTCGCGCTAAAGTTTCCGTTGCTGGTTTTGTAACTCCACGCTTTATTATTCTTGCCATCGTACTATTCGTTGTTGCAGGAGCAGCTGAATTTTTATCAGAATCCGATTTGGAATTGTTCTCATGGGAATGGGAAATGGATCTAGGCAATATAGGTATGTGGCTTAGTCTTGCTGTCGCTGTAGTCATCTTTATTGGAACACTGTTAATTATTAGAAAGAAACGCAAAACGAATCATAAAGGAGAAACCATTGCATGACCCACTCTATGATGGAGAAACAACCAATTATTGAAATCAAAGATATATCTTTTCGCTATCCAGGTGCAGAATATGAATCTCTTCAACACGTTAATCTGACCATACATAAGGGGGACTTCATCGCTATTATCGGAAGTAATGGGAGCGGAAAGTCTACGTTATGCAAATGCTTCAACGGATTGATCCCAACCTACTATGCTGGAGATCTAGAAGGAAGCGTAATGATTAATGGGCTTTCTACCCAATCTACTAGCATTGCAGAGCTCTCGAAACATGTTGCTTACGTATTTCAAGACTTTGAGAATCAATTGGTTCGACCAACCGTCTATGATGAAGTATGCTTTGCACCATTGAACTTTGGTTATGAGGATTATAAAGAGCGTGGCATAAATGCACTACGAATGTTAGAAATTGAAGATATTCAGCATAAATGGATTTGGCAGTTAAGTGGTGGCCAGAAGCATATGACCGCCCTTGCTGCTGCATTATCACTTGATCCAGACATTATTATTGTCGATGAACCGGTAGCACAACTCGACCCAGCACATGCAAGACTCATTTATGAGAAACTGAAATTATTAAATGAGAAATATAACAAAACGATTATCGTTATCGAGCATCATACTGAATACATTGCTGACTATTGTACAAATGTAATGCTGATGGAATCTGGTGGAAAAGTACGTTGGGTTAAGCCTGTGCAAGAAGGTCTCTCATCTGTTGACGAGCTTGCTTCACTACATATTCAACCACCTCAAGTTACACAAGCGTTTCACAGTTTACGCAAGCAAATCGTTCAGCCAACACAATCTTTGTACCCTATTACAATTAAGGAAGCTACTCTTGCTTTGCAAAAATCAACCCTTCCTTATACAAGACCGCGTCATGTAGCAATTGAAGAACAGAAAAATGATTGTTCTGATCGACCTGTACTCTTGAAATTCGAAAATGTCGTTAGTGGTTATCAAAGTATGGACCGCAATCAAAAACCAACTCTGCAAAACATCAATCTTCAAATGCACGAAGGAGAACGGATTGCGTTAATTGGAAATAATGGGGCAGGAAAATCTACACTATTACGATTAATAGCTGGTATTCGTAAACCTTGGGAAGGTTCTGTTACTGTTTGCGGCAAAAACACAAGTCAGTCTTCACCTGAACAATTATCAGATCTCGTTTCTTTCATCTTTCAAAATCCAGAAGAAATGTTTATCTCTGATAACATTAGAGCCGATATCGAGTTTTTCTTGAAAGCAAGAAAACAATCAAATATAGAGCCTTTTATCGATCATATTATGGATACGTTCAATCTAACAGAATTACAGAACCGTGATGGTCGATTACTTAGTGGTGGGCAACAGCGTCGTGCGACACTCGCTATAGGCATGGCAATGAAACCTACGATCATGCTCCTTGATGAACCTACTGCAAGTCTTGATATTGCTAGTCGTCGTGAAATGACCCGCCTTTTCGATGAATTGCGTGATCATGTAAAAGCGATTGTTGTTGCAACGCATGATATGCAATTAGTAGCAGATTGGGCAACTAGAGTCATTGTTATGCATGAAGGTCAAATCATTATGGATACGAATAGCCGCGACGTTTTCCAGCATGAGCATATTCTAAAGCTAGCTGCCCTTATTCCGCCACAAATTGTGGAATTAAGTCATTATGCCAATATTACACCACCATGCTTATCTGTTCCTGAATTTATTACACATATAGAATCTATCATTCCGCAGGAGGTATACAGTGGAGTTAACTAAAACTACTTACAAAACTTCATTTCTTGAGAAACTAAGTGTGGAAAGAATTAAGGTTGAGTTATTAAGAACTGCTTATGGCCACTCTCTTACCTTTCTTTCCAAATTCGATCCGCGAATTCTAATTGGATGGTACTCTTTCTTCGCTATTGTACCGTGGTTTGTTCATAATAAAGTCGTATTGCTTGGTATGCTCATAGCAATTGCTATTTTAACGTATACATCAAAGCCTAGTATTCTAGTCCTGCTTATATTAGCGCTTGGACTCGTATCAGATGCTGCCTATATGCTCGTTGTCTCCCTATTATTCGGTGGTGGTCTTTCTGCGGCATGGGCACTCAGTACGCTCACCTTAAAGCTACTCGTTATTGCATTAGCGAGTATAGCCGTTTTCTCAAGTATGGATCCAGAAAAATTAAGTGATGGCTTACTCAGTCTTGGTTTTCCTGCTCAATTCAGCTTCGGCGTAGCATATGGCTATCGTATGTTACCAATTCTAATCGAAGAGTATAACAATATATTGTACTCGTATCGTCTACGTGGTAGAGGACCTGAACGAAAAGGATTTCTGGGCTGGAGAGTCATCTTATACACAGGTAAATTATCAGTTGTGGCTTTCTATCCCCTTATTCTTAATACAGCAAAAAGAACGAGAACTACTGTCGAAGCATTAGAAGTTAAAGGGTTCACTTATGCGATGAAAGATCCAAAAGTGAAAAAGATCAAGTTATCTTATCTTAAAATTTTACCTAGAGATTATGTGTTTCTTGCCATTACAGTCGTTTACGTAAGCTTACTCTTCTATCTTGGGAGTCATTATCATTTATAAAAAGGGAGAAAAACTAATGTATATAGATTTGCATACACACATCAAACTGTCCAAAAAAACAACTTTTTCTATGGAGTACTTCAATCAAGCTATCATTGAGGCTACACAAGTAGGTCTCGATGCGATCGCGATGACGGAGCATTTCAACACTGAAAATTTCTACGACGTTTACGAGCAACTAGATGCTCATTATCCATATCGCGAACATTACTATGATGTTAATGGATTTAAAGTGTTCCCTGGCATGGAAATTGACGTTGATCAAAAAGGTCATATTCTAGTCGTAGGTACGCGTACAACGATCCTTGAATTACGTCATCGCCTTGAACCATTTACTGAAAAAGAATCATTTGTTTCATTTGAGCAACTGCTAGATTGGTGCGATGAGTTACAATTATTGCGAATTGGAGCACATCCACATCGTGAGAGCAACCCATTATTACAGCATCCGCTTACTCTTTTACAACGATTAGATGCATTTGATATTAACGGCAAAGACTTAGCTACGTATGGAGCCTCCATGGAGCAACAGGTTCAACAATTGGCTGCTCAGGTTGGTATTCCTGTCATTGTTGGAAGTGATACACATCATCCATTACAATTTGGCTGTGTCCGCAATAAGCTTGATCGTGAATATAACAATTACGCCGATATTCGTACATGTATCCAAGAAGGTCGTTATCATTACGAAATATCTGATGCTTTGCCGCTACATGTTAAGTCAGCTTCACTTGTTAAGAAGCTCTTAAAAGAACGTGGCGATGTTCTTGTCTCAATTAGCTAGTTGTTGCTTCTTATATACTTGGACAGTTACAATGAACAGTAACAAAAGTGAAGTATAAGATTGGTTAGATCTAGATTAATGGAGAGATTCTATGACTACATTTCAATTCATTATACCGATTGAGCAAATGTCTAAAGGACAGAAAAAAATTGCTGACTTTATTCTGAAATCTACGGAGCGTATACCATTCTATAACGAGAATGATATCGCCAAAAAAGCAGGAGTAAGTATCTCAACTGTGTCGAGATTTTGGGAGATTATTGGTTTTGATAACTTGAAGGCATTCAAAAAACATTTACAAGAAGTCCAATATTCAACACCAGCAATTAAGATGCAACAAGTATTGGAGCAAACAGAGCAGCATATCGTTGGACAAATGATCGAATCTGCTCAAGCTAATCTTGCTGAAACTTATCAGCGTGTAGATCTTCAAGCACTAGATCAAGCGGTTATTAGCCTAGATCAAGCTCAGCGTATTTATGTACATGGTCATGGCTCAGCGACTGCACTAACGGAATTATTTCGATTTCGATTGAATCGTATTGGCTTGCCCGTTCACATTATGGCTGAAAGTGGTCACGCTCTACTCGAAAGCTTAGTTCATGTCAATGATCACGATGTTGTGTTATTTTTTGGATTTGTGAGAAAATCTCCTGAAGCTACTGTTATTTTGGAGCAAGCACAAGTTGCGAATTATCGTACCATTCTAATTACTGATTTGCTACTATCTGAAATGATTAATGATAGTGATATCGTCATTCAAGTGGATCGTGGCGAGCGTGATGCCTTCCATTCGCTCGTCGCTCCTATGGCTATTATTGATAGTATATCGATAGCTTTAGCTGGTTTACGAGGCAAAGATGCGATGAATAAGTTGCAACAATTACATGATATTCGTAAGCAATACGCGACATTGTTGCCTAAATAATGCTACTAGAAATCACGAAGAAAAAGAGCGTGTCCAGAAAATCATTGAAAACTGACTTTCTAGACACGCCTACTTTGCGGCACAACTAGTTTATAGGTTATTGCTCCAATCAGCTACTCTACGGAAGCTTTCTTCCTCAGAAATATCGTCCACTCTTGTCATAATTGACCATCTCACACCATAAGGGTCCACAATACTGCCATAACGGTCTCCAGAAACAAAATGAGAAACAGGTTCTCTGGCCGTCGCACCATTCTCTATCGCCAAGCCAAAGGTATGATCTACGTCCGGCACATAGATGCCAATTGAATAACATGCTTGTCCATCTCCTGGTGGAGATACTAAGCCAAAGGCAGTAGTAGCCGCTCCAAGCTGCAAATACCCATTTCCAAAATCGATATCTGCATGAACAATTACTTTATTGCCTTCATCTCCGAATTCTGTCACGCTCTTCGTTTTGACTCCAAATACCTTCTCGTAAAATGCGATTGCTTCAGTTGGATTACTCACCACGATAAATGGTGTAAGCATTGTATAGCCGTTCGGTTTTCCGTTAGTTATGTAAGTTCCGCTTTTTCCCGAAATTTTCTCTTGTTCAGTCATTTTTTACTCCTCCTGTAACGATGATTTTAGCAGCTGCAGATTGAAAGTAGAAATTCATCAACTTAGATATTGCACTTAAGATTTGCATCTGCTATTCTCCATTATAGATATGAGGCAATGCACCGTATTGTAAAAAAGCGACTGTGTTGTGATCGTTATAATAACCGGAGGTGACCTATATGAAGCCCAAAGAAAGCTTATCTGACCGCGGCATTGTACATGCGAAGACGGGCCGTAATAAATTCAAACTATCCCGTTATGAGCCTTGTCCAGAGTTGCAGCCATTTGTTGAGCATTATTGGTCTATCACTTACGATCTACCTGCGGGAGAAACCTTCGCACAAACTGTACTATCCTATCCCAATCTAAATCTAGCTTTCGAGAGGGATGAAGAGGGGAGTCGCAGTCTGCTATATGGTGTACCAAGCCGTCCCTTCGTACGACAGCTAAGAGGTAAGGGTCTGGTGCTTGGCATCAAGTTTCGTGCGGGAGGTCAATACCCTTTCTATTCGCTCGATGCCGTCAAGCTGACAGGGAAAACCATTGATGTTACGGAAGCGTTCGGCAATGAGGCCCATGAATGGATGAATACCGTGCTTGACGCTAGCGATGACTCAGAGATGGCGAGGATTGCAGAAAACATCCTGCTGTCGCGTTTGCCAGAACGTGACAAACTTGCCGAGCTGACGGATGCCATCGTACAGAACGTCAAAAACGACAGAGATTTAACTAGAGTTGAGCAAATAAGTGAGCGAAACAACTTATCTATTCGCCAGCTTCAGCGCTTATTCCGCAAATACGTAGGCGTCACCCCGAAATGGATCATCAAGCGCTTCCGATTACAAGAAGCGGCAGAGCGGGCAGAACGCGAGGAAGTGATACAATGGACCGAGCTAGCCGAACAGTTAGGTTACTTCGACCAGGCTCATTTTATAAAGGATTTCAAATCAGTTGTTGGCCAGTCGCCATCCGATTACCGAAAGCAATTGCTGCGATAGGCAAATAATAGGAACGATACCAGGTACCGTTATTGATGAGAGCATACCTATAGAACTAGATATTGATGTACGAAGAGTATTCTTTTCTTACAAAATTAGTGGCGTAATCCGTATTGATAACGTGAATCATAAAATAACAAGGTTTAGACAATCTGATCTTGTCAATATAATGTATGGTTCTAATTAGGTAGCAATATGAAAGCCAATAAAGTTTTAAGAGTTTATCTCATTAAGCACATAATGAGATAAACTCTTTCTTAATGTTATTAACTTTATGTCATATAACTCAGCTGAGCAATTAAATAACGCTCATTAGCTATCGTATCTTCCGGATGAAACGAATGTCCTGAATTATGCGCCCAGATTAGCTGTTTGTTGTTAGCTATAAGTTGCTTATTGAAACTTTCCACTAAACTGCCATGCACATGATAATCGTACTTACCATGTATGAACGTAACGGGAATATCGATTGATAGCACAGATTCTTCAAAGCAATAATGTTCTAATTCTCTTATAAATGATAGGGTATACACTAAGCGGAAACCAGCTATGAAGCTATTGTATATATCTCGTAAAGTGTACGTTTCTGATCTCAGAAGAGCTTTCATTATGCTCCACATACCCGGATGCTTAATAAATTCATCGGTATAGATTAATGTGTTGAAGTTCCGTTGCCACTTCCGTAATGTCGCCCACTGTGCAAAACTTTGATTAAGTGGTGCATGACCGAGAGCAGTAAGTTGTTTTAATGCTCTATGATTGCCTCTCCTCAAAGCTTCTTGCTTCATCCAACTTAAAGATAACTCGTCATTTTTTGTCCAATTCACTATTTGCGAAAATCCAGTATAGGAGTAATACTTATGTGAATTCCGCTGTGCTAACGTAAGGCCAATGATGGTTCCCCAAGAGTGACCAACTAGAAAAATTTTCTCATGATGAAATCTTGCGATCAAATAATCCGTTAATTCATTAGCATCCTCAATAAATTGAGCAATGGTCATCGATTCAGGAGCGATATGACGCGAATAAGACTTACCTGTTCCACGTTGATCCCAAAATACAACGACAAAATTTTCTATAAGCTTAGTAGTATTTGTTACAATTGTATAGTCTTGCCCCTTAGCCGATACACCTGGCAGAGGCATAGATGGACCACCGTGCAATAGTAATAACACTGGCTTTGTTATATCTGCTGCTTGAATTAGTAAGTACTGATCTACCCCACCTAGATTTACTTTCTCTACTGCACTTACCGCTTGTCGATCACTCTCATATGGTCTCAAGCCTTCACATCCCTGCTACTGAATTAAAATATTCAATATGCTGCAAAACTTGATATTCAATCTGTTCTGTGCTGCTATCCATAGACTTTAATGAGATATATTCCATAACCATGGTGAATATAGGATATTGATACTCACGCGCTAATAATGCGGGATCACCAGACTTAAGTTTTCCATGCGCGATCATCTGCTCGAATACGATAGTCAAGCAAGATACCGTTCTTTCCACTATATCTTTACGGTAAATTTCCATAGCAAGGGCATGTCTAAACTGTTCAAGATAAATGATCCGCCAAATATGTTGATTGATAGGATCATCAATATGACTCTGAAAATTTCTCCATCCTTGCTGCAAGAAGGTTTTGACGCTCATCTTTGTCACGATATCATTAATTTGACCTGCAGGTGGTAATATTGCATGACAATTCAGACGGAAATTATGAAAGATGGTCTCGATTAGTTCTTCTTTACTTTTGAAGTGTTTGTAGAGTGAACTTTCTTTAATGCCAACTGCTTTCGTAATGTCACGAATCGAAACACCGCTATAGCCTTTTTCTGAAAAGAGTGAAATAGCTACGATAATAATTTTATTTTTAGTAGTATTTCGAATAGGGATTTCATTAACATCATCAAATACTTTCTCAAGTTCATACTCCAACATGATTTTGTCTCCTCCAAAAAAGCTAACGACTGTTATCCGAATTTTAGGATAACAGTCGTTAGCTGTCAATAGAGAAAGTAAAAAATTGTATCGTAATTGTAAATAGAATAGGATATACAACCGTATAACGAAAAGAAAGATTACGACGCTATAATGAATATTTGTCAGCTTTGTGATTTATTTCACTTTATACTTGCAAATTAGATTCATCTGTCATATGATAACAGCAACAGGATATTGTGATATAAATCACAAAGATATAATATTTGAGTCACACTTCAAACACCAAATATTTTTTTAATCGTTTTTGTGAATTATTTCACATCATTAACCTGTTATCACAATTTAATTACTATTTTATTTCATACTATTTTAAGAACATCTATCTCAAGGAGGCTAACTACTATGAAAGTAATCGTAATTGGTTGTACACATGCCGGAACAGCTGCTGTTACTCAAATGGCTACACTGTATCCTCAAGCTGAAATCACTGTATATGAGAAAAACGATAATATTTCGTTTCTATCTTGCGGTATTGCACTAAATGTTGGAGGTATTGTGAAGGACGCAGAGTCGCTCTTCTACTCATCTCCGGAACAGTTGAAAGAGCTGGGTGTTCAGACGAACATGCTTCATGAAGTGCTTGCAATAGACACACAGGCAAAGACAGTTAAAGTGCGCGATATTTTGAAGGATGAAATTAAGATTGACAACTATGACAAGTTGGTAGTTACAACTGGGTCTTGGCCGATTATTCCTAAACTAGGCGGCATGGATCTGGACAACATTATGCTTTGCAAAAACTATGCACATGCTAAGGCCATTATTGAACGGGCAAAGCAGGCACAGCGAATAGTCGTAGTAGGAGCAGGCTATATTGGGATCGAACTAGTTGAGGCATTCGAGCAACTTGGTAAGCAGGTGACGGTTATCGATAATACGCCGCGTGTCTTGTTCAAGTATCTGGACAGTCAGTACACAGAGATCGTTGAGGAAGAGATGAAACAACGCAATATAGAGCTTGCGCTTAACCAGACCGTAACAGGTTTTCAAGGCAATAACGGCAAAGTGAACCGCGTAATCACGACAGGTGGTGAATATGAAGCTGATCTTGTTATTATGTGCATTGGCTTCCGTCCTAATACAGAACTGCTCGCAGGTCAGGTTGACCAATTGAGCAACGGTGCAATCATCGTCGATGATTATATGCGCACCAGCTGTCCGAACGTGTTCGCTGCAGGAGATAGTTGTGCAATCCGGTATAACCCAACCAATCAGCATGCTTATATTCCTCTGGCAACGAATGCAGTTCGGATGGGGACACTTGTCGCACGAAATCTGATCGAGTCGATGGTGAGATATATGGGAACCCAAGGGACTTCAGGTATTAAAATATTTGACCTGAACATTGCTTCTACCGGTATGACCGAGCAGGCGGCTATTGATGCGGGTATGATTGTGAAATCAATCACAATCAATGATCATTACAGACCAGAGTTTATGCCTACCTATGAGAAGGCGCTACTGAAGGTCGTGTACCAAGAGGCAAGTGGTCGTATCGTAGGAGCTCAAGTGCTGTCAAAAGCAGACCTAACGCAATCAATTAATACTCTATCGGTCTGCATCCAAAATCATATGACGATGGATGAGCTTGCTTTTGTAGACTTTTTCTTCCAGCCGCACTACAACAAGCCATGGAATCTGTTAAACCAAGCAGGATTGCAAGCATATAACCCGCAACATCGTGATTCAGAGGCAACAATGGCTTGAAGTTGCTCATAACAAAATTGACGTAAGAGCTTCTCTTTCAATAAAGAGAGCTCTTTTCTTTTTGCAAAAAAGGTTATCGCATCATATTTATGATGAAATAACCTCATTTTTTATTGGCATGAAAGAAGACCGCCAAGACTAAGTGTCCTAGCGGTCATTAGAAGTGATGGAAGCCTTTAGCCGGTGGTGAAGTACTTTCTACTCCTTACCGTATTTCACAGTAAGCTTACCACTTTCTTGCAGACCGACACTCGTGACCGACACTGACAGTGATCCTCCGCTTGCACTAAGTTGCGTCAGTTTCAAGGTGATCTTCGTGCCTGATGCAGTTGACTGTGTGAGCAGCTTGCCTTGGCTATTATAGACTTTTACGATGTCGCCCTTCTTCAGGCTCGTCACAGTGAGCGAGTCGTTTGTTTTGCCTTTCTTATTCGCTACCGTTACCTGCTTTGCCCCGACCGTAAGTGTCGCTGCATTGATCTTCAACTTGTAGCCGGTCGCGCCGCCGCTCATCCGCACGTAGTATGTACCCGCTGAGAGCTTCACTTTACCGCTACCAATGTCATAGCTATTACCGTTGTTGTCAGTAACGTAGCTGTATAAATACGTGTCTTTGTTATTCTTGATGGTACCGAGGTTTACGATGGCACTTGAAGAAAGTGTAAAACGATAATAGTCAGTATCATCACGCGTAATAAGTTCTGCTTCGTATAGCTTGTTTATAGAGATCGGTGTTGCTGCAGACAGCGTGTCGTTGTTCTCTTTTTCATATGTTTCGCCCGCGGTGAATTTAAATTGCATAGTGTATGGCACGTTGCTGACATCCCCCGTATATCGGCTGACGCGGACGTAATAGTCTCCTGCAGGAAGGCCAATGTTCGTAACGGAGTTGCCCTTCGCAAGTTCATCATAGGACGTATAGTTATACCATGGAAATTCCTTACCATTGCTGTCGTACAAGCGGTACATCCAACTCTTTCCGCTTACATTCGGCATGATGATGGATAGTTTACCGCTTTTCGGCAGATTGAATTTATAGAAGTCGATGTCGTCATTATATTGAAGACCAGTATCATAGGTCTTGTTCACCGCCACAGGAGTGGCAGTCGACAGCGTATCGTTCTTCTCTCGTTCAAATGTATCGCCAATTACATATTTTAACTGAAGTGTATAAGGCACTCCAACGACAGCGCCTGTATAACGGCTCACACGAAGGAAGTAGTCACCTGCTGGAAGACCGATACTTGTAATGGAGTTACCTTTCGCGAGTTCGTTGTAATCCGTGTAACCATACCAAGGATATTCGTTGCCTTGACTGTCAAACAGGCGATACATCCAACTCTTGCTACTAACATTCGGAAGAATGATAGAAAGCTTTCCGTTTTTCGACAGGGTGAATTTATAGAAGTCGATATCGTCATTGTATTGTAAATGCGATTGATAGTTTTCGTTCAGCGCAATGGGGCTAGCGGTAGACAACGTGTTGTTATATTCTTGTTCAAAAGTGCTGCCTGCCGTAAAACCTAACTGAATTGTATATGGGGTATTTTCTACATTACCTGTATAACGGCTGACTTTCAAATAATAATCGCCTGCTGGGAGCCCGATACTGGACATGCTGTTACCAGTTGCAAGTTCGCTGTAATCGGTGTAGCCGTACCAGTCAAATGCCTTGCCGTTGCTGTCGTATAGCTGATAACTCCAACTCTTGTTGCTGACGTTTGATATCATAATGTCTAACTTACCAGCAGCAGAGAGGGAGAATCCATAGTACTCCACGTCATTGTAATCCGACAAGTAGCCGGAGTAGGTTTGGTTAACATTCAAACTCGTAGCTTGACTTACTGTATCGTTGCCTCCATTAGCGAGTGCAAGGGGGGCAGTCTGTAGCAGACCGACAATGGCTAGCACGGAAATTGATGTTTTTAAAAAATTCCTTTTCAAGAAGAAGCACCTCCATACATGATATCGTGAATAAATAGATGAAATCGGGATATTAACCATGAAAAAACGGTTATTTAGTCCTGTAAGAGAAGGGAATTAAGGACTTACGAACCAATTTTCCAATTATATCATAATATGCTAGATTGTAAACCTGTGGAATTGTATCCAAATGAGAACAAGAGTAAGTTATCCATTAGAAGAGAAAAAGAGGGCAATAGAAATGTGGCTGCTACTCTCTCTTAATAAATAGATGATGAATGAACTGAATATCTGAAATCTTCCACATGCCGGAACAGCTGCTGTTACTCAGATGGCTACTCTGTATCCTCAAGCTGAAATCACCGTATATGAGAAAAACGATAATACTTCGTTTCTATCTTCCGGGATCGCAAAGACAACAATGGCTTGAGTTGCTCATAGTAAAATTGACACAAGAGTTCTCTTTCAATAAGAGAGCTCTTGTGTCAATTTACAAAAAAGGTTATCGCATCATATTTATGATGAAATAACCTCATTAACATTTAACTACGTTTATTAACCAATAGGCTTAATAACAATTTCGCCAGTTTCTTCATTTAGCACTGACAACTGCCAACCATGCGATAATACTTGCTGCAATTGTTGCTGCTGTGTTTTATTCAGCGTTGCATAAACAGCCTCTTTACCAGCATCGAATACCAACACTGGATCTTGCTCAAATACAATAAGAATCCAGCAACGAATGCCACGGATCGTATTATACTTAATCTGGTATCCATCACGAAGTGCAGATTGAAGCGTACTTAACTCTTGCTCCACAAAATTACTTAATTCATTATAGTCAAATTCAAACATACTATCATCAACAGGAAGCGTTCGAGCGATTGCATCATTAACAATTTGCTCATCAGATAAACCTTTTTGACGAAGTTGCTCCACCATTAAAGCATTATTTTGTGATAATTTCACGATAGTTTCACTCATTGTTAATCCTCCTCACAGTATTAATTCTCCGCAGAAAAAAGTTAGCATACAATCAGAAACAAAGTTTCGATATTGTAACCTACCGCATCACCGAGAGTTCTTTTCACCTACATACAATCAGAAACAAAGTTTCGATATTGTAACCTAACGCATCACCCGAGAGTTCCATTCACCCACATACAATCAGAAACAGAGTTTCGATATTGTACCCTTTCGCATCACCGAGAGTTCCATTCACCTACATACAATCAGAAACAAAGTTTCGATATTGTAACCTACCGCATCACCGAGAGTTCTTTTCACCTACATACAATCAGAAACAAAGTTTCGATATTGTAACCTTCCACATCACCGAGAGTTCCATTCACCTACATACAATCAGAAACAAAGTTTCGATATTGTAACCTACCGCATCACCGAGAGTTCTTTTCACCTACATACAATCAGAAACAAAGTTTCGATATTGTAACCTTCCACATCACCGAGAGTTCCATTCACCTACATACAATCAGAAACAGAGTTTCGATATTGTACCCTTCCGCATCACCGAGAGTTCCATTCACCTACATACAATCAGAAACAGAGTTTCGATATTGTACCCTTCCGCATCACCGAGAGTTCCATTCACCTACATACAATCAGAAACAAAGTTTCGATATTGTAACCTACCGCATCACCGAGAGTTCGCTCGTCAGCACCAAGAAGATGCCATGAAGCTAGAGACGCGAGGAACGGAGTGTACGTAATTGGTACACGAGTACCACAGCAAGCGATGAATGGCAGCTTCGCCGCCGAATCCACTACGTCAGCATAAACATCGTGATCACGAGTGAACAGCTACGAAGTGGCCTGGAGATACTTCTACTAGATTATGCTCCCCCCCACTCCACTCCTCCGGATCAGGACTCCAACGAATCCGCTCACGAGTAGCACTTGGATCTGGAATTGGAATTGCGGATAGCAATGCTTGTGTATATGGATGTAGTGGATTTTCATATAGCTCATCACTACTAGCAATTTCAACGATTCTACCACCATACATAACACCAATACGATCAGAAATATGACGAACCATTGATAAGTCATGTGCAATAAAAAGGTATGTCAAGCCGAATTCTTCTTGTAAGTCTTCCAACATATTAACGACCTGTGCCTGCACAGATACATCTAGTGCAGAGATCGGTTCATCGCAAATAATGAATTCTGGTTTCGTCGCCAAAGCTCTTGCTATTGAAATACGTTGTCGTTGACCACCGCTAAATTCATGTGGATAACGATACAAGTGTTCAGCCTTTAAACCTACTCGTTCAAGAAGTGCTATTATTTGTTCTTTTCTTTCATTACCTTTAACCATCCCATGTATATCCATAGGCTCACTAATTAACTCATATACGTTCAGACCTGGATTCAATGAAGAATAAGGGTCTTGGAAAATTGATTGAATATTTTTACGAAATGGTTTCAGTTTCTGATCGTTAAGATTAGAAATATCTTGTCCATTATATATGATAGATCCATCTGTATAGTCATATAGGCGTAACATACAGCGCCCTACAGTAGATTTTCCACTACCTGACTCCCCAACTAATCCAAAGGTTTCACCTTTGTAAATTTGAAAGCTAACTCCGTTCACTGCTTTCAATACTTCTTTCGGCTTACCCCAAAAATCTGTTGTTTTCACAAAATGTTTCTGCAAATCTTTAACTTCTACTAATGGTTTCACCGTCGTTCCTCCTCTCGCTCTTATTGATCCTTGTTAGATGGATCTGATAACCAACAAGCAGAGCGATGTTGGTCCCCTACTTCAAACAATGGCGGTCGCTCTACGCAACGTTCGAATGCATGTATACAACGCTCACGGAAGGGACAGCCTGAAGGCGGATCAATTAAAGACGGTGGTGTGCCTTCAATTGGTATAAGACGTTCACTTGAAGCCCCTGCTCTAGCTGGTACAGATTGTAATAAACCTTGCGTATAGGGATGTGCTGGATGGCGATATAAATCTTCTACTTTCGCCTCTTCCATTACCATCCCACCATACATAACAAGTACTCGTGTACAAACTTGCGCCACTACGCCAAGATCATGTGTAATTAGGATGACTGAAGTATTTGTTTCTGCTTTAATATCATCAATAAGGTCAAGAATTTGTGCTTGAATTGTAACATCAAGCGCAGTTGTTGGTTCATCTGCTATTAATAATTCAGGTTGACAAGACAATGCCATCGCGATCATAACGCGCTGTCTCATTCCTCCACTAAATTCATGTGGATATTGGTTAAGTCTGCGCTCAGGATCCGATATACCTACTTTTTTAAGCATATTAGCACTTTCTTTTCTTGCCTCTTGCTTAGATAATTTACGATGTCTTTGAATGACTTCAGACAATTGATACCCGATCGTTTTGACAGGATTCAATGATGTCATCGGATCTTGAAATACCATCGCGATTTGATTACCACGAATATGTTTCCATTCCTTCTCAGACAGTAGAAGTAACGATTGATCCTTGTAACGAATGTCTCCAGACTTAATTTTACCGGGAGGCTGTATTAAGGAGAGAATGGATTTGGCAGTTACACTTTTACCACTACCTGACTCACCAACAATGCCCAACGTTTCGCCTTCATCGAGATAAAAACTTACGTTACGTACTGCTTGATTCTCACCATGATTCGTGAAGAAGGATACTTCTAACCCTTCTACTGTTAGCAGTCTCTTGGAATCTGTCATATCATGTCTCCTAAACTTTTTGTGGCTTCCTTGAATAACTTCTTTGCGAACTATAAGTCACTTCGAAAGCATAAACTTCTTATTTTTTAATGAGTTTGGGTTCAAAACCTACTCGCAATATATCACCTAAAATGTTAAAGCTAAGTACTGTTAAAAAGATAAGTAAACCTGGGAATATAGCTAAGTAAGGAGCCCCCGCAATATAACCTTGAGCATTATTAAGCATACTTCCCCAAGTAGCTGATGGAGCCTGTACACCGAAACCTAAGAAACTAAGTGATGATTCCATCAAAATAGCGGAAGCGATCGTATTCGTCGCACCAACAATAATTGTTGGAATAAGGTTAGGTAGTATGTGTTTAACAATGATTCCGTAAGAGTTTTGTCCTGATGCTTTGGCATACAGTACATATTCACGTTCCTTTAACGTCATCGTTTCTGCACGAATAATACGGGATACATTCATCCACATAAGGAACCCTATAATAATTATAAGGTTTCCGATATTCGGTTTAAGATAAATACTTAATAACAATAAGATTAGAAATGACGGAATTGACATAATAACTTCAACAAGACGCATTAAAATATTATCGAGTTTCCCTCCAAAGTAACCTGACATTACGCCAATCGTTACACCAATAACCGTAGCTACGATCATCGCGAAAAATCCAACTAATAACGATACTCTTCCACCTTGTAATGCCCGAGCAAAGTAATCTCGTCCGTAATCATCTGTTCCAAAAAAATGATCACCACTTGGTGGTTGTAAACGAATCAATGCATTCAATTTATTTGGGTCATGAGGTGCAAGAAACGCAAAGATTGCGCCCAACGTGAAAATGAATAGAATGCCTATAGCTACAAGACCTATTTTATTATGATATAGCTCATGTAACACATTGCTCCATTTAGTTCGGTTCATCTATTCTCACCTCATCTTCTTAATTCTTGGATCAGCAAAACTATATAATATATCCGCAATTAAATTTCCTAGTATTAGCATGACAGAAGAAAGTAATGTAATACCCATTATTAAAGGATAATCTAGTCCTTTTACAGCAGTCATACCAAGCGATCCTAGTCCTGGCCATGAAAATACCGTTTCTGTCACAATAGCTCCAGCTACGATATCCCCTACTGACATACCTAGCAACGTAATAATTGGTAACAATACATGCTTTAGTACATGTCGTTTTAACACTTGTTTTTTAGAGGAACCAAAGGCATATTGAATTTGCACATAGTCTTCCTTCAGTTGTCCAATCGTACTAGAACGAATATATCGAACATAGACCGATAGAAATCCAATAGCTAGCACACTACAAGGTAATATTGCGTGCTTGATAACATCCCAAGTAGACGTGACACCAATTGTCCTCATCCCCATACTAGGCAACCATCCTAATTTCACAGCAAAGAAATAGATAAATAATATCCCTAACCAGAAGCCGGGTATTGATATCCCAATGTATGAAAACATATTAATGCATTTATCCACAAAACGATTACGATTGGATCCTGCGATCAATCCTAAAGGAATAGCTAATAAAACAGCTATAATAATTGCTCCACTCATAAGTCCTACAGTTGCTGGAATACGTTCAACAATTTGATCCAAGACAGGTTGGTGATTAATGAGTGAATAACCTAGATCACCTTGCAAAACTCCCTTTAACCATATGAAGTATTGTACGTATGCCGGTTTGTCCAGTCCTAAGTTATGTCTAATTCTCTCAATATCTTCCGCATGCATATTAGGTGTGACGAAGTTAAGCACAGGATCACCAGGTGCAGCCTTGATCATCACAAAGCTAACAATTGAGACAAAGAACAGCAATGGAATTGTCTGCAGTAATCGCTTCGCTATGAGTTGTTTCATAACATATTCTCCCTCTACTTAGTAGCAAAAAAATAAGCTGACTACTCAGCTTATTTTTTTGCATACTTGTTCATTTGATCTTACGATTATTTCTTGTAAATTTTTGAAAGATCTTCAAAGATATATACTGGTTTCAACTTAGCTTCTTCAACACCACCAAATTGATTGCTTACTGCTACAATCGTTTTCGTGTATGCAATTGGATATTGAATCGCTTCTGCTGCAATAAGTTCTTGAACTTGTTTGTAAATTTCTTCACGCTTAGCAACATCGCCTTCACCTGCACCTGCTTGGAATAACGCATCGATTTCGGCATTTGATACATGGCTATAATTAGATGATGAATCAGTTGTGAATAAAATACGGTATGCATCTGGATCGTAACCCATAATATATCCACCTAGAAATACTTCATAATCCGATGTACTAGGAGTATTTAGCTTTTGACCATATGCTGATGCATCCATAGATTGAAGTTCAACTTGTACACCGATCTCACCAAGTTTTTGTTGTACATATATCGCTACTGCTTCTTGTGCTTTATTACCACTTGATACAATAAATCTTAGTTTCAAGTTACTTACACCTGCATCAGCTAACAATTGTTTTGCTTTCTCAGGATCATAATTATATGCTGTTACATCGTTTGTATGGAACAAACCATCCGGTGTTAAGAATGAATATGCCGCATTAGCATAGTCGCTAGATGTGTACGCTACTTGAATTAATTCCTCACGATCAAGTGCATAAGATAATGCTTTACGAACCTCAACGTTATTCAATACACCGATATCACTAATCTGGTTAAAGTTCAAGTATGCAAGACGACCCTCTTCATAAGGATAGATTGCAAAATTATTTGTTGCCTCAATTGTTGATACATCTTGAGGATCTACATATTTCACATTGATTTCACCATTTTGAAGTGCTAGATTAGCTGTGTTTGTATCTTTAGCAATACGGTATGTTACTCCGTCAAGATAAGGTTTTCCACCATAATAATCATCGAAACGTTCTAGTGATACATACTCACCTGTTTTGTATTCTTTGAATTTGAATGGACCAGATCCAATTGGAGCTTTGTTTTTATCGCTTTTCTCTAAATTTGTTTCATTCTCATATACATGTTTAGGAATCGGGAATACTTGTACTAAAGTTGCTTCAAAAGCTGGATTAACTTGCGGTAAATTGAATTTCACCGTGTAGTCATCAACTTTTTCTACCTCAATTAGTTTGCCACCAACGATGAAGTTTTCACGAAGTAGACTATTCTGATTTTCATCAACAATCTTTTCGATTGTATATACTACATCATCTGCTGTAACAGCTTCGCCATCATGCCATTTGGCATCATCACGTAATGTCATTGTATAAGTCAGACCATCTTCAGAAAGCTCAAGGCTTTTAGCAAGATAGAATGTTTTTTCACCATCAGAAACTTGGAATAATGGAGAATATAGTGATTGGTTAATCGTTAAGCTGACACGATCACCAGCATAGTTAGGATTAAGAATAACTGGGTCACTTGCTACAGCAATAATAAGATTACCACCTTGTTTCGGCTCACCGCTAACTTCATTACCAGTGTTAGTTGTGTTATTAGGTGCTGTATTTCCATTATTGCTTGAGCAAGCTGCTACAACCGCAATAATTAGTATTAGCGATATCATAGTAGAAAAAATCTTTTTCATAGTAGTTCCCCCATCTGTTTTTTTATCATTTCCTCTATACTACATCGGATTAATCGGAATTACAATATTTTTATTAATTTTATCATTATTTTTTTGATATTTTCTGTAAAAATCAACATGTAAACGTTTTATTATTATTGAAATATTAGAATTGTGCTTATGTATAATACTTATTAAACCGATTATTTATTATTATAAATGAAACTTTTTCGTTTGTATAATCCCTTCTTCCTTTTCTTTAAACTTTATTTGGAACAGCGATTTGTTCTAGCAGCGTGCGGTGAGAACTAAACGCTAGTAGAGAAGCGATAGCGGTCGTTTTTGTCCTCGGATTTATACCACTATTACCATTACAATAAATCCGAGGAAAACTTCGATCGGAGCAGCGATTAGTTCTCGTAGCGTGTACCCACGTAAGATTGTCATCGAAGCAGGCAAAGGAGCGTCCCCGATAGTATGAGCAGTTCTCATATGTTGTATTCTAGTTGATCTTCCAACATTTATTTTTTCTGAAAAATGATCATTCACAATAAAGTATTGTATAATAAAGATGTATTAATTTTAATATTGGAGATGATTCATGTGGCTAAAAGTACAGCACGTAAATTTCGTGAGAAACAAGCGAAGCAAAAAGGATATGATCTAATAAGTTCACAACGAGGTGGACAACATATTGCGATTCAAACCGGAACGAAAATGACGAAAACTAAGCAAAGCAAGCTCCTACAAAACAAACACAAAAAGCGCAATGCCTCTGAGTTGGAACAGAGTTATTGCGCTTTTTTAATTCCTATATGCTCATAGCTCTTTCTACCCGCTACGAATTCCCACTAACTGCTGCACTTTCATATTGTGTAATCTGCTTCTGACACAATTGCAACAAATTTTCTCCCCGATTATAAGCTTGAAACCATTCTAAGGTCATATCTAGCGCTTGCTTTAACCCCCACTGAGGTTTCCATTCAAGTTCACTAATTGCTTTTGAGCAATCGAGCATTAATAACTTCGCTTCATGCTTCTTTTCTTGTCGCTCTACTTCATATCCTGGATGCTCACCTTGCCATTGTGATAATAATTGTTCAACAATATATTGAACGGTTTGAACATCTTCCGTTCTAGGACCAAAATTCCATCCCTGAGCAAAATATGCACCATCTTCATATAATCGCTTTGCTAACATTAAGTAGCCTGATAATGGTTCGAGAACATGTTGCCACGGTCTTACAGCTTCAGGATTTCGTAAAATAATAGCTTGCTTTGACAAAAGTGAGCGCATCAAATCGGGTATTAATCGATCTTCTGACCAATCTCCGCCTCCTATGACATTTCCTGCTCGAACAGTAGCCACATGAATAGAAGAATGACTTAAAAATGATTGTCGATATGCTGATGTAACAAGTTCTGCACATGCTTTACTATTCGAATATGGATCATACCCACCTAACCGGTCATTCTCTCGATATCCCCAATACCACTCTTGATTCTCATAGCATTTATCTGTCGTTACATTTACAATCGCCCTAACACTCTCGCATGAACGTGCTGCCTCTAATAGATGAACAGTACCCATTACATTCGTTTGATACGTTGCTATAGGATCATCATAGGATTTTCTCACTAAGGGCTGCGCTGCCATATGAAAAACAATGTCAGGCTTTGCTTGCTGCATAGCTTCACATAAATCATCATACTTCGTTATATCACCTAGGATCGATTGATCTATTAATTCACCGATTTTTCCAAGTTCATAAAGTGAGGGCGTCGTCGATGGAGGCAATGAAAATCCTGTTACTTTAGCACCTAGTCGATGCAGCCATATCGATAACCAGCTTCCTTTAAAGCCATTATGACCAGTAACAAATACTCGTTTGCCAGACCAGAAAGATGCGTCAATGTTCGAATCATTTATCATTTTTGACACTCCTAACTGTCAATATCATATTTCTAAATATTTTCTTTAACTACATGAGTCATCTGTAGCAAGCTATAATGTGAATTCATTTGTGATTCTAGATGTATAGCAAAATTATTGTTAATTCCCGCAATAAATTGAGTTAGAGCACTAATTGCTTGAGATCGTTTCTCGTCTGCTAGTGGTAAAAAATCTTGTTGAAAAGTTAGCTCTAATTGATGAGTATTCGCTATCCACTTGATTTCGGGTATAGAAAACTGACAAAAATTACTTTGCCTTGCCACTTGAACGAAGTTTTCTTTCATCATTTCTACACTTAAGCGATTATGACAGCAAAAAATTAGCTGACCATTTGGACGTAATAACTCTATTAATGATTGAAAAATATCATCAATATTACCTTCATACCAATCGATTCCTTGTTCAATATAGATGAGATCAATTGACTGCTTCAGCTCATGAGGCAATTGAATCAACCCTTCAATAGAGAATACTTGCTTTGAAATGGATTGAAGATCTGTTACATACTTCGATTCACTTGTACACGTATAAACTTCCGTTTTAACGCCATGATTCGACCAAATTTTATTTTTTAAATCGATTAGCGATGATCCGCACCTCACATCAATGCCGAGAATGGTTGTGACTTCACCAAAGCGACTATAATCGATAAATTGACAAGCTTGGTTTTTCCGAGCATCTAACCAGGCATCAATATTGTAACGATCAATAAATATTTTACGTCCTTCTTGTAATGAATTCGTTGCATGATCCGTCGCTGTTGTTAAGCTACCGTAATGATGGGTTACCGTATCCCCACAATAAATTAGTTTGTAACCAGCTCGGCGTATACGGAAACTAATATCATCATCTAGAAATTCTCCACGATAGTAACGAGTATCATAATAACCAATAGCATCAAGCAATGCTGCCGGACAACATAATACATTAGGAAGTAAGACAACACGCTCTTCCCATTTACTAGGATCACTTATGTTATAATCTTTGGCACGTTGTTGGAAATCTTCAATAGAATGGAATGGAATATTAATGGATTGATAATTTGAGATATATGTGGCACCTGGGGATACAAAGCCGATACTTTCATCAGACTTTAGACAAATGAGTAGATTACTTATCCAATTCGGAGTAAATATAAAATCATTACATACAGCAGCAATATATTTACCTTCAGCTGCCATCATCCCGATATTGAAACCTTTAACGAGATGAATATTACTGTTTAGATGAATGACTTTCGCATTTGGCAACGACTCAAAGTAAGTCTTCGTACCATCTGTCGATCCATTATCTACAACAATTAGCTCATAATTGATATCATCCATATTCTGTACAATACTATCAACGCATTGACTAGTATATTGCAAGTTATTATAAGCGAGTAACACGACACTAACCTCGTATTTCGTTTGATTTCCTTGTTCAATAATTTGTTGATGATTAATAGCTGTTAGATCAGGATACAGTTTAGGATAACGCGTAATATCTACATCCTGCTCCACAAGATAAGCAATTTCATAGCATAACAGACGTACAAGATTACAATAATGGTAACGAAAATCAAAGCTTAATTTATTTCTGTCCTTTTGCCCAATATGAAGGAGTATCTGCTCCTCATAATAGAAAATATTCGAAATAAGTTGTGGTACCCGATGTGATCTATTATAATGATTCGCTTCAGTCTCAATGGTTTGTAGCACTTGATGTTTGTTCTGTAGTACAGATACAAGTGCATGATTATCTTCAGTTAGTTCCATATTTTCTAGCATTCGCACAAGCTCATCATATAAATCCTCACAAGATTGAAGTAATTGGTCTGAATTCAAATTAACCACTAGTCCCCTCCTTCAACAGAATGCCCCCTTGCTCCATATCAAACCATTCCCATTGTTGATCCTTACTGGATATCGATAAATTTTGTCGTTGAGGCCATTCAATGTTGATGGCAGGATCATTCCAGCGAATTCCAGATTCATGCGAGGGAGTATAAAATTCACTAACCATATAGTGAATAGCCGTACGGGCTTGCAAGGTAACATAGCCATGAGCAAATCCCTTTGGAACATAAAGCGATAACTGATTTTCTGCTGATAATGTAACGCCATACCATTGACCAAAGGTAGAACTGTTTTTATTGAGATCTATAATAACGTCATATAATGCTCCTTGATAACAAGTAACTATTTTTTCTTCACAATATGGTGGACGTTGAAAATGCATCCCTCTTAACGTTAACATATGCTCATTAAATGCGATATTAGCTTGTTTTAGCTTAAAATCAATGCCATGCTCAGCTAATATATTGTTGCAATAAGTTCTTGCAAAATATCCTCTTTGATCTTTAATTGGTTCTATTTCTAGCAGTTTCGCTCCATTAAGTGGTGTGGAATGTATAATCATAACGATCCTCCTCAACCATTCACTAGCTACTCACTACGTTCGAGTGATCCAAGTTGAAATGTTAATAATTGCCCGTTGTAACCTAACTCTAATAATTGTGCAGCTATCTGCTTATAATGAGCATTAGCAAACAATATAATATAGTCAAAATCGTTAATTCGATCTCTTGTTGCTTGGACAATGGGGATATTCGCTAGTGTATGCCCATGTTTTGCGAGATCACTATCAAAGATACATTGCAATGGGATGCGATTTTGCAACATCGCAATAAAACAGATCGATTCCGCCCCCGCTCCCCATGCTGCGATTCTCTCATCAGAATGAATCTGACCTAATAGCCCCGTTAGTGCTTGCTCCCTTTTCGCAGTGAAATTCAACAGCTGTTTTTTTGATTTTCTAACATATAGCTCTAATAAATTAGGATCTGCCGACTCTTGTACAGCGATAATCGTCAAGCCAGCTTTTCGTGCTAATTCTGCTAAACTAGTTACGGAAAAATACTGAATATGATCAGTACACAAATTATAAAATAATCGTTGTTCCATAATCCGTTGTCCGTTAGGAACCTCCACAAGCAATATTCCATCCTCGTTTAATAACTTAGCAACTTGCTGTAGAAAATCAGTAGGCTGCTCCAAATGCTCAAGCACTTCTATTATCGTAATAACGTCAAACCCTTCATCGAAACTTATCCCTTCATGAAAGTAATCATGAATGACCTCAAAGCCCTTCTCCCTTGATGCCTGCACCCCAGTTAATGAAGGTTCTACACCATATAATTGACTGAAATGTGATTGCGCTAATGATAAATAATGACCTACACCACAGCCAATATCTAGAAATCGTTCCTGCTTTGGTGCAAGCTGAACTAATCTTTCAATCTGCTTCGCTCTTAACGCACGAAAACTTGCCCCCCAATACGATCCCATTGAATACTCTTCATAATAATCATCATTCACATGAGCTGGAATATGCGAATGACCACAATGCTCGCAATGATATATTTCCAAGTCTCGCAACTGGAGTTGCGGGGCATCATACTGCCCCATAATGCAGTGTGGCGCATCAACGTAACGTTCGCCTAATGCACTTGATTGACCACAAATACAACAGTTCATTGCTCTACTCAACTCCTTTCATTGCCGGGCTAATAACTTACTTAACATATCTTCTACAAAAACTGCTAACGTATGTTGGGGTTCATGCTCATGTATACTTGAAAAATCAAAGGTTATAACTTGCTCCTCCCCTTCGGCGTATGTTACATCAATCTCATGATTAAACTTCTCCTTAGCGATCTTTTGCACAAGCTGGGCATATTGCAACACACTTAATGTCTCACAACCATAAACATGATGAATTCTCTCCACAGGTTGTTGCTCTATTATCTGCTCAACGGTACAGCATACATCTTGTACTGCAACAAAATTGCGCAATTGTTGCCCCGTTGATAGTAACGTTATACTGCGATGCTCCACAGCTTGCTTACAGAAATTGAATGGGATCAAATACCATCGTGCAAATAAATCGCAATCTACTGGAACTCCATACAAATTAGACGGTCTAATTATCCATGTATTAACCTTCTGTTGACGGTCATACATTGCAACCGTTTGTTCAGCAACAGAATGTGCAAGCCCATAATCATTGATCGGTGCTATAGGTGTATGTTCCGTGATTAAGCCACTAGTTTTACCGAAAACATGAAAGCTTGAGAAATAGATAAAACGTGAAATATGATTACGAACACAAAAGTCTAATGCTGCATGAATGCCTGTTGCATTTTCAGAAAGTCCTCGATAAGGGTCCGTTCTATATAGTTCTTCCTTCGGGGATACGGTGTGAATCATTACATCTATATTTGCTATATCTAAATTAGCAATATGATTCGCTTGAGAAAAGTCCATGTAGTGGTCGCTATCACTACCTCTTGAAGTAGTAATCACCTGATATTGAAGGGCTCTTAACATTACAATAAGATGCTGTGCAATGTAACCGTTTGAACCACTAATTAATACGGTAGTTTGTTTCATGCTTTTTTAGAATCACTCCTTATTGGAACATTAAAAAATTGTTGCGCCCAAGATGATGTAGAGGTTTGTTTACGGTGAGCTCCCGTCTTAATATCGCATAAATATAAACTGTTTGAAGGCAAGTTAGTATTCCGAAGCAAAGCTTGATTGCCGATCGTTACTCGATTCCCAACATAACATTGCCCAATGATGCTAGAATGCGGAGCCATTGCTACACCTTTTCCTAATACAGGATATTCTCCTTCAATTGCACCTACTGTACAGCCTTGATAGCATACAAAAAAATCATCGTATTGTGCCTTTCCAAGAACTACCCCGCCTCCGTGAACAATAAGAAATATGTTAGGCATGCCAGCATCGTACATACAGAGCACACCATTCAATATTTTGTTCAAATAAAACAACTTAGAAGCAAGTTCTGTATCTTCATAACCTTTCCATACCTCATTCGATAGAAACCACAGAAATAACGTATATTGATCGCTATGCAAATGAGAAAACTTAGTAATTCCATCTTGATGAAATGCTGGTAAAGCAATATGTTGGAAGCAGTATTCCGTTCGTTCAAGCGCTCTTTGCAAAGCCAGTTCAAACAATTGATCTTCTGAGTACGATTTATCATCGGGGAAAAAATGGTTCAATTGCTGTGAAACATATTGTTTAAGTTGTACATTCGTAAGTGACACCTTCATATTAGTTCACTCCCACTCCAACTTCTTTCATTAGTAGCTATTACTACAATTCACATTCAACTTATTCATCCTAACTAATTTAGCTATCACGCCAAACCTTCCATGGCGCTTTATTATTTTTCCAAAGTTCATCAAGCACGATTTTTTCACGGAGCGTATCCATGGGTTGCCAAAACTTATTATGACGATACACTTGAAGTTGTCCATCGGCTGCTAATTGTTGTAATGGTCCCTGCTCTAAAATTGAATCATCAAGGCTATGAATATACGAAAACATTTCTGGTTCACACACCATATATCCGCCATTAATCCAAGCACCATCACCTTTTACCTTTTCATTGAAGCCAATCACTTGATTTCCATCGAGCTCTAATCTGCCAAATCTCCCTTCTGGCTGAACGGCTGTCATTGTTGTTATACAACTGCCTTGTTGATGATGCTTCACAAGATCATTAATATTAATATCTGCAAGACCATCCCCATACGTCAGCATAAAGGTTTCATTACCTATAAATGATTCCACTCGTTTCACGCGGCTTCCCGTCAACGTATCAATTCCTGTATCCACTAAAGTAACTTTCCACGGCTCTACTGTATTATTGTGAACTTCAACAGTGTCTCCTGATGAAAAGTCATAAGTAACTGCTTTAGACATATGTCTATAGTAGTTGGCGAAATATTCTTTAATGACATAACCTTTATAGCCAAGACAAATAATAAACTCATTGTATCCATAGAAAGAGTATGTTTTCATAATGTGCAGCAGTATGGGTATATCGCCGATCTCAATCATTGGCTTAGGCTTAAGATGAGATTCCTCGCTAATACGAGTCCCTCTTCCTCCTGCAAGGATTACTACCTTCATCATTCTCCTCCTTTAAACTTTTTGTATAACTTCTTAACATACTTCTTAGAAACAAAAAGTAGCTTCGAAAGCATACGCTTAATGAATCATCATTACTATCTATCTTATGGAAGAATCTTGTCTCAATATGACTATCATTATCAGATTTGTTTATAGGGAACTCAAAAAGGCTCTGTCACAATTGATGTGACAGAGCTTTTTTTGAGTTTTTACAGAAAGAAAGCTAGACCTCTAATTTAATTTTCGTTTTATTTATTTTCAAACTCTTCAAATTCAAACTGACTCATTGTGAATTCGCCATCTTGGTAACTAATTGTTGTTTTCAGTTCCCCGATGTAAATTGGAGAAACAATCTTTTCTGCACCAACTGCGACTCCAAATGTTCCAATTAGTTGTTGCCCCTCTACAGAAAACTCAACAATGTTTCCCCATAATAATGTGTTATTAATCGTTCCATATTCAGAGATTTGAATATCTTGAAGATCAACCTCATATCGATTTTCCACAAACGTTAATTCTCCTCTCAAATGAGAGTTTTGCTCGTATAGTTTCATACTAGCGATTTCTTGAAGCTGGCTAATATATTGCTCCGGTTGATATGTGTATTCATAAATCTGTTGCACATCTCCAACTTGATTAATTTCAAGCATATGCAACTCAGAAACTGATATTCCAGTCCCTGAGCCAACGTATAGTATGACAGCTAATTCAGCTTGTCCGTCTCCATCAAAGTCTTGTAGTATCATGCTCGGAACAATCCCTCTTGGTGTCATCCCTGTCCAACTATACGTATAGCTCTCATCATTAATCTGTATCATGTACTCTCCAGTTTCAGTAATATACATATATATATTTTCGCCATCTATTTTAGCTACTGGGTTTGTAAATTCTAGTCCTATGTATTCTATAGGTTGATCAATATTAGAAGTTTCTTCGTACGAATTTGAATTTGTACTAGTTTGTAAATTGCTCAATTCAGCAGATTTCCAGTTACTCTGATCTATACTTTGTTCAATATCTAGTTCTTTGCTTTGCACACTACATGATGCGGATAGAAGTACATTTGTTACCATCATTAATGCTACAAATACTATCTTCCATTGAAAAGATAATGATTTCATCTCACCCCTCCTACAACATTTTAGACCATCCTAGCTATGCGATGACTTTTCGTTATTTCAATCGCTAGACAAAAACTATCGCTATCACTTTTTACCGAACGATTAATCCTCCCCGCTATGTTATTATCTTAAATTATTCTTCTTGAAATGACATTTCTGAACCAGTTATATGATAACCATCCTCATTATGCTTAATCACCCTTATGTAGTTACTATTGGGATCAACAACCCATACCGTGTCTTTATCCATTTGGACTACCGAAATTTGCTGCGGGGTATAATTTTGAGGTACACCTGTAACATGAACTGATTTTTGGTCACCATTCGTTAATGAATTTACTGCCCATACAGTTAAAATACTAATCCATATCATAATTACTACCACAAATGCTTTATTAGTTTGTAACATTAAAGCCCTCCTATTATCATATTATTGCGATTTCTTATTGTCCTCATATTGCTATCACTATAAATAACGGTATCATATCACTTAATGTTGCTAATTATTTACAATTTATATTAATGAATTTTATTATACTTATACAGAGAATACTCCTTATAAATAATCTCTACTAACTAATTTACGCAGTCATGCTATACTTGTTGTTGTGTCATATGAATCTGTTAGTTTTTTATTACCTTGCATCGCTTCACTAAAATTCAGTACAATGATCAAAGTTATTTAGCATGATAAAGGATAGGGTGAATATGAAAGAACATTCTTCAAAGGTTACATTTTTCGCTTCGCTTCAATGGGTATTTTTTATATTTGCAAACATTGTTGTCGTTCCGATTTCTATCGGATTGGCATTTGATCTACCTACATATGAAGTAGTAACGATTTTACGAAGCTCGCTTATAATAACGGGTATTGCTTGTATACTGCAGGCATTGATTGGTCATAAGTATCCGCTGCTAGAAGGACACTCAGGCGTTATATGGGCTTTAATGTTGAATTTAGCTGCCTCAGCACCTACGCTGGGACTTAGCTTGATAGAAATTGGTGGTGGCGTAGCAACTGGTATGTTGTTGGCAGGTGCAGTCACGATTTTACTTGTTGTTTGTGGTGCAACCCCAATCATTAGGAAAGTATTTAGCCCTATGGTTATGAATGTATTTCTAATGCTATTAACATTCCAACTTGCATTTATTTTCTTCAAAGGAATGTTGAAAATTAATGATAATGGAACTCTTGATGTTGCTATTACAGTATTTTCAGTCATCGTTGCAATTTTTGTAGCAGTTCTTAAAATTAAAGGAAATGCGTTAATCGGCAATTTCTCACTATTAATTGGTATTATTGTTGGATGGATAGTGTATGCATTTATTTTCCCGACAGAGAGTATGATGGCAACAGGTGATGGAGCCCAACCGGCATTTAGCCTATTTCCATTAGGTAAGCCAAATCTACAATATGGCATTATCTTTATTACTTTCCTTGGTTGTATGATTAATATGAGTAATACTTATGCATCAATAACTGCCGCTTCGAAATTGGATAATAGTTCACCTAAGCCAAAGCAATTTCGAAATTCGCTATTTTTAACTGGAATATATAGCGTTGTCGCTTCATTATTCGGTCTAGTATCGTATGCTCCATTCGCTTCATCTGTAGGGTTCTTGGAAAGCACGCAAATATATGACAAGAAGCCATTTCTAATTGGTGGCGGTATTATAACTGTTCTTGGGATTATTCCGTCTCTTGGTCTAATGCTAGCAACCATTCCAATTACCGTTGGAAATGCGGTATTATTCATTGCTTATTTACAATTACTTGGAACAGCATTAAAGGGAGTACAAGGATATTCCTTCAACTCTATTTCTATTCATCGCATTGCTATTCCGATATTAGTCGGAGTTAGCTTGTTAGCAACCGATCCAAAAATATTCTCTAACTTCCCTTCACTTATTCAACCATTATTAAGTAATGGCTTTATCGTTGGTGTGTTACTGTCCATACTATTGGAGACAACAGTGAAGTGGGATAAGCCCAAGAAGGAAAAGGTAATCTCATCATAAAACATACAAAAGGAGCTGTATCCTAACGTCATTCTTGTGACAATTTGGATGCGGCTCCATATTTTTTTCTAGTTTTATGAATTATGTGAAAAAAATCACATTATAATACTGAGTTATGTTCTATACTTAACTTATCAAACAAAGAGATGGAGTGATTACAATGACTGACCATACAACGAGAAAATTATTACAGTTCTGCTACACTTGCGCTGATGCTCCAAACTGTGAAACAGAAGAAAAATGCAGAGCATGCTGGGCTGAAAATGAAATGCAAGATGAGAAATTAGAAGCAAATTTAACAACTGAGGAGTTACTGAGGCAGTATGCATTCTAATATTATGAATTCCCAAAAACAATATGAACGAAAAAGGTCGAGTAGTGGGTAGTTAATCCCGTACACTCGACCTTTACTTTCATTGTTAGAGGATGTCCAAAATGCGAACTTTGATTACGATGATTGGCTCCGCTGTTTATTCGACATCGAATATGAAGCGAACTTGGAAAGTCCGGTACGCGTGTACCAATAACGTACACTTGCGTTTCCTCCTTCCGCAAGTAGCGCTCCATCTTCTCGGTTCTGAATGCCCGAATTTTGAACTTTCATTGTAAGAGGTAGTTCAAAATGCGAACTTTGATATCGATGATTGGCTCCGCCGTTTATTCGACATCGAAGATGAAGCGAACTTGGAAAGTCCGGTACGCGTGTACCAATAACGTACACTTGCGTTTCCTCCTTCCGCAAGTAGCGCTCCATCTTCTCGGTTCTGAATGCCCGCTTTTTGAACTTTCATTGAAATAGGAAGTTCAAAATGCGAACTTTGATTACGATGATTGACTTGGTAGTTTATTCGGCATCGAATATGAAGCGAACTACAACCCTACCTTGTTGCCTCGTTCTAAGCGTGAAATTTGTTGTTCTCCTTGATCAGCTAGCTCTCTAAATTGAAGGATCGTATCTCTCATTCTCGGTAGAGCCTCTTGCTTGTATGCACTAATCGAATCTAATGCGGATAGAACATCGGAGAATGCCTGCTTCAACGTGTCAACAGAAACACTTGCTTCCAGTGATTGCTTATGAATTTCTGCACCTTGTTGTTTTAACATTTTCGAAGTACCACTAATTAAATTATTCGTTGTTTCGTTAAGCAATTCTATTTTTTTCAAAACGATTTTCTGATTATAAAGTGCACTTGCTACAGTAACGGCAATTTTTAGGGCAGATATCGTAACATTTCTCGCTCTGTCTACCCCTCTAATTAACTCTTTGTTATTACGAATAACGACTTCCATAGCCATTATCCCCTGTTGATTAACAACTTGCATTTGTTGCAAATCCATCACACGTTGGCGTAGAGGGAATAATACTTCCTCCGTTATAAATCTAACTTTATTCTCATCTTCATTACGTTGTTTTGCAGCTTCAATCTGAGTCTCAATCTCAGTATCCATAAGAACACCTAGTTGAATTTCTTTCTGCAACCTTTTCGTTAACTCTCTAAGCGTTTGTTGCTCTAATTCTAATGTTGTATTATCGTTTTTTAATACCGTTTTCCCTTTATCCAATGATACAACAATATCAGAAATCATCGAATCTGCTTTCTGATACTTCGCAAAGTAAACACGTAAAGGATTGAACAACTTACCTAACAAGCCACTTTTCGTAAAATCGATAAGACTAGGATCAAGATCTTTTAATTGTAGATGGAGCTCAGTAAGTCCTTTGGCAACTTGACCGCCTTCGTCTCCAGTCTTAGATAAATTCCCTACCGAAACTTGCAATAATGAATTTTTTTCTGATGAAGATTTCATTGTGCCCATACCGAAACTATCAATAGATTGCAGTACTGCTGTTCTTTTCTCAAATGATTCAATATCTAACTCTAGAATTGCATTAACATTGTTAGCAGCTAATTCTTTTAACTGTGTAACCTCAGCAGGTTCCGGCTTTACTTCCTCTTCAATTACAGCCTTCAATTTTTCTGGTGTTACGACTTCCATAGAAAATGTCATAGCATAACCTCCTAGAATTTTATTGTATAAGACCTTGCGGCGTGTACTATACAGTACACAAGCGAATGCAGGCTTCCGATGAATGGCATATTCGCCGCCGAATATGCTACGTTAGCATAACCATCGTGATCACAACCCGAATGTTTTGAGTTACATCTTCCAATGAAGGGTCAAAACATTCGGCTGTCAGCACCAAGAAGATGCCATGAAGCTAGGAAACGAGGAGCGGAGTGTACGTTATTGGTACACGAGCACCGCAGGCTTCCGATGAATGGCATATTCGCCGCTGAATATGCTACGTTAGCAAAACCATCGTGATCACAACCCGAATGTTTTGAGTTACATCTTCCAATGAAGGGTCAAAACATTCGGCTGTCAGCACCAAGAAGATGCCATGAAGCTAGGAAACGAGGAGCGGAGTGTACGTTATTGGTACACGAGCACCGCAGGCTTCCGATGAATGGCATATTCGCCGCCGAATATGCTACGTTAGCAAAACCATCGTGATCACAACCCGAATGTTTTGAGTTACATCTACATTTGGACGTTTAATAGGTTGCTTATTTTATATACCACATCATCCGTATCAGCATTAATACTTGCTGCTTCGTTAATACTAGAGATGCTCTTTAATGCCTCAATATTAGCATTGTAGCCTATTGTATAGATTGGAATTTTGTAAGTCTCAATCAAGCCTTTAATATCTTTTAATGAATGTCCTTCATTCGTATCTCCATCACTAAGCACGAAAATAATTGGCTTTACATTCGGGTCAAGCTTCAATTGCTCTTGCAGTAACTTCAGCGCTACAACAATGCCATCAAATGTAGCTGTCCCTCCACCTGCTTGCAAACTCTCAACTGCGCCTACAAACATAGATTGTTGATTTGTATCGTATTTACCAATAGGAAGATTGATTGTCACATCACTAGAATACGATACAAGACCAATACTATTGTCTCTGCCCAAATACTTTTGCCCTTTCATCAACGATTCTTTCAATTGATTAAGTCGCTCACCATCCATACTTCCTGATATATCTGCGACAAATATAGCTGCAACTGGTTTGTCTCCATTTTTCTTTTCTTTCCAAAGCTTCTGAGCAGCTGTTAATAATGTACCTTCTACCGGTTCTAACTCGGATTGATATTCTTCTAATCCATTAAAACCTTTATCACTAGCCAAACTTTGATACTTATCTTGTGCGACAAAATCAGCAAATTGTTTAATAATATCTCTTTTTAATTGTGGTAGATCACCAATGGCATATAATGGACTATCATGCCTTACACCAAACGGAGTAAATACATAACCCGATTTCAAGTCTGCGGTATTCACAAACGTCTGATATTCTAGTACAAATGCGTCTAACATTCCTGTCTTCGCTGCCTCACGCATTTGAATCGTTGTAGAAGCAATGAATGGAACATTGGCTTGGAATCTCTCAAACCCTTGAACGGCCTTATCACTCAATAAATCTTTATTATCAAATGTCTGTAAGGAGGTTACTAGAAAATTCAATCCTGTAGAGCTTGCAAAAGGATCAGTGTAACCCATAGCTAATTCATTATCTGCGATCGCATCGGTTACCGTCTTCACATTGAGCGCACCATACTTCTCTACTAACTCATCGTATTTTGCTTTAGTGGACACGATACCTGGAACATTACCTACTAATCGCTTCGTTACTAGCTCTGTCTTGATACCTTCTGCTTTCACCATCTCTCCCCACAATTCATTAGATGGAGTGAACGCATCTGGAATATATTTACCTGATCTAATAAAATCTGCTGCTGTACCGGAAGCAATATTTCGAATCTTCACCGAAACTGTCTTCCCATCAACTTGAATCGCTGCATCATTGAATGCTTCAGCAACTTCATTCAACCAACCATCAATACCTGCACCTGATTTCTCAGTAGATGAAAAAATTTCTATGTAACTATCTGTTGTATTTTCTACAGATACACCAAACTTAGAGATATCGGGCAAAGAATCTCCAATGACAACTGGATCTAGATCAACTTGACCTTTAATCTGTTCTGCACTTGTTACATTAATGTTTTTGTATAATTTATCTAACCTTTTATCTGCATCTTCCTCAGTAACTTCTGTACTCGTTTTTCCTAAATTAGATGTTAACGTTATCCCTAAATATACAAGTCCAAATACAATGATCGTAATAACTATTAATATAGTAAATACTTTTCCTCTATTCGCCATTTCTACTCCCCCTTATTGCTTATAAAACTTTGTTTGCTTAATCAATTCATCTATTTCTTTCATACAAGGCATTTCCTCAACATCTCTATAATCTGAGCTGCCTAATAGTGAAATTTCCAATAACAATTTATCTAGTTTCAGCAAAATCTCTTCATTAGCCCCGACATATCCTTTTACATAATTGACATACTCATTGTGAAGTTCGAACTTTTGTTGCATTACTTTATTAGAAAATGAAGATGATCTTGGATGAGCAATGAATTCTGATAGTTCAGAAGCATCAAATACATTTAGCTTATTAATAATTCCTTTTATATTGGATAGAAATAGTTGTTCCACTGCTATAATTACTGCTGCAAACTTTTTGTAACTTAGTTCAGTTATTTCAAATCTAGCGTTAAGAATCTCGTGTAATGTTAACTTCTTCTTTTCCATTCGTTCTAATTGATCAATAGCCAGATCAATTTCCTGCTTAAGCACTTTATTGTTTCTATATTGCAGCAAACCTTCCTTATAGTCTTCTTGAGACTTAATGTCTTTGACCGCTAACACTACAGGGGACTTGAATAGTAATGTGTAGCTTCCGTATAACAGCACTAGCGCACTAATAATTAATATCGTGATACTAGAAGCCGATTCAATAGCATTGCTTCCACCTATTGTTAAACCAACCAATCCAGGAGACAGCATGATGATATTAAATAATACAATGGCTACAATTAGTCCAAATAACTTTACTACCTTGATGCTACTCAACATACGAACCTCCTAAAACCTTTCATGTACTTCTCGAATAACTACTTTGAAATGAAAAGTAGCTACGAAAGCTAGTACTCAAAGGATATTCTTACTGAGATTTGATCAATTGCCTAAGCGAATATCTACTAAAGGAATTCTGTAATTCCCTCACTATTTTATCATATAAATTTTGGATAAATGTTATTTATTTTCTATAAATGGCAACTTACCACTATGATACGTCTTTTGTAGTGAATCGTTTCAAATTTAATACACGAGCGCACGATCCTTAGTAAAGAGTATGTATAATCATAAATAACCCACAACTACAATCATTGAGGGTTAATTTTTCGTTATGCATCTAACGACAGTATGCTCACATGCGTCAATACTGAGTTATTTCACTACTATAATAACTATGTTAGACAAACCAAAAAAAGCACCATCAACAATAAACGTTAACAACGTTAATTATTGATAGTGCTTCTATAATATAACTACAATATTATTTTGCTCTGCGTACTTTTAATTGCTTACCTTTAACGGTAGTCTCTCTCATTACATCAAGTACAAGCTGACCTTTACCATTCAGGATCTCTACATCAGTCACATTGTCAAGAATCGTAATAATGCCAATATCATCGGCAGTTACGCCTTCGATTTTAGCTATCGTCCCAACAAAATCTACTGCTCTAAACTTCTTCTTCTTGCCACCATTGAAATTAAGCTTCATAATCTGCTTATTCAATTGCTCACGCTTATCTTTCTTCAACTCAGGACCAGCACTCAACTTATTATTGAATGCCTCTCTACGAAGATCAACAGCATCTTCTGAAGGTGCTGTTACTCGAGTGATAGCAAAACCAATATAATCTTCTATATCATTCAAACGTCTACCATCCGATGGCGCAACGAAAGTAATTGCTTTACCTTGCTTACCCGCACGACCAGTTCTTCCTGTACGGTGAACATAGCTTTCTTTATCTAGTGGAATATCATAGTTGATAACATGCGTAATATTCGTAATATCAATCCCTCTTGCAGCAACATCCGTCGCAACTAAATAACGGAACTGTCCTGTTCTAAAGGCATTCATAACTTCAAATCGCTCTACTTGCTCCATACCACCATGTATGCGATCAACCGGGTAATCACATTCAACCATTTCTTTATACAATTTGTCTACATGTTCCTGTGTACGACAGAAAATAATACAACTATCTGGACTTTCTACAATTAATAAATTTTGTAGTAATGCTAGCTTATCTGCTGGCTTTACTTCAATAAGTGAATGCTCAATCGTTGATGTTGTTAGGCCACTTGCTTTAATCTCAATTTCAGTTGGGTTGTCCATATATTGACGAGATAGCTTAGCTACGTCCTCGGGGAATGTAGCGGAGAATAGCATCGTTACTCGATCATTAGGAATAGCTTGAATAATCGCTTGAACTTGTTCAATAAAACCCATATTCAACATTTCATCTGCTTCATCGATAACAAGGTACGAAATACGCTCCAGTGAAAGTGTGCCTCGTTCAATATGATCATTCACTCGGCCTGGTGTACCAACGACCATATGTGTACGTTGTCTTAGTTCTGCTTTTTGCACATGGAAAGGAGATTTACCATACAAAGCCGTAGACTTAATACGTTTGAAGCGTCCAATATTCGTAATATCTTCATTGACCTGCACCGCTAGCTCACGTGTCGGAGTTAGAATTAATGCTTGTGGCTTGTTCTCGTTCCAATCAACAAGCTCACATAACGGAATACCGTATGCTGCTGTTTTTCCGCTTCCTGTCTGTGACTTCACGACAAGATCCTGATTTTGTAGCGCTACTGGAATAACTTTAGATTGCACTTCTGTCGCTTCTTCATAACCTAAGCTGTGTAGCGCCCTTACTATCTCTTCACTTAATTGATAATCTGTAAATTTCTTTTCGCTCATTATAAACCTCTTCTACGGTATATTAGTTAACCTATTATATAGGATAAATTCGTTATTAAATGTTACTCTACTCTATTATACTCTGAAAACTACTTTATTATAGTGGCTGTTTTGAGCTACCTCTTCAAATAAAAGAACTACCTCTTCAAATAAAAGTTCTAACAGCGGGCTTTCAGAACCGAGAAGATGAAGCGCTACTTGTGAAAGGAGGAAACGCAAGTGTACGTAGTTGGTACACGCGTACCGGACTTTCCAAGTTCGTTTCATATTCGATGCCGACTATGCTACGTGAGCATAATCATCGTTATTAAAGTCCGCTTTTGAACTACCTCTTCAAATAAAAGTTCTAACAGCGGGCTTTCAGAACCAAGAAGATGAAGCGCTACTTGTGAAAGGAGGAAACGCAAGTGTACGTAGTTGGTACACGCGTACCGGACTTTACAAGTTCGTTTCATATTCGATGCCGACTATGCTACGTGAGCATAATCATCGTTATCAAAGTCCGCTTTTTGAACTACCTCTTCAAATAAAAGTTCAAAACAGTTGCTTGTCAGCACCAAGAAGATACCATGAATCTAGGAAACGAGAAACGGAGCGTACGTAGTTGGTACGTGAGTATCACAGGCTTCCGATGAATGGTAGCTTCGATGCCGATTAAGCTACAGTGCGTTACTTCGTGATCCCAAGCGACTGTTTTGAACTACCTCTTATATATATGCGCTTTATAGCGTATAATAAAGTCTTATGCACGTCATGGAAAAGGATGCGACGATTTTCATTATGAGTACAAACTATATATACACTTATGGATACAGAGTAGAAGAAGTGGAATTATGTCAACTTGAAATGCGCGCTTTATTTGGCGCACAATCCGAAACTGGCGTTTTGATGAGTGATATTTGCGTCAACCCAGACCGTAGTCCATTTATGCGAGAACGACTTGAAGTTCTCTATGAAGGAAGTACACTTGAGGATATTTATGAGCAAGTTACACAAATCGTGCTGGGCGATCAAACCTTCAAAGTCATATTCATGAAAATGAATGATTTATCGGCAGCGGATAAAATCGAATATGACGACCAACGCAACATTGAGCGTCAATTAGGATTGATCATTGAAGGAGATGCTGATGTACGTCAGCCTGACCAAACATTTGGCATATTAACTTTGGGCGGTCGTTGGTATTTCGGAAACTATATTAAAAGTAAAGCGATCTGGCTTTCCCATATGAAAAAACCAAAGAGTTACTCGATCGCACTAAGTACTCGAGTTGCCAGAGCTATCGTTAATATTGCCATTCCTGATCCTACTGGAGTTAAAGCCATTGACCCTTGTTGCGGTATTGGTACTGTACTCGTTGAAGCATTATCAATGAATATTGATATGATTGGCCGAGATATCAATCACTTTGTCGTACAAGGAACTCGTGAAAATTTGATTCATTTCAATTATGAATCTTCTGTAGTATGTGGAGATATCGCTGAGGTAACTGAACATTATGATGTAGCTATTATTGATTTGCCTTATAACCATTTTTCCCATACAACACCTGAAGCGCAAGTATCTCTTATTCAACATGCTCGTCGTATTGCAGATAAAGCAGTCATTGTAACTGTAGGCAATATCGATGACCTACTTACTGATGTTGGCTTTACAATACTTGATCGCTGTACAACGAGAAAAAGTAACTTCATTAGACAAATCCTTGTTTGTCAGTAGCTATTCTTCTGAATCGCAACCTAAAATCAAATATGTCTACAAAGCAAAAGACACCTGATAAGGTGTCTTTTTACATAATATCATTAAACCAAATGGTTCAAATTAATCTATTCTTTTGATTGGCTAGGGCTAGTATTTTCAACAACTGGTAACAGTTTTTCGCCTTTTACCATTGCAGAATTACATTGTGGACACACTGGAGTTGTTGAGAAAGCAAAATTATCCCGCATCCATCCCATACAATTCTCATTTGAACAAGCCCAAATCACTGTCAATTCAGTTACTACGTCTTCAAGCGGCTTCTTACGAGAGTTATACATATGCATCCTACCTTCTATTCTGAATTTATTGGTACAAAATAATAATTGCCCCGATTAATTAAAATCGGGACAACATCGTTTGTATTAAAGTTTTACAACGTTTTCAGCTTGAGGACCACGGTTACCTTGAGTAATGTTGAACTCAACACGTTGACCTTCGTCTAGTGATTTGTAGCCATCTCCAACGATTGCGCTGAAATGTACGAATACGTCACTTCCGCCTTCAACCTCGATAAAGCCAAATCCTTTTTCACCATTAAACCATTTTACTGTTCCTGTTTCCATATTCAATACCATCCTTTTCTCAAAACCACCTAAATATCATTAAGTAATTCATTTCCAGCTTAGTTTTCTAAGTAAGATTACTGTGCTATGAAGATGAACCCATTAGGTCGCTCTTAATCAAATTTTATTATAACACACTTTTCAAATAATAACAGCTATTCAAAAAATTATTTTTTCAAATATTTCAAAAAGCTTAAAACTTGCGATTTTATTATTTCTCAGATAGTGCATACAATCGATATTCTGATGGATATACCCCAACATTTTTCTTAAAGGTCTTAGAGAAGTATAACGAATCATTGTAGCCGATAATCTCAGAAATATCTTTTGATAATAAACTTGGATTTTCAACTAGCATCTTTTTAGCTAAATCAATTCTAATATTCTGAATGTACTGCGCAGGTGATTCACCTTTATATTCTTTAAATAATTTACTAAGATAGGGGGCAACCAACCCAAATCTTTGTGATAAAATTTTTGAAGATAAGTTTAGATGTATATTAGAATTGATATATTGCTCCACCTTCCTCATCAAATCTTCTTTATCTCTAGTATCAAACTCGTTATTATTTAACATATTTTTACATATCACTAAAAAGTCGTCGAACAAACTATCGTAGTCAAAGCAATTAGTTAACAGTTCATTTACATGATATTCAGTTAAATCTTGCTTATACACTTCAGAATTCCTCTTTATAATAATCATGATATGATCAAGTATATATTTCAATTTCTTTTGTGATGGCTGGAATTGACTAAGCTTATCTTTTAATTGGACGACCTCATCTCTTAATAAGAGATAATTTCCTTTTCTTACTGCATATACAATTCGATCATCCACAGTTTTCTCGAGTACGAAATCATCGCTATGACTTTTACTTCCCCTAATCACTGAAGATTTTCCAAACGGCGCATATTCATACATCTGCCTGCGAAGCTGGTTATAAACATGATACATTTTACTTGTTTGAGTAACCTCCTCACTGATAATAACCGTTACAGGAAGCTCGTCATTTGTAGTTGTATGAATTAGAACTTGCTCAGCAATAAACTGAATTTGCTCTGGTTCCTTTAACTGAAGTACCACTGCATATTCGGATACAGAATATGCATGATAAACCCAAGTAACTCCGGAATCTCCGAGCATACGATCAAAGAAGTTTAATAATTTTATTTCACCAAATGGAAGTTCTCTAAACATAGCTTCCTCACTTACTTCCATAGGAAAAGAGCCTATACAGACATACATAACGAATGTATGAGGACTAAGGCATTCTTCTTTACTTACCTGTTTCGGGAAAAATAAAGCATCAAAAAAGAGTTGTTTTTTCTGCTCATGATCTGATTTCATAATTTTCTGCTCTAGCATTGCCAACAATTCCATTAATTCCTTCTCATCTACTGGCTTTAGAATGTAATTTTTGGCACCATATTTAATCGCTTCTTTAACATAATTAAATTCATTATAGCCACTAATGACGACAGAATGCATATGGGCATGATTTTCTGAAATATAGCGCATCACTGCAATTCCGTCACATACCGGCATATTAATGTCTGTAAACACGACATCAACAGGATGCTCTTCCATATATCGTATTGCTTCTTGCCCATTCTTCGCCAAGCACACTACATCAAATTGAGGATTAAGCTTTTCCACCATTCGTTTGATACCACGTAATATTGGTAATTCATCTTCTGCAATAAGTACTCTAATCATGTAATTACACCCCCAATAATAACTGTGGCGCCATAGATATCATTGCGTAATTCAAATATCATTCCGTCCCCGTAAACCAATTTTAGTCGCATATAAATATTAGGTAAACTCAAACCACCAATCTCTATTTTCTCCAACGCTGCCTTAGCGTTCTCAAGTCCTACGTTTTTATATATCCCATTGAATGTATTAATAAATTCCTCATCAAAACCATTTCCATTATCCTTTATCTCTATATACCATTGATTATGTTGAGTATACGCCTTAATATTCAATTCCCAAATAGGTTCTACCATTCTAAATGCATGATTAAAGCTATTTTCACAAATGGGTTGAATGATAAGTTTAGGAATTGTGACTTCATGAATAGATTCGTCAATTTCAATCGTATAGTTGAATAACTCTTCGTAACGTTCTTTCATTAATGACAAGTAGTTGGCCGCATGTTTTAGCTCATCCGAAGCAGAGCAGAACCCATCTCCCATAGATGAAGAGAAATGAAGCATTCTAGACAATTTTGAGCATATATTCATAATTTTCTTATGATCAAATTCTTGTGCCTCCATGGAGATAATCGCTAATATATTATGAATAAAATGTGGGTTCATTTGAGACTGCAAGGCAAATAAATGAGATTGAAGCTCGTTTGTTTTTGCTTCTACCATATTTTGAATCGAACTATTTAAACGTTGTAACATTCGATCGAATGCAATATTGATTTGCTGAATTTCATCGTTCTTTTCGTATGTTAAAGTATCTAATTCAAGGTTATGAATGGATACTTTTTTTATCGATTTATATAAATCCTTTAATGGTCTGGTCAAATATCTAACAATCGCTGTTTCTGCAATAATGACTACTAATAGAAGGATTACGCTTACAATAATTAATAGGGTGCGAAATTGCATTAGAGGTTTCAAGATGGTTGACTGATTTTTCAGGAATAAGACTCGACCGTTCGTCTCCTGTAGTTCCACATTCGTCAAGAACTTACCAGCGATCGATGTGGTTGCGCTATCCCATCCCTCTTGTTTTGCAAGATCAATATATTGTTGTAGTGCAGCAATATCAGAAGGATCAGCTAAGTTCGAACTTTTGTAGATTATATTATAATCCTTATCGATTACAACACCGAAGCTATCTTGTCCCAAATCACCAAAAACTTCATTGATCCGTTCAACTGATTGCTGTACTTCTACATATCCATTTTTAAGACTGTTAGAAGTATAGTCTTTAATTTCTCGAATAATAGAAAACATATCCGGACTCTGTAAAGTTTTTGAATCATTTAAAAAGTCCTTTTGTGGTGGACGTTGCATCGAATATACGTCATCTTGATTAAAATAGTCTTTTACTGATTTATAATGATCGCTACTGAAAAAGCTCTCCATAGCCGTAAATGTCGTATTCACTGACGAGGTGTAAATAAAATCATTGTAGTTATTGTACAAATTAATTCTGGCATTCGAGTCTTTCTTGAAATTGTAGGAATTTAATAACTGAACGATTTGCGATGCAATAACGGGTTCTTCTATAAAATAATTCGTCGTCATATCTTTATTAACAATGGAGAAATAGCGGACAATCTGGGGATTGGCCGCTATTTGAAGAGCTGTTTTGTCCATATTATAAATGAAAGTATCATATTGAGATGCCGTTTTGGATGCAATGGCATTAAAGCTATCCATCTCACGTTCATTAATTATTTTTACGACATAACTATAAAAGTAACCAACTACACATGCCATAATAACAATAACCAACAGTATATTCCAGATCATAATTTTGTTTTGGAACTTAATGTTTTTAAACACGCTCTCACCTTCTTAATTAGGTCCTATATCATACCTGATAATACCGATGGGGTTGCAATGCGATGCCAAACATTTGCAGTAATCGCTACTGTTTGTCTATCTTCAGTTCTTCCATCATAATAAAGTCGCTCATGTTCAAGCTCTTCTAACTGAGAAATTCGGCCGCTAATATAACCTAGAATCCGATAAATTGCTGTATCCATCCTTTGCAGCAAACCACCCATACGAATATCGAAGACATCAAGACCAAAAATCTTATTTTCTTGTTCCCACTGTTCACGGTAAGTAGACATAAACCGCTGAGTTCTTCTCTTCAATTCTGGTAGTATTACTTTAGCATACTCTTGTAATAGCGTAAGGTTATTGTTCATATAAGCTTCCCGAATGTTATTACCTATATCACATTTTAGCTCTAGCAACTTGCATAAAGCATATTGAGTTTCAAAGAGTGATTTCCATTTCGAATTTCGCTCCATACATTGCTCTAAAATTTTCGCACTGCTTTCATAATGCTCCGCATAGACCTTCGGTATAATATGTTTATCGAACAGTCCCATTAATATATCCTGATATAATATATATTTCGGGGGGTTAATAGAGCTTGCGCCCGGTGCGACATTATCTGGCACCAAGTTAGGTAGGTCTAACTTCATGAAATCGTTATAACTGCCCCCTGTACAAGTCATAAATCGTTGCTCCAAGGTTGAAAGATTTGAGTTGTTCTTATAACAAAGTTCTGCCCAAAGTTGCAAAGTAGGAAGAATAGAGAACAGCGAAGATTCAGCCCCATTATCGCCCCATGCTGTCATCAGTATCTCCTTAACTCCTCCAGCAAGGCAACTTTCATGAGCCATGACCCCTACATGCTTGCTAAATTCATTGTTCGGTGTGAAGCCCATCCACTTCCAGGCACCGCCAGCGAACACGATCTTATCGCTAAGCTGCTTATGTTTTTTGATCATACGATTGTATAACTCAGTATTCTCTGAATAATAATCCCAATAAACAAGCGTAACATCTTCTGGAATCATTGCAATGACATCTTCACGTATTTGTGAATCGGCTTCATAATACTCCCCTCCACTTGCTAGGCGGAAGAACATATCACTCCACATCATCGGCTTGTAACCATACTTTCTAGCTATTGCTACTACCTTCTCAAAGTGCTGCAGCATAACTGTCACTCTGTCTTGATAGCCATGTTTATCTAAATATTTGCCTAAACCCATCATATGAGCTTCATCCATACCAATATTAATCGTTCTGCTAGACAAATTTTCAGATAGCGTACGGAACATCGTATCAATAAGCTGATACGTTTTCTCTTCACCAACTAGTAAAATATCATTACAGTCGACTATATCAGAGAAGGCTGCCCACTTTAACGGCTGTTCCAAGTGAGCCAGCGTTTGAATACAAGGGATAAGCTCTATACCAAATTGCATAGCATAGGTATCCATATGCTTTAGTTGCTCACCCGAGAATCTACCGCGCATATGACCAAAATACGGATACTCCTTCATTTCAAAGGTATCTTCTGTATACAGCTGAACGGTAGAGTACCCCATTAAAGCTAGGTGTTGAATAAGTTTTCGATAGCCTTCAAAGTGAATAACAGCATTTCTAGAGCAATCAATCATAAAACCAAGGCTCTCATAAACTGGAAGCTCAGTTAATTCAACTAGCAATTCTTGTTTCATTTTCTCTATCATTAAGCCAAGAGCTCTTATATATTGATGATCGTGTTCATAAGTAATTGTACCTGAATGACCATCATATTTAATACTAATTCCTTTATCTGATTGCTTAAAATGTATAGGGATACCCGTTTCAGAACATTCAATATCAAGTATATTAGAAATCTCGGCCACCGCAGCACATTGACTTGCATTTAATCCGATTAACTTTAAGTTCATAATAATGCCCTCGATTCGTTCATTTTTCTGCATATTATCCCTTTACAGCTCCCGCTGTCATTCCTTCAACAATATAACGCTGCATGCACAAATACAGTACCACGACAGGTAATATCGTTATCGTCAATGCGGCAAAAACAAATTGCCAATCACGTGCATACAAACCATAAAAGTTAAATACAGTCAGAGGAATTGTCATTTTAGCTGAACTATTCATTAAATATAATGGCACCATAAAGTTGTTCCATACTCCGATGGCTGCAATAATTAAATTCGTTACTAAGACAGGTTTTAATATCGGCATCAATATTCTAAAAATAAGAGTAAATGGGCCACTCCCATCTACAATTGCGGCTTCATCTATTTCTCTAGGTACACCTTTCACAAAGCTAGAAAAGGTCAGTACTGCAAAAGAAAGATTTATAGCAGTGAACACCATAATTACACCAAAGTAGGTACCATATAGATTTAATTTTAGCATTAGAGCATAGGTCGTAACCGTATTGAATGTTGCCGTCAATCCAAAAATAAAGTAATAATATAATGCACTTGAAGTGCGATCACTTCTACGCGATATAATAATGCCCGCAGTTGAACCACAGAACAAAATAAGTATAACCGAGGACACCGTCGTTATTAGACTATTCATGTAGCCTCTCATAATAGAGCCAGTTTCTAGTACATGAATATAATTTTCTATTCGAAAGGCAGATGGCAAGCTCAAATCAAGTAAAAGCACTTCTCCTTGCGTCTTAAGTGAGCCAAGAAGCATCATCAAAATCGGAATAATAAACACAGTGGATACTGCAACAACGATCACTAATAATAATACCTTATTCATTTTCATTTTTAGGGAATAGCTCATTATGCATCAACCTCCCTTGACTTCAGCATTTTATTCAGAGCAAAGGTAATCAATACTACGACAAACGAAAGAATAAGCACACTGGCACTAGATTTACCGAGTAAACCCATGCCGAACGCTCGATACGTGTAAGTATTTAAAACTTGGGTATCGAAACCAGGTCCGCCTCCTGTTAAAGAATATACTAGATCAAACACTTTCAAGCCCCCGGTAATATTCAAGGTTGTCACAACTGTAAATGACGGAGCTAATAAAGGTAGTGTAATGGAGCGGAATTTCAACCACGCACTTGCACCTTCCATGTCTGCGGCTTCATAGTAATCTTTTGAAATAGCTTGTAGTCCAGAAATGAAAATAAACATACTGAATCCTGCCCACATCCATATCTCAATAGCAATAATCCAAAACATTGCCGTTCCATAGTTACCAAGCCAATCTCTAGCTAATTGTCCTAGCCCGATGGAATTCAATATATTGTTCATTAATCCTTCCTGCTTCAATATAGCAGTAAACAATAAACCGACAATCATTGGACTTAATACTGATGGCATATAAAATAACGTTCTAAAGAAGCTATTACCAATAAACTTCTGCACAACTATTACCGCCAGCGAAAGACCTACAACCGTTTTCAATATGGTAGTTGTAAATGCAAAAAGTAATGTATTTGACAGTGATCTGAAGAAAACACCATCACTGAATAGATTTCTGAAGTTATCAAGCCCATTAAATACGGGTGAATTTATAGAATTCATATTCCAATTCGTAAAGGAATAAATAAAAGAAGCAAAGATTGGTACAATGAAAAACAAAGTGTAAATAATAATTGCAGGTGATGTCATCCAGAAAGGATATGACCTGTTCAATTTGCGCGTATTCATCGCTATCCCTCCTTAATTGTTAATGGCTTATGCATTGCAGCATAAGCCATTAAATTCAAATCATAATTAGAACCCAGGTGCACCTATATCTTTATTATATTGCTCGAATTCTTTTTGGAATTTCTCCATAATACCTTTACCATCCAAATCATTTTTTGCAGGAGTAGAAGTGTAATAAATATATAAGCTGTTTTCGAATAGTGGATTATATTGCATTACGTATGCATTGAACTCCGAAATTGCTTTACCTTGCTGAATATATTTCTCGTTAATTTCTTTAAGATAATCAGGAACTTCCCCACCGTTTACATCTTTAAATGCAGGGAAGGAAGGACGACCCTCGAAATATAGATCTGCATATTCTGGTGTTGACCATAATTCAAACACCTTTTTAACCGTATCCAGATTTTTCGAGTTTTTGTAAGCTACAAATCCAGCTGATGATGTGTTAGCAGTTACAACATCTACATTTTCCGTCATTGAAATTTGGAAAATACCGATGTTGGCTTCAGGATTAGAATCCATAACTGATGATGCAAAGAAATCTCCGTTGAAATGCATCGCTGCTTTACCAGTAGCAACTGCTGCGATAGCATCATCATATACTGCTGATGTAAAGTTTTCATTCACATAGCCTTTTTTATAAAGATCCAAATATTTGTCGATAACCGTTTGAAACTCAGGGACGTCTGTCCATTTCATTTCGTTCTTCGCTACTTTATCAGCGAATTCTGCGATCTTTTCTGAATCTAGCGCTTTTGCGAAGTTATCTGTCATCATAATTTGCGGAACCCAAGAATCTTTAGGCATAAAGATCGGCGTAATTCCATTACCTTTTATTTTAATAATCTCAGCAGCAGCTAGAAGTTCATCCCATGTTGTCGGAACCTCTATCCCTAGATCTGCAAAAACATCTTTGTTATAGATCATGCCATGTATACCTGGCACTGATAGGAATGGGAATCCATAGATTTTTCCATCATCATATTTGATGTTATCTGGCATAATTAGATTTCCAACCCATGATTCATTACTCAAGTCAGCAAAATTAGCAACAGGGTCAATCATGTCATACACAGCTGGAATGTTATAATCAATCATATCGACGCTTTCACCGGAGTTAAGCTTCATTTTGATTAAATTTAATGCTTCTGCATCCGGTACAACTTGTGCATCAATAATTATGTTTTCTTCTGTTTCCAATTTTTTAATCATGTTTTGCAAACCTTCAAAATTTCTAGACTGTTGAATAAGAGCTGTAATTTTAACTGGATTCTTTTTCTCTGTATCCGTATCGTTTGCAGTATTAGCAGCATCAGAATTATTACCGTTAGTACTCGCAGCATTTCCGCCACATGCTGCCATAGTAGCAATGATGATAAAGATTGCAACGAATAACGATAATGTACTTCTCAATTTGTTCATTACATGACCCCCTAGATTTTATGGTTACATATAGATTGTACTTTCACTAATAAATTCAGTACATGTAATAAGTTAAAAAGTTACATGTACAATAATGTAATTCGTACATATAATTTTGATTCAATACTCAATTAATAGTCATCTATTACTCGCGTAATATATCATTTTATATAGAAAGGTTATGAACATATGAAATGGAAGGTTATACAGCATAATGATCGTTATTTAGTGTATCGAAAAACTTGGCATTCATCGGAGTGGATGGGAATAGAGAAGAAGGATATTCGGATGATTTTAATACGTGATCTTATTTGGGCAATAGAAGTATTTGCTGATTGTTCGACCATTGAGTTAGCCCATAAACTGCTTGCACTTAAACAAAAGATAATGTAGTCACGCTACACATAAAAAGACACTCGGTCAAAAGGTTTTTAGCTAACGAAAAACCCGAACTATTATACGAAATACTTTTTTAAGAATTTCGTTATAGATCGGGTTTCTATTTTAAAATCTTATGATATCTAGCTCATTGATCGAATCCGATAATTAATTTCACATTAACCCTTAACTGAACCTGCTACAACACCTTCAATAATACTTCTTTGCATGATTAGATAGAATATGATCAACGGCAAAGTAGCTAGCACTAGCATAGGGAAGAACGAAGTCCAATTCGTGGAGAAAGGACCCACATTTTTATACACTTCTTGTAGTAGAACTGCCTTATTCGGATCTTGCAGGAATAGCAATGGTGTCATAAAGTCATTCCAGATCGCAAGTGCATCCAAAATCGTGACCGTAGCAACTATCGGTTTAAGTAACGGAAAGATAATATTCCAGAACGTACGGAATGTACCGCAACCATCAATACCTGCCGCTTCCTCTAGCTCTATTGGTACCGTACCGATAAACCCTTTGAACAAATAGATCGAGAGCGGAAGATTAATGCAAAATACTGATATTAATATTACACCTGGCAAAGTATTCATTAAATGTAACGCAGCAATAATTTTGTATAATGGGATAATCGCAATTTGAAATGGAATGATAAGACCTACCATAAAGATCATGAACATCCACTTAAATATTCTTTTTTTACTTCTAGCAATGACATAAGCAGCCATAGAAGAAATAATAACTAGTATGGATACTGCACATACTGCGATAATTAAGTTGTTAGATATCGCTTGTGGATAATGCATTGCCTTAAATGCAGTAATGTAGTTATCAAACATAAGCTGCTTCGGCAATCCAAGTGGGCTTGCAGCAGCCTCATTGGGAGTCTTAAAAGTTGTTACTACCAAATAATAAATGGGCAGCAACATGATAGCGCCAATTATGGCATACAGTAGGTTAATCGTGATATTAGCAAATTGACGTTTAGCCATCATGATATCTTTTCCTCCCATTTATTCAATCCGTAAGTAACAACTCTAGTTAATATAAATACGATAATAAAGAAGACTACAGCAATTGCAGATGCATACGCTGTGCGACCGTTATTGAAACCTTCTCGAATCATAGTCGTAATTATAGTTTCGGTCGCATATCCTGGACCGCCCTTAGTCATTGCAAAGATAACATCAAATACTTTCAAGCCGCCAATTAGACACATTAAAATGTTAAAGGAGGCCGCAGGATAAAGTAGCGGAAGTGTAATACGACGCAACGTTTGCATTTTACTTGCTCCATCGATACTCGCCGCTTCATATATGGATGAATCAATACTTTTCAAATTCGCAATATAGATAACCATACTCCAACCTGTCCATTGCCATACTTGTGTGAATAACACTGAATATAAAGCAATCTTGCTATTACCTAACCAGTTAACCGGGCTTCCGCCGAAAAATGTAATAATATTGTTTAACAATCCAAAATCAGACGAAGTCATAATGTATTGGAATAAAAAACCTACAACTAGAACACTTAATACTGCAGGGAAAAAGAATATGGATTTGACGATATTAGACATGAATCGCTTCTGATTCAATAACACAGCAAATACAATGGCAAATAGATTTTGAAAAATAGTAATTACAATTGCATACTTAATAGAGTTTTTGATGGCTGTCGTATTTTTAGTGTCGCTTAGCAACTGAGTATAATTGTCTAATCCATTAAACTGAAAATCAGGTTTATACACTGACCAATTCGTTACACTATAGCCAAAACTCATTATTGTAGGAACGATGAAAAGGATCATGAAACCTATAAACGCAGGAAGGATCATGAATAAATATGTGCGGTCTCTCTTTTTCGTATTCACTTTAGGCACTTCACCTTCTCAGTTAAGTTTAGAAACATTCCTGAATAGCCATGACAGGCTTTCAGGAATGTTTCATTAGCATAATTTTCTATTCAAGTGTTTTACGCATCATATCGTTAACATCATCAGCATCAACCAAAGCTTGCTGAACAGTCTTAGTTCCTGCAAGCACTTCTTGAAGCGCTTTACCATAACCTTCTACGATTGGGTTACCTGAGATCCAAGCAGCAGTCCAAGGAGCATATACATTGCCCGCCTTAAACGCTTCTTCAGCATCTGCATAAATTTCACCTAGATCAACTTCTACACCAGTCAAGAATGAACTACCTGCATTATCTGCAATTAAAGCTTGTTGCGCTTCAGGAGTTGCAGTAAATTCAAGAACTTGTAAAGCTTCTGCTTTATGCTTCGTCTTATCATTAATTGCAAGAGCAGAACCAGGACCACCGATTAAGAATCCTGGACCTTCAGTAATACCAGGAATAGGGAACATGCCAAGCTCAATCTCTGGGTTTTTCTCTAAAATCGTTCCTACAGCCCACGGGCCACTTTCCCACATTGCGGCTTTTCCTGTAGCAAACTCATCAAGTGCTTGGTCATAGCTAAGTCCAAGCATATCTTCTGTTAGAATGCCTTCCGTAATAAGGCGAGACCATTCTTCTACATATGGCAACCATGCTTCAGCCAATTTAGCTTCACCAGCATTGAACTTCTCATCAAAATCTTTGTTAGCTGGGTTTGAGTAGAACTCGTTGTTAACAAGTCCAATACTTTGTTTCATCATTGGTTCCCATGATTGTGCACCCATAGTTTGAGCTTTAATACCGTTAGCAGCTAGAGCTTTATGAATTTGAATAAATTCATCAAATGTTTTTGGTACTGCGATATTATTATCACGGAATATTGCTTTATTGTAGAAAATACCTTCATACCAACTTTGTAGTGGTGTTGCATACACTTTGCTGTCTACAGAATAAGGAGCAAGACCGACATTAGCGTATTTCGAAGTGAAACTTTCATTTGTAAGATCCATCAGATGACCTGCGTTTGCAAGTAGTCTAGTTTCTCCACCAACTTCAATAATATCTGGACCTTGTCCAGCATTAAGCTGAGAATTCAATACGTTATTGAAACTGTCCAAAGCAACGAATTCAAATGTTACTTTAATGTTAGGCAATTTTTCTTCCAGCAACTTTAGGTAGCTGGCACGAGATGATTCCGCATTGTAACCCATAATGCGAATTTCTACTTGCTCTCCTGACTTATTAGGCTCGGTAGAGTTCGATGATTGATCATCATTTCCCCCATTATTACTACCACATGCTGAAAGAATAGAGCTAACCAATACTAAGCTAGTCAATAATAATGACCATTTTTTCTTCATTCTTTTTTCCCCCAATTTCAAGTTTGTAATAACTTCACTGACATCATAACAATTAGGATATTTCAAAAGAAGCAACTCCATTATTCATTATTAGAAGGACATTAATATGTTGATTAGTAAATTAATGTGATTCGCACAGAATTATGTAATCGGTTGCATTTTATTACGTTTTTCTTTAATTTCTAATCCTTTATTACTTTCTTAGCGAATATCATCTTGCCACTGGAGTACGATTGGTATATCTGCAGGTGGTGTAAATGTATGCAATTCACCTTTGCTCACAATAATTTCTTGACCAAACTTCCATATACCCTTAGGTACTGCAACCACCCGATTTATAGAACCCTTTTCATATAATGGAGCTACTAGCAATGTGTTTCCAAGCATAAACTGATCCGTTACTGTCTCTAATCCCTCGCCTGGGAACTGATATTCCATGTAGCGAATCACTGGTTCACCCTGCTTAACAGCCTCGTTCAAAGCAAGCTTCAATTGGGGTAAATAATGTGTACGAAGACGCAATTGATCATGAATTTTCTCTAAATATTGTGCTGATAATACTCTCCAAGGTGCTGCAGAAAATTGAATTGATGGCATTAAACAAGCAATTTCACTATGACGACTAAAGAGTTCCTGATCAAGACCATTTTCTTCTAGTTCAGCGAAATTCAAATACTCTCCTCCGCCAACCATATCCGGACAACTAAATGGATGACCTGTTATACCTTGTAACAAACTATCTGGGATCAGAGCTTTAATACCTTTCTCACCCCACGAATGCTCTTTGTCACATAGTCGTTGAAATAGCGAGAAACCTCCTGATTTAAACGTAACGCGATATTCATTAAGTTCATATTTCGTTCCATAAGAAGCCCATAGAGAAGAATGAATATCTGGAGTTACATTCCCGTGAGTTACGTTATCTTCGCGATAATAACAGCTATCGCCTGCATCAAATTTGAATCCATCAATACCAAGATTCTGAAGTTGTTGCATCTGACGATCAAACCACTCTACAGCTTCAGGATTGGAAAAGTCTAACACAGCGGAATGTCCATTCCACCATTCACATATATATGGAGTCCCATTAGGTGTTTTTACTAACAAGTCAAGTTTTTTTGTCTCCCTATAAGCAACTGTATCCGGAGTAATAAATGGGCATACCCATAACATAACCTCAAAACCCATCCCTTTAAGCTCTTGAATAAATGCTTTCTCATTTGGGAACTTTCCAGAGTGAAATGACCAATTACCATAGTACTCGCTCCAACCATCATCTATCATTAACACACCTGGCTTAAACCCATTAGCTACAATATTTTTAGCGTATTGCAGCAAGTCTTTCTCATTCTGATTAAAAGTTAGTTCAATCCAACTATTGAATATAGGTTCGACAAATAGCTTCTCTGATAATTTAATATCCTTAAAAGGAAAATGAGCTTTCATCGCAGCCTGATAGGCACCACGTAGTGATTCATACCCACTTGCCAATAATAGATCATCAGGACATGAAATAATCCCCTCATTAAAATCAATTGTAAATCCTGTTTCTCTCCACAAATAACGACCTTTTGAAGATATAAATAGTGGCATTGTTTGGTTTGGCGTAGGATTTTGATCGAATACGAATTGAATTTTATCCTCTACTCCTACAGGCATACGATTCCCTTGACTTACACAGCCACCATACCAATATTCTTCATCCAACATTTGAATAATCATAAAGGCTTACCCCTCCATTCTACAATTAGAATACGGAAGAATAAGCCTAGCGACAATACACTCTATTCTGTTTTTATATTCATTTATTACTTATTTGCTATGCGATAGTCACTAGGTGTTTGTCCCGTATATTTTTTGAACAACTTAGAAAAGTAGCTAGGATTATCATAACCAACCTTATAAGCAATTTCGTAGCTTTTCAGTTCACTTGTACATAACAATTCCTTAGATTTGTTGAGACGAATATCGGTTAAATATGCCCATAGATTTTGTCCCGTCTCTCTTTTGAACAAATAACAGAAGTAGTTTTTGCTAACTGCAAGTTCATTGCATATATCATGCAACGAGAAATTTTGATCGTACTTTTCATGTAAATATTGCACTCCTTTATAGACTAGAGTGCTATATTCGAGTGTGGCAGACTTGGAGTCCGAGACAAATAACAATAAGTGCCTCATAAACTGATTTATTTCATCAATCTTGGATATTTGCGCAATATCTTTGTAACTAAGATTCAAAATATGCCTATTTTCGTCCGTTATCTTATTATTCGTAATGAGCTGGTCTCTTATCGCACAAGTTACATTATAGAAAAACTCAAAGAATAGATGAAGCGATTGAGGATCTGCCTTACATGACAATAACAACACCTCATCCAATATTTGTACGGCAAGTGGAATATCTTTATTCCGAAGCGCCTCTGTTATGTTATGTGTATATGGCAGCAGTTCTAATTGTTTAAAGCTAGTTTCCTCACAATTATATCCATAACCTAGTATCTGTTCATCTCCGACATAGAAGCTATAACGACTAAGATTGCATAGTCTTTCATACATATGAGGCAATTCATTCATTGTACTACCTTGCTGGCTAAAGCAAACATAAATATCAATCTTAAATTGTGTTTCTAAAAAACTAATCAAATGTTGCGAGCATTTTAAAAATTGCTGAGAATCACTCTCTGTTAAAATAGCAGTCCAACCATTATCCTCGTAATCAAATAATATTCCCTTGCCATATTGATTCAACGCTGTAAGGATCTGCTCCATAATATAATCCATCTGAGCATCTAATTGCAGACTGTTCTCTATATAATTGTTCATCGAACTCTCTTTAAGTACGAAGCGAAATAATCCATAAGAAGAAAAATTTAGATTCAAGTTAGCTGCACTTTTTACAGCTTGTAATTGATTACTCCCTGTATTCATAAAGCGATATAAACCTTGTAATTCACGTTGCTTCCAATTTTTAACTAAATATTTTTCTGTCGTTTGCTTATCCTTAATCTTAGTCGTAATAATCTTTACTGTCCTCACTAGTTCAAACTCATCAACTGGTTTAAGTATATAATTGGAACAGCCCAGTTCAATTGCTTTTTTGACATAATCAAAATCAGCGTACGCACTAATTAGAATAAATTCAGTATTTATATTAATCTCTTTTATTTTCTTTACAAACTCTAGACCGTTAAGTTTCGGCATCTTTATATCTGATATAATGACATCGTGTTTATGCTTATAATATAGGTCTAAAGCTTCAAGACCATTTTGAGCAGTGCTAACAATGTCTATTCCAAGACTGCTCCAATCCACTATACTCTCCATCATTTTCACTGATAATATTTCATCATCAACGATCATTGCTGTAAGCATATCGTTCCCCCTCACTTTGGAATCGTAATTACTACACTCGTTTTCATGCCTTCTCTGGAAAATATCTTTAAGCCTGCTTGAGCACCAAAGCTACTTTTGAGGCGTTGATTCAAATTCAATAGCCCTATACTTTGCTTCTGTTTATAAGTATCCTCACTACTAAGCATCGCATTAAGACGGTCAACCTCTTCCTTATCTAGAGTAACGCCGTTGTTCGTGACCGCAATATAAAACTCATTGTCTATCTCCTCGGTAAATATGGATATATGTCCTTCCTGGCGATTAACAAATCCATGCTCGATAGCGTTCTCAATTAGCGGCTGAATCATCATCTTCGGAACATTCATCGATAAAAGTTGCTCTTCACAATCTATCGCATAAGTAATTAATTGATTGAAGCGTATATTCTGTATAGCAATATAATTTTCTGTATAGTCGAGCTCATCTTTCAACATAACTTGCTCATAAGGATTATAGACCGTATATGATAGTGTTTTACCAAGCAATGTTGTTACTCTGGAAATCGAATTCGTGTCTCCTGATACTGCCATAGCTTTAATAGACTGAAGTACATTGTTCAAAAAATGAGGATTGATTTGATTTTGCAGAACCTTTAGTTGCTCCATTGATAACTTCCTCTGTTCCTCCAGCACATCACTTGTCAACTGATTGATGTTCTTGAGCATATGCTCAGCCGTTGCGGAAATAGAGTTAATCTCAATACTTTTCGTTTCTTTAAAAATGACTTGATGATTGCCCGAAGCAATATTTTTGAAATTAGCTATTAAACCTTTCATCGGTGTAAGGATCGATCTTGATATGAGATCAGATGAAATTAATACAAGGATACAGGCAATGATAATCATAATAATTACAAAAGATATATTTGTTTTTCTCATTTGTTCGATTTCAGTAAGAGGCATAATACCAAGCATTGACCAGCCTGACTTCTCTGAAATCTCATTAACAACAAGATAGGATACTGGATCGTCTTTTGTCTTAGGCAATATAAAGTACTTTTTCTTCTCTCCTAATGCTTCTACGACTTTGTGTTGATTACTCTCCGACAAATTTTCAAAAGATTTTACTTTGGTATTACCATCATAAATAGCAATTTGCACTCTTCCTTGATCGTCTTTATGAGAAATGACTGGCCTTAAATTAAAATCAGTCATCAAATAAGAAGATTTAGGTTCACCATACGGATTCAAACTTAATATAGGTGTAATGATTGATACCGTCTCCTGTTTCTTAGCAGTGAGTAAATAATCAGTAGGATGAAAATTTGTAAATCGAATATAATTACTATTATCTTTAATACTATTAACAAACCATAACTGCTGGGCAAAATTATATCCTTTAACAGGTGAGCTACCGTAATAATACAAATACTCATTATTCGCACCGATAATAATAGCATTAGATATATCACCAAGAACATTCAGTTGCTTTATCTTAGCATCAACCTCTCTCTGATTATATAATTCAACAGAGTAGTCTACTTCATTTACGCTGTTGCGGTAATTAACTGCACGAATTATTGCCTGATCATTAGCTATTATTTTTGATATATTGGTCAATTGCTCAAAATAATTGTCAGCCATTTGAATATTCACTTTTACGATTTTATAAATATAGTCATAGCTTTGTTTCTGATAATTTGTAATATTATTATTTAAGATCAAGCCACCTAATAGGATCATTAGAAGAATACAAATAACCGAAAAACTAATTACCATTTGTGACCGCAATGATAACTTCAACTTACTCTCCCCCTCATCTATTCTCGATTGAAAATCAAATAGAGCCTCATCTAAGAAGCTCTATTTGATTCTTTTAATAGATGGCGTAATTAATAATCAAACTGATAATCCAGAAAACTCTTTTTTGGTTACGCTTACATTAATGATTGCAAACAAGAAAATTCATTCTGTTCGTTACATAATATTACATTACAAGAGAATAAGCTTAGAAACAATACACTGTGTATCTATTATATATCACTATATTACTGTCAATATCTTCAGTTAATAGATATATAGAAACAGGAAATACATTCTATTGTAGCACATTCAATGTTATTTAAAATTAATTAGAGCCTCATGAATGAGGCTCTATCCAGTTCTATTAATAAAACTTATTATTTCGTAGTTTCAGTTTCATAATGGAATCATTATATCCCAAGCTGCTTTAGTAAATTGTAGATAACAACTGCAGCTTCAGCTCGTGTAGTCAATCCCTTCGGTACAAATTTTCCAGGTTGACTTCCTTGAACCAATTGAAGATCATATGCTTGAGCAACATAATCTTTCGCCCATGGAGCGATGTCATTTGCATCTGAAATGGCATGGTTACTGCTTGGAGCAATATCTTTGCCCACTGCTTGATATGCTCTAATTAACATTGCAACCATTTCTTCCCGCGTAATATGTGCCTGTGGACGGAAGCTGGAATTCGTATAACCTTGAACGATACCCGCTTCAACTGCTGATTTAACAGAATCCTCATACCATATACCAGATGTAACATCATCAAAGCTCAGTTTACCAGTATTGTTGAACTGAATTGCTCTAATTAACATAGTTACAAATTCTGCTCTCGTTACATTTCCTGATGGGTTGAACGTATTGCCACTAGTTCCATTCATGACAAGTCTCTTCGTCAATTCCTCAATAGCTTCTGTTGCCCAATGTTCGCTAGATATATCATTATATTGCTTAGTTACTTTTAGCAAAGCATACGTCCCGTTTTGATGAAGTTGAACAACCAATTGTCCATCAACTACTTTTCCGCCTAAATATTCCAGCTTACCATCTTCAAGAATACGATACAGGGCTGTATGCTGGTCTTGAACAATGTCATTGAGTGGAATACTTACGATTATTGGAGCAACTTGAATGGAAGTTCCATCTTGTCTTCTAATAGTCAAATCCAGATCCATAATAGAAACAAGAAGCTTAGCATCCGCTTTGTTACTGTCTGTAACTGAATCCAACGTTCTGTGCTCTTCTGTTGGATTCTGTTTGTTAATTGACAAGTTAAATTTGCTAGTAAGCAGTTCTTCATTAGAGAGCAACTGAGACAACTGCTTCATTGTTTCCTGTGTCACTTCTAGTCCCATTTGCTCTGTTTGAATAATAACTCGTTCAGCATTAAGCACTTCGCTCATAGTACGACTAGTTGTAAATCCGTTAACATCTTCTACTTTAATAATTAAATCGCCATTATTGTTGGTGTTACCTTCATTATTTCCGTTGTTACTACCATTTCCCGAACCACTATCAGGAGCTTTATTGACGGAATTTTTGAATTCCGATAATTTAGTGCTCAGCGTCTCAAACGCTATATTAATGATCTCTTGAGTTGCGCTATTATCATTAACAACAACAGCTGCCGCTACAATTGCTTCACTTAGAGCTTCCATCGCAGTAGCAGGATATTGCCCTGGTTGATTTCCTTCTACTGCTGAATCATAAGCAAGCTGAGCTTTTGTAATTTCTTCAATAAGTGCTGTTTTATCCGTTTGAGCATTAGGGTCTACACGATTAATCGTTAATGTATGATATTTGTAATCTCCATTACCTGCAGTTACCATCACCTTAACTTTATTCACACCCATAGCAAGAGGAATCGCTTGTGATTCAGTTCCACTTTCTACAGTCTCTCCATTGACAGCTATTGTCTGAAGATCCGTATTACCTGTCGGCGTAACTGTAATCGATTCAGTCGTCTCAGATACATCCATAGCGTACGTAATAGTACCGTTCTTATAATCTATATCTCCTTCACTTGTAGAAAGCGCAGCTAGATTCAAATCTGAAGCAGGCTCATCTTTCTTGTATACTCGGAAATAATCAATAAACCAATCTTTCGGATAAACACCATTATCTTTTCCTGTCCAGTAGCCCTCAGCTCCTGCATACATACTAAAGAAAGTCATCATGCGGTAACTAGGAGAAGTATTACCCTCAGCTACCAACTTATTATCATAATAGAAATTCAATGATGTAGGAGTCCAGTCCATAGCAAACGTATGGTATTCACTATCACTGTTGGGAGACAACCCATAGGAGTTGAACCAAACCTTAGGAGCATCTGGGTCATTCCACTTATGAATAATTGGATACGTTGAAGGGTTAGCTTTCAATATTTCCCCGTAAGGAATTTCCATAATATCAATCTCTGCATTTTGCTTAGTCGATTCGCCCATTATATCGTCAGCAGGGGCATCATCCTGTGTACCAACCATCCACCATGCAAGGTGCCCACCAAATCCAGTGCCTGGAAGCTTAGTCCGAATTTCATAATAACCATATTTGGTAGCGTATCCGTCGAAGTCTTCTACATCCTGCCTTGGAATCACATGTGATCCCCACTTATGCAAGCCATTCTTCTCGAATGACTGCATGCCCGTTGCCTTATTTCCGTTATCCTCTACGGACCATTCCACGTTAGTCTCATCGATAAACAATATGAATTTACCATCTTTAAGCATATAATTCGTTGCACTTGATTCCGTTGTATTTGCCCAATGAGTTAGGTAGCCATCGTACCATACATCTTTATTAAGCTTAGGCTCATCGAATTCATCGTGGAAGTCAAGTATCCATCCATCCTTTTCAAGCGGATTGGCAGGGAAGTCTCGTACGTCTTCTTTTTTATTAATGGTTACTGTTACTGAAGCGCTTAAAGTTTCATCTGAAAGTGAAGTAGCTGTAATTGTTAGCTGATTAGATTGTGCCGTAGAATCAACGACTAACATTCCGCTATTATCAAGGGATACGCCCTCCGGCTTGGAAGAAATACTCCATTCGACTTTTTCTGACGGAATTATTATCCCTGCACTACTCATCACTTCAGCAATAAATTTTCTTCTTACGAAGTCAGATGCAGGCACAGTAACGGTCTGATTGCCTGGTTTAATTATTAAATGACTTAATGTAAGTTGCTTAACTGTTACATTTGCTTCAACTGTTAAGGACTTGTTATGATCATTATTCACTCCATATGGAAGAACTACTTCTCCTGCAAACGTATATTGACCAGCAGTGTAAGCATCATACGTGGGAATTGAATTCGCCGCCCATGTAATAGCTGCATCAACAATCTTGCCATTATTAAGTGTCAGCTCAGCAGTCTGAGGAAGCTGTGCTAACACCAGTGCTGCTGCTGTTCCATTCTCAACTTCGATATTAGTAACAGTTTCTACAGTTTCTACACTTGCAGCAGCAGGAACTGTTACTTGAATCGTTTTTTCTGCAGTTTCAGCGGTATTTTGATCTAATACTTCAATTGTAATATCGATTACCTGCTCCGCCGCAGGGAATGTTACATTACCATCAGTAGTAATAACATTGGTATCAGAACTGTTTTTTATTGAAATGTTATAGCCATCAGGTACACTTGGTAAGCTTAATTCAGATTGCCCATACGGAAGTGTCATAGAATTAATTACATTCAATAGCATATCTAAACTAAAACTAACACCGTATACTTCCATTTCAGCAATACCACTAAAGCCTGTTGCTTTCGTAGAAGAAAACATAACATAACGAGCTGTAGTAGGCGATATTACATACGTTTTGTCCTCGCCCTGTGTATTTCCATCCATCACAACAGTTGTCCATGTCGTACCATCAACAGACGTTTTAATTGAATAATCATATGGATATTGTCCCTTGAATGGATAATAATCGAATCGATCAACGATGAAACTTCCTTGCAAATCGATTTTCACTTGCCATGGTGTGTCCTTACCTAGATTGGGTTGTGCAAAATCACCTTTATTACCATTGTTCACATTCCTTAATGCATTCCAGAAACTAGTTAGATTTGAATTATCAGCTTTTAGAGCAGTTACATTCTTGTTAAGTGCAATATTAGTATACTGCTCACCGTTGAAGTTGTAGTTCTTTCTATGCACATTAACTGTGTAAACCATACTATTGTCTGCATCATTAGGATCTGCTGTTACCACTTGAATTGGGTTTAGTCCCACATCCAATTCAACTGGCTCTGATGCCACACCACTAGTTACAGACTTGCCATTAACTAAAGCAATTGCGGAGCTTCCAGCCAGAATAGGCGTTAGTGTAATTGTTGATGTCTCATTACCCACATTGATATCAAATATCGTTTGATCAGCATTGAATCCTCCGATTATGCTAGATACGCTAGGAATAATATTATTCATCGCTTGATCCGCCGGAAGCACTCTACGCTTATGTACCTCTATCTCAAAGATACTAATAAATGTAGCTGAAGAACTAAATTCACTATTCACTAGCTTAACGTAACGGGCATTGATTGAATTAAACTTATGCTTCTTCAAGCCGTTTGACGTATTGTTTATCGTTGCAACCGTCTGCCAAGTTGCTTTGTCAGTAGAAACTTGCAAGTTATAGTTTTTCCCGTAAGCGCCTTCCCAATTAATTGTAATCTCGTTGAAATCAAACGTGCTACCAAGATCAATGGTAACTGTTCCCTTATCATTGTCCTTAGATTTCCAGCGTGTATTGGCATTGCCGTCAGTAATATTACTTGCTATTAGTGTCGGTTCATCAGTTGATGTAGTTGATACTACAACCGTCTTTCCTAGAGCAAGATTGACATCGTATTCTACCTGTTCAGCGGCAAACGAATTCATTGGTATCATGCTCAAGATCATAGCGATAATGATACCAATTGAAATAAAGCGCTTTCCTTTTTTCAAAAAAATAACCCCCCATTTTAAAATAATATACAACGAGTTGATTGCGCTTACATTATTGTCAACTGACAACAATGCACTTCAGCTACGTCGTATATTATTAGAATAAGGAAGATTAAGTTTCCCAACAATGAACTGCGTACGGTTTTTATACGAATATATTACTCATATATCTATTACTTCATTGTTATATTCACAAGGAACATTATCAACAGTAATATAATCTAATATATCGATTAATACTGTGCAATTTGTTTTGTACTCTCAAAACGTTTACTATGTCCTATGTATAGACTTACTTATAAGAATTTATTAACTTGAGCATCATAACCTGAGCATTATACAATATCGATGAAAGTATTGAACGTAGAATATATTTAGTTAATGATATATTCACATAAAGGAGAACATTATGAACACGAATACGCAGAAGCTCAACCGAGATTATATATTAAAATGGCTTGAACAATTATTGAACACACCAAGTCCTAGTGGTTACTGTATGAACATTATCAATTTAATTAAACAAGAAGTAGAGCATATGAAATTTCAGATCGAAATAACCCCTAAAGGAAACGCGATTATTACTATTCCTGGTCAAGATAACGATCATGTCCTTGCTCTATCCGGTCATGTTGATACATTAGGAGCGATGGTCAGATCAATAAAACCGAATGGGATGTTACGCTTTACTCCGATTGGTGGATATGCGATGCAAACGGTAGAAGGTGAATACTGCCATATTCATACGAGAGACGGAAGAATATATGAAGGAACTGTACTATCTACTAAGCCCTCTGTTCACGTATATTCCGATGCTCGTGATTGGAAGCGTGAAGAAGCTAATATGGAAGTACGAATTGATGAACTCGTTGAGAGCAAAGAAGATACTGAGAAATTAGGCATTAGTGTAGGAGATTTCATCTCATGGGATGCACGTGCGAGGTTACTACCTAATGGATGGGTTAAGTCACGACATCTGGATGATAAAGCTAGTGTCGCAGCTCTACTTGGCATTCTAGAATGGATCCATCGTAATCATATTACACCGACACGTACAGTTAAGATCATACTATCTACATATGAAGAGGTAGGACATGGAACTGCTCATATTCCAGCTGATATTACCGAAATGATTGCTGTTGATATGGGAGCACTTGGCGATGATCTATCTGCTACAGAACGTGATGTATCGATATGTGCGAAGGACTCATCTGGTCCATATGATTATAATATGACAACTCGTCTTATTGAACTAGCAAAACGAGAGCAACTTGCTTATGCAGTAGATATTTACCCTCATTATGGCTCAGATGCCTCTGCTGCACTTCGAGGCGGTAATAATATCCGAGCAGCACTAATCGGTCCTGGTGTGCATGCTTCACATGGTATGGAACGCACACATGCAGATGCTATTGTGAATACAGCTGCACTGTTAGTAGCTTATATGATGGAACCTTGGACAGCATAATCCAATATGTTGCGATATGGAGGGGAATTTTACCCTTCATTTGCTCTGTTTTAGCGTATAACGCCATTTGGAGGGGAGTTTTACTCTTCATTTACTCATTTTTAACATATAACGCCAACTGAAAGGGAGTTTAACCCTTCATTTGCTCTGTTTTAGCGTATAGCGTCATTTGGAGGGGAATTTTACCCTTCATTTGCTCTGTTTTAGCGTATAGCGCCATTTGGAGGGGATAATTACCCTTCATTTGCTCTGTTTTAGCGTATAGCGCCATTTGGAGGGGATAATTACCCTTCATTCCCTCATTTTCAACATATATTGTCATTTGGAGGGGGGTTTTACTCTTCATTCGCTCGTTATTAGTGTATAGCGCGATATGGAGGGGAATGAACATTAAAGTTTGGATTTGTAGCTCTGGATACTTAAAAAAATAGAGGTGAATATTAATTATTATTAGAAAATTATTAGCGACTGACCAGTCTCCGATGGAATTATTACTTCTTGCTGATCCTTCTGAAAGTCTCGTCAAAGAGTATCTCACTAGAGGTGAAAGTTATGTATTAGTCGATAATGATGATGTAATCGGCATCTATGTTCTACTCCCTACTAGACCAGACACTTGTGAACTTGTAAATGTAGCTGTTGCTGAATCTTTCCAAGGTAGAGGATACGGAAAACAATTAATTGTTCATGCCATTCAAGTGGCTAGGGAACAAGGATACACTATTATAGAAGTAGGAACAGGCAACTCCAGCATTAATCAGATTGCTCTGTATCAGAAATGCGGTTTTAGAATGTCATATATAGATCGTAATTTCTTCATAAGAAACTACGACCATCCTATATTTGAGAATGGGTTGTTGTGTATAGACATGGTGAGATTCTCATTAGATTTATAATAATAGTTAGTTCAAAAAGTGGACTTTTATAACGAAGTGACAGGAAGCTTAATCGACATCGAATATGAAGCGAAATTGGGAAGTCTAGCGTAAGCTTACGATGTATGTTTCTTAAAGAAACATTGTAGGTACGCGTGTACCAATAACGTACACTTACGTTTCCTCCTTCCACAAGTAGCGCTCCATCTTCTCGGTTCTTAAAGCCCACTTTTTGAACTTTCACTTATAATCAATTCAATCTAAACATTCAACTAAACCAATAGATAGTCGCCGTTCCGAACTACCTATTCGTTGTAACGAAATAGTTGGATAGTAGGTTGCTCTGATTGATCTGGTCGATCGGCACTTAATTCCAAGCGATCTACATATCCGCTAATTAGGAAACGTTCTGCATCATGTGAATTCAAATCTAACTGGACTAATTCGGTGTACTGGCTATACTCCATTTCTTCAAGCGTGCGCAGTGGTTGAAATTTATCTTCATAATTACTATGAAGGATGAAATATATCGTATTACCGTAGCGACTAATAGATCCTATATCACTGTAGTTTTGTTGAAATACCATACTCACTATACTAGTATTCAAATCGATACGAATGATTCTATATCCTTGTACTAGATATATTACTCCCTCAACTTGATCTAAAATATACGAATTTTCACCCTCTGGGCTGGAAACATATATACCATCAGGCTCAGTACGTGGATAATCAATAACACCTAGCCATTGTCCTTCTCGATTAAAGCGTTCTAAGCGAGTATCTAACATCACTAAAATCTCATCCCCATAAGGAATAATCTGTTCTGTCCCTCTAGCATTGATATTATTACCCATATAAAAAGTACGATACTGTTGCTTCTGTTTATTATATTGATACAGATATCCATGAAGAAAATACCACGTCAACCCACTTTCTTTGTCTTTCACATACTGACTAGGACGAAAAAATTCAACTTCCACCCAATTTTTATCTGTCGAAGACTCGTATTCAATGGCCCTCTTATCATTAAGATTAAAATCCTTATCTACAGTGTACTTCCATGTCGGTGATGTGACATGCAGTAAATCACCTTGAAGCGATAAATGATTTGGCAGATGCACAGCTAATTCTTGCTCAATTTCTAATTTATCATTTACCATAATAATTCTAGAAGCTTCCGTATCAGTGAAAATCCACTTACCATTCATCCTCAAGAAATCTTTAACTCCATATCCTTCGAACCCTTCACCAATGCGCATCTTCATCGTAATAGGCAATATCCCAATTTCCACTAATGCACCATTATTATATTGATAAAATTTATCATCTACGATGACATACCAGACGTCATCAATCTTACGATACGTTTTCACAAAGGAATAATCTACTTCCTCATATATGGCATCAATCGCTCTGTCTAGCTCTTCCGGAATTTCCTCATTCGTATTTACTACGCTTGAATCCATTTCAAGTATAGGTTGAGTTTCATATACAACATCCTTTGAAAATCTATCTACACTGTCTATCTTATAATCAGTTAACGGTGTGGTTAGTAGCGATTGAAAATCTGCATTATGCGTATGAACTAGATCATAAAGTGAAAGATATCGTGTTTCACCTTCTACTTCGTATCGAGCAAGCGATCCCTCTGAACCAATTAACGTCGCTCCTTTGGTTGAAAACTGCTTATATTGTGGTTCATTATCAATAAGATCATAACCATTATTGTACATAACGATCTCAATTTGATGATCTGTGATCAGAGCGAACGTACTATAATTAAGCGCGATCCATTCTCCAATAAACAACCGAGTTTCTACTGGAAGATTCGATGAAGAACCATCATTCAATAATGATAACAGTTCGTCTCCCGCTTCATTCCGAAAATGTCCTAATACTAATTCCGTCCCATCTACAAAACCCATTAATGTTGCATCGATCATATCATATCCAACATATCTCTTAACTAGTTCAAATGGCTGCTCTGTATATACGATGCTACCTATATCATCTATAAACACATAAGCTTTCACATCATTTCCCATGTCAATGATCTCTTCACTAATAAATGGCTGAAATTTGTTAGATAAATCCTGCCTGGTTAGAGCAACCGTATCATGTAATCCTTGATTAATGGACCTCCAAGTATACGTCGACGATTGGTAGACCATCTCACTCACATATTCTCCACCATTTCTAAACTGAATAAAAAATAGATTAGGTTGTTCGACTAAACTAATCGACAGCAGCTCCTGAGGACCAAATTGCCATTGTTCCTCTGCACTTACTATTGGTACAGAAGTAAGCCGTACCGTCATCCAACTCCCGCGATGTCCTTCTTCTGCTGAATCTGCTTCGATCAATTGTGTCCCAAAGAGAATATACTCACCATTAATCCAAGCTTGTGCTTTATATCCCTCGGCCCATGTGTAAAGTTCTTTACTAGTTAATCCACCATCTGAACTGTAATATAAGTGAAGATTTTCTACATATAGCTTCGATTGATCTTCCTCCAATATAACAACAGCTTCTTGTGCATCCGTATCAAATTCGTGGCTTTTAGACTGTGGAATTATCGGCTCATTATCTTGATCTACTATGACTGGATAGTGATATTTTACCTGATCTGTATTTCTATTGAGAAAATAAAACAAACCAATGGCAACAACAATAATGAGGCCAATCACTATTGTAATAGTTAATCTCCTACTAATTCTCATTCCAGTTATCCCCTTTTTACCGTCATAACGCTCTCCTCTATATGACGATAATAAATGGAAATTGTTGCTAGTTAAACAAAAATATTTTTTTGAGTTTTTTGTATGTCGAGTGGGAAATACGTAGGTTTTCAGGGATCAATCTACACATTTAGCTTTAGCTCAGTGGAGTATCAAATAATACAACAATTAAACACTCAATAGAGCTTTAAGTAATATAACAAATCAAATAATTCTGTTAAAAATTTAGTGTAACTAAATCTTTTGTTACGCTCACTTGCTCCTAACATTCGCTGTATAAGCTCCCACTTTTCTTGCTTAGAGGCACTTAATAATCTATTTTCATTTTCTTTAACGAGCTGTATCTGCTCCGAATGCCTAGCCATTAGCTCTTCATAGGTAATATCAACATGTTCTACAACTGGCTCTGTATTTACGATTATAGAATGTTTGCTTTTATAACGTTTATTCGATTTTTTCACGGTTTGCTTTGGTCTTGTCATCGATAACTCATATTCAAATTGCTTTTCTAATTTATTCAATTGAATATGAGAAAGCGGTAAATCTAATTCTAATTGCTCCATAATTTCTCTAGATAGATCAAGATCATAATAATCTTCAGGAAGTTTCCACCATTGTTCATACTTACTTAATATATCATCACGTTCTAGGTCAATCGTATGAAAACCATTCTTAATATCCTTAATTAGATCTGCAGAAAGCATTGTATAATTTTCTAGACATGTTTCCCCTAGGCGATATGTTTTGTTCTCTTTTCTATGATGAATGACATAGCAAAAACGAAGTGGTTTGCCGCACTCACATTGATAAGGACGATTTCCATATCCACCATCAAGTACTTCAGCTAGTTCCCAATCATCTAACTTGTCCCAAATCTCATCAGAAGACATTTCTTCGTCTAATACAATCCCCTTTTTCGTCGCTAATTGTTCCAACCATTTGCTTTTTTTACTTTGTGTTAAATATGTATTGAGAAACCAACGTTGCTTGTTATCTAATAATTCAAATAAACGATTTACTTCTTTCTCAGTTAATGGGATTGCCATAGAACTCCCTCCAACTACTCAACATTTTTACGACTAGAGTGTATCATATTTATCGCTTTCTCCATACAAATTTATGACAACACGTTAATAATTAATGAACTAAACTTTTCATATCGTAAAACAAAAAGAAGTTACACATTGTGTAACTCCTTTTTCTAACCTACTACAACATGTAGACAAAATCTAAAGAGATTATAGCTACATTTCATACATCGAGCCTTTAACTTATTGAAAATGGGCAATTATCTAGCGTGTTCTTCTCCCGTTACATTTCCGAAGAATTTAATGGAGTAAATTGCACAAAGCCCTACAATAACGTAGATCACTCGTGAAAAACCATGACCAAAGATACCCTCAACTAAGTTATAGTTAAAGAGACCAATCAATAGCCAGTTAATACCGCCAACAATCAATAGTAATAGCGCCACAACATTTAATGTTTTCATTCTTAACAGCTCCTCAATCGTAATGGTACTATTAAGAAATTCCCCTAATTTGTTATGAATTATGCATGAAAGGCTTAAACTTTTATATTTACCATCTCTTCATCTCTACATTTCTAAGAAGACAATCCAACAGATTGTTCTATGTACTGATTATCCTGAACTGCTTTTAGCATAAATGTAGCTACATCTGCCCTCGCAATATTATAGCCTTTAGGCGCTCCTCCATGAAGCACTTCACTATAAGTGCCTACCAATGGACCATTCGTTAAACTCATCGGTCGTGCTATCGTCCAGCGAAGCTTACTAGCAACTAATGACCCATACGCTTTTGTGTGATCTGCTAAAACTTTACGAAGGACGAACATAGCCAATTTGCCCATCATACCTTTTAGCTCTTTGTGAATACCTGCGGAAGCACAATAAACTATTCGTTCGATATTATGTTGCTTCATTCCTTCAATTAAATGCTGCGTAACGGTAGACATAAGTGTAGAAGCACCAAGATTTTTCCCACCTATGGTACAGATGACAGCATCATGACCTTGCATTGCAGTGATCACACTATTTTTGTCTAACCCATCACCTTGAACGATTTGTAAATGAGCATGCTCTACTGATACTTTCGATGGATCCCTTACAAATGCCGTTACCTCATATCCCGCCTCTAAAGCTTGTTTTACAACCTCCTTACCAACACCACCTGTTGCACCAATTACGAATAGTTTCATTGCCATACCTTCTTTCCCCTCTTCTTCTACCCTATAACTTATTCCGATGTTCTATCATATAACTATAAACTTTAATATGACTCAATGGAAATACCTAATAACATCAGTTCATTAATTTTGCGTATTATCACAAAAATAACTATACAAAACTTATACAAATACTATACTATATAGTTACAACATCATTTTTCTATATACAAAATGAATAAAATGACTGCATGAGAGAGGTGTTTCCATGGAACTTATTAATCACCGTACGTTTTATCATATGATCTTAACTGGAGCGCATCAGATTATAAGTAAAGAAAAAGAATTGAATAAAATTAACGTATTTCCTGTCGCTGATGGTGATACCGGTAGTAATCTCGCATACCTGATGAAGATGATTGTACGTGAGACCAAATGGATCGAACCATCCACTGAAATGTTAAATAAAATGAAAACAGCTTGCCTTCGTGGTTCTCGAGGTAATTCGGGGATGATTTTCTCTCAGTTCATTATTTCCATGTGTGATTTTCTAAGTAAACATAACGAAATAAAAACAGAGCAATTTATTGAAATGTGTGAGTATTCGGTAGCTAGATCATATTACTCCGTGAATGAGCCACAAGAAGGGACAGTACTTACTGTTATGAAAGATTGGATCAATGTCATGAAAGACAATAGTAGCCAATCCACAGGCATTCTAGACGTGATGCAAGATTCATTCTCAGAAGTGTGTGTGTCACTAGAAAATACGAAGAACCAATTACCAGTGTTACAGCAACATAACGTTGTCGATGCCGGAGCAAAAGGTTTCGTACATTTTCTACAAGGCTTAATTGACTCCATGAAAACGGGAACTCATCTTAACATAACGAAAGATGATGTAACTACGGAATTGAGTTCCCTAGAAAATCTTACGATGTATTCGATGGTTGTTGATAACCATACTTTTTCAGATACAGACACTATCGTAAATCGTTATTGTTCTGAGTTTTTATTCGATGTAACTACAAATTTAACGGAAATAAGACAGCAATTATCTTCACTCGGTGATTCTTTCATTGTCGTTGGAGATCAAAATCAAGGTAAAGTACATATTCATACAAATACTCCCGAGCGTGTGGCGGAAGTAATCAATGAGAATGGCTCTATCATTTATCAAAAGGTTGAGGATATGCAACGTCAGCATGAAACGCTCTATCAACGAAAATCATCTATTGCTATCGTTGTCGATTCCGCTTGTGATATTCCACAAGATCTGTTGGATAAGTATCAAATTCATATGTTGCCACTGCATCTACAACTTGGTAACTCAACATATTTAGATAAAGTTACATTGAAACCTGAAACATTTTATAACAAGCTTGAAAAAGTAACTGAACAACCCAAAACATCACAACCTACACAAGAATCAATTACGAATCTTTATACTCAATTATTAAATAATTATGATCACATTATCTCGATTCATCTCTCGAAAGAACTAAGTGGTACTTATGAGGCTTGTCGTTCTGCAGCTGAGCAAATTGATTCTACCAGAGTTCATGTTGTGAATTCACGTACTTTGTCGGGTGCGTATGGATTACTTGTACAAAAAACTGCTCAATCCATTGACCAAGGCCATTCTATCGATGAGATAAAAGCATCATTATCAACATGGATTCCAACTTCAGAAATTTTAGTTAGTGTTCCAACATTGAAACATATGATTCGTGGCGGTAGAGTTAGTCCGCTGCAAGGGAAAATAGCAAGATGGTTAGATATGAAGCCGATTGTATCCATAGATCGAGAAGGTAAATCGCTATTATACGGAAAAACATTTTTCAAACGTTCTAGTCTAGAAAAATTACTGCAATTCACTCAAAAGATTAATGCAATGAACAAAATTGAGAGCTACGCTATACTTCATGCAGATTCCATCCAAGATAGCTCTTTATGTGAAAGGGAAATGATCCGTATTACTGGTCAAAAGCCGAAATATGTAACTAGTGTTTCAGCTGTTATCGGATTGAATGCTGGAAAAGGCGCAGTCAGTGTTGCAATGTTACTTAGTGACGCTAATCAAAGGGGGAATTAATATATGTGGTCATTATATGGAATTAGTGGGTTAGCTATTTTTATTTTTATGGTAATATTATTTTTAGTTGCACAAGTGAAGAAGGATAATTCGATTGTCGATATTGGGTGGGGATTAGGATTCGTTATTGTGGCGTTCTCAACTTTCTTCTATCAAAAAGGGTATGATGCAAGACAATTACTTATCTTAACCTTAGTCAGTCTATGGGGTATTCGATTAGCCGTGTATTTGTTAATTCGTGCAGTTGGGCAAGGCGAAGATTTTCGTTACGTTAACTTCCGTAAAGCATGGGGCAAAAATGTAGTTATTATTGCATTTTTCCGTGTATTTATGTTACAAGGATTTATTATGTTATTATTAGCTTATCCTATTATTCGTGTAAGTGCAGTGCAGAGTAATGGTTTGGATCTTGCCGCTTATATTGGTTTAGCGATCTGGTTCGTGGGATACTTCTTCCAAGTGGTTGGAGATGCTCAACTTAAATCATTTAAGAAGAAACGTAAAAGTAAAGAAGAAGTACTTACTTCAGGATTATGGCGCTATACTCGTCATCCGAATTACTTTGGTGAAGCGACAATGTGGTGGGGAGTTGCAGTTATCTTGTTACCATTGCAATGGGGCTTTATATCTTTGATCAGCGCTTTACTAATTAATTTACTACTTCTAAAAGTTTCTGGTGTACCATTTTTAGATAAGCGATACGCTAACAATAAAGCTTATCAGCAATACAAATCAGAAACGAATAACTTCATTCCTTGGTTTCCAAAAATAAAATAAGTTTGTAATTAAGTGATCGAGGGTGTTAACAATTTATAACATTAAAATGGTTTCAAAATTATTAGGTATATCACCTATAACCATTCGTGCTTGGGAAACACGATATCAAGTCATCCAACCACAAAGAAGTGAAGGTGGACATCGTCTTTATTCCGATAAAGATGTTGAGGATCTTCGCTGGTTACTCATCCAAACAAAAGAAAAAGGACTTAGTATTAGTCACGCCTCTCAGTTGCTACTGAAACAAAAGCAAACAAACGTTACTGCTGCGACAGTGACAGATGAAGAACCTAGATCTACTTATACTAGCGTGCAAAATGACTTATATCATGCCTTATTGAATATGGACATTGAGAAATCTGAACATATTGTAGATCTTGGATTTTCAATGTATCCACTTGATGAGATGATTCATAAAGTATTAGTTCCGCTTATGATTCGAGTTGGCGACGAATGGGAACAAGGAATAATATCTGTTGCACAAGAACATATGGTTAGCGAATTTGTAAAACAACGTTATATACAGTTTTTCAGACTATTCCAACGAAATCCATCACTACCAAAAGTAATTGCACTGTGCCCCGCTGGCGAGCGTCATGAAGTTGGCTTATTATTATTTTCACTGTTTCTTCGCCGTAAAGGACTAGACGTTATCTATCTAGGGGCCGATACTCCTGTCGATGGTATTGGTGAGATGTTGATTCGTAGCGATGCGAATTGGTTATGTTTAACGTTAACAGATCCTAAACGATTAGATAATACGATTAAGTATATCGAACATATCTTGACTATTCGACCTCAAGTCAAAATTATACTGGGTGGAAAAGGCTTTACGGCGTTAGATAGCCATCATCCTTATTATGACTTTTTGATTGGAGATCACAATGACGAGTGGGAACGTTGGTATCAGCAACAACTAGTCCATATATAAGCATTGCTCCAATTCTCTTCAATAATCAATGAATAGACTTAACTGAGTGATAACGAAACCCGGCATGCAAATTAATTTTTAATTTGCATGCCGGGTTTTATAGATATACCTCTCAAAATATTTCCATGAAACTAGCTACTATATATACACTTCCGCGTCTTCTATAAGCCACTGTATAAAATCATTACGGTTTTCCTCTATTACACCGTGATCAGAAGGATAGACTGTGAAAGTAAGCTTTGAAGTTTTTTTCTGGAAATACTCCGCTGTTTCATATCCAATCTGTACAGGGAATACCCTATCGTATTCACCATGAGAAATAAACAATGCAACATCTTCTACACTTTCTAATGGATATTCTGTTTTCACAAACTGGGGAACATAACCATTCAGTGCAACGATACCCCGCAATTGATGCCCCATCTTAAGAGCAAGCGACATAGATAATATCGCACCTTGGCTAAAACCAAGTAAATATCGCTTTTTTGAATCTATTGGATACTTCTCTGTAGCATAATCAATGAACGATTCCAAATCTTGTATCGCCAAATCAAACATTTCTCGAATAGGAAAACCAAGACTTTTCAATTCATAGTATTGATAGCCCATACCCAACTTAAGGTTTCCTCTTATACCAATGATTATAAACTGCTCATTCAGCGGTTCTACTAAATGATACATATTGTTCTCATCAGAACCCTTTCCATGTAGCGTGAAAATCGTTGGATATTTCTTATTTGGATCATATTTAGTAGGAAGATGAACGTCGTAATGATAAGCAGATTTCATATGAAAGCTCCTTTACGTTTCATTTACGCGTTACGTTTTTTATATATTAAATGATCAAGCGATAATGGAGTCGTCTCAGCTACAACCAAATAGATGGAAACCAATAGAAATACTAAATCTAACTCATATCCTGCCATTCCGTCAGTACCAAGCAATCCCATTGAAAACTTCATCGTAGCAATTGCACCAAGTAACAACATTATAAATAAAACCGATACATAACGAGTAAATAATCCTACGATAAGTAATACTCCCCCAATTAACTCAAGCGGCCCAGCAATATAAGCCAAAAATCCTGGAACACCCATAGAGCTGAACCAAGCATCCACATTACCTAAACCCATTTGTAGCTTTGCAATTCCATGTGCTAAAAATAATATTCCTAACACTACACGCATTATAGTTGAAACCGTTGTTGTTCTTGTCATCATTTTATTTTCTCCACCCTATACAATTAATCTTTCATTTAATTTCGATTGATAAATTCGAAGATGAGCTCCTCTTCGCGCTAAAATATTACCAATAGAAATATAATGTTTGTATAGTTAATTTATCGCACAATAAACTAGCTTGTCAATAAAAATATTGTTATTATTAATTTATAATGCGTATTACTAATATTTTGAGGAGGAAATGAAATGGACATCGGTTCTACAATACGAGCAATCCGGAAACGTAAAAATATGACCATCACGCAAATCTGTGAAGCTACAGGATTATCACAAGGATTTATGAGCCAAGTTGAAACTAATAAAACTTCGCCGTCTATATCCACCCTAGAAAGTATTGCAAATACATTGAACGTACCATTAGCATACTTATTATTAAAAAACGAAGATCGTATGAACATTGTGAGAAAAGATAATAGAATGATTACGAGCAGTGGTAGTGATAATTTAAGAGTTGAGCATCTAAGTTCAACCAAAAAAGTGAAAATGATGATCGTTGAGTTGCCTCCAGGATCTTCTACAGGTCAAGATCCTCATGCACACGAAGGCGAAGAGGTTCATGTAATCATTAAAGGCAAGGTCTTTGCTAAGCAAGGCGAGGATGAAGCTGAATTTGCCGAGGGTGACTCATTTAGCTGGAACGCTTGTACACCTCATTTGGTGAAAAACATTGGTGATGAGACAGCAACAATACTTATTACCGTCTATTCAGAATCTTAGTCATCATTATCTTTCGAATACAGTACAAAATAATGCAAAAGCAAAAATAACCCCATCTATGGTGAGATGAGGTTTTTGCTGTCTATAGGAAGAGATTAACAATATTGAACTACTCCGATTCGCTTATTTGTTCCATTTCTTCAGCAGTATAGGGTCTTACCATCAACCCCATTTCTTTACGCTCCTTATTCAATTCTTTGTATAAGGAAATCATCATGAGTATAATGACCAATGAGAATGGAAATGCAGTAATAATTAAAGCATTTTGTAGTGCAGTCAATCCATTAGCAGACAGCAATATGATAGCTATCGCTGCTTGTGCTATACCCCATGTTAATTTCACTATATTAGGCGGATGTAATGAGCCGTAAGTCGTCTGCATTCCAAGTACAAATGTCGCTGAATCTGCTGATGTAATAAAGAAAATTGCAATTAATAAAATCGCAAATATCGATAATAACATTGGCATAGGCATTTGTCTAAAGACACCAAATAGTAGTTCTTCTGTTAGTAAATTTGTAAGATCTACACCATTACGTTGAATATTAATTGCTGTCGTGCCAAACACCGAAAACCATATGAAACTTATTAAGGTGGGCAATAATAGTACGCCGGTCAGAAACTCTCGAATCGTTCTTCCACGGGAAACTCGTGCAATAAAAATACCAACAAAGGGTGACCATGATAACCACCATGCCCAATAGAAAATCGTCCAATTATTAATCCATTGTCTATCCTCACCTTCTAAGGGCGCTGCCCTAAAACTCATACGAGGAAGATTTTGCAAATAGGAACCAATCGTATCTGTAAATGTATCCATAATCATAATGGTAGGACCCAAAAAAATGACCAAGATCAATAATACTATTGCGAGTATCATATTAGCATTCGATAAATATTTAATTCCTTTACCAATTCCCGACCATGCCGACAAAATAAAAAGAAATGTCACAACGATTATAATTATAATTTGAACCGAAATTTTAATTGGAATATCAAATATAAATGATAACCCTCCGTTGATTTGAATCGCACCAAAACCTAATGTCGTTGCAACTCCAATAACCGTCGTAAACACTGCTAGAACATTAATAACTGTTCCAATTCCCCCGTTTACTCTGTCGCCGAAAAGTGGTTTTATCGTTGCAGAAATTAAGCCAGGTTCTCCTTTGCGAAATTGAAAATAAGCAAGTGACATTGCAACTATCGCATAGATTGCCCAAGCATGAATACCCCAATGAAAAAAAGTATAACGCATCGCTTCACGAAAAGCGGCATCAGTGCCCGGTTGTTCAGTAGGCGGATTCATAGCAAAATGCGAAAGTGGTTCTGCTGCTCCCCAAAACACTAATCCGATACCCATTCCTGTAGAAAACAACATCGCAAACCAACTAATTCTCGAATACTCCGGTTGTTCATCGGGTTTTCCCAAAGTGATTTGACCCATTGGGCTTACAATAAAGAACAGACAGAACAATACGATACAGGTAACAAATAGTAAATAATACCATCCAAATGAATTAGTTATGTAATGCTTCATCGCACTCGTTATTGCTTCAAAACTTTCTGATGCTAGCGCTCCATAAAGAACTGCAGCACTTACAAAAACAAGTGTAATCCAAAAGACATTAGAAATTTTTTTCATCATATCACCATTACTTCCTAAGTAATCATATTCAATATTTTACTAAGTAATGATGTCCAATAATTAACATTGGTATGCACTAACTATCAAAGCATTTTGGGCTAGTGATTACACTGTTAACTACTTATTGCTCTGTCGTTGCAATGATATTAAAATCTTTATACCTATTATTCCGATTGATCATATTTTATTTCTCAATACATACTTTTTCCCCCTCTGTGAAACAATAATTACGTAATTACAAAAAGAAGAAGGAGGTACGATATGACACCTAATCAAAATAACAATCAACCGTCAAAAGCAGAGGTTCAAACAACGAAGCTTAACAAAGTTCCAACCCCTGAAAATAATGCAACGGATTTTTCTAATGAATTTTCTGCTGAGGTTGCTGCAGAAGTGTTCGAACAAAGCGATCGTCAGAAAAACAATAAAAGATCAAAAAATCAACAGTAGTTCTCATATTAGAGACATAACAAAACAAAAAAAGAACCTACTCTTTATGAGATAGGTTCTTTTTTTGTATTTAAGGAAATACCCAGCCCATGATTGATTTGATAATTCCATACTGTTTCCAGCTTATATTCTATTCATATTTAATTTCTTTAGTAAACTCTATATTCTGTCAGGTGTTAACGCTTTCATTGTCGCGGTACTATGAAGAATATGGGAAGACGGTAGATCCTTCTTTCCATATTCTAATAGCTTTATAAATTAAAATATTGGAAGGGGATTCAACTCAATGGGTAAACGCTTCAAAAAAATGTTGATGTTGCTACTGACAGCCGCGCTAATCATTCCACAAGTATTTCAAGCGTCAGTTACGGAAGCAGCTACAGGAACGAACGTAGTTTATGAAATGCAGGCGGATGCTGGTATAAGCGGCGCCGCTATAGGCTCTGAGTTTGCTGGGACGGACTATCTTCAAAACAGCGGTGGTACACGCTCTATAGCGGATTATAACAACGGTAAATCTATTCATTTATCCACGAGAACCAACGATTACAACGGATTGGACGTAAAATTGCAAGCGCTTTCCTTGACTGCAGGCGTTGAATATACTTTCGCGATAAGCGGGCACGTGGATAACGATGTGACTGTGCCGAGCAGTTCACAAATCGTTTTCAGCAACCCCAACGCATTCGGTCAGTTCAACAATTACCAATGGCTCGTCAATAACTTATTGACAACAGGTAATTTTGAACTTGAATACAAGGCTACCTTCTCAGCCTCCGATATCGCAGGACTGGCGAACAACTCGTATTTCCGTATTCAAACAAACGAAAATGGCAAAGAAGTTCCTTTTTTTGTAGACAACATCATTATAACTAAAGCAGCTCCAACTACAACCGAAGTTTATGAAATGCAGGCGGATACTGGTATAAGTGGAGCTGCAATAGGCTCTACGTTCAATAATACTGACAATCTTCAAAACAGTGGCGGTACCCCTACCATTGTAACGCAAGGAGATGGCAAGTCGATTTATGTGTCCGGGAGAGACGGTAATTGGCAAGGCGTAGACATCAGATTGAAATCGCTTGGCTTGATCACAGGTAAGGAGTATACGTTTACAGTAAGCGGGCATGTAGACAGCACTGAGAACGTGCCGAGCAATACGAGAATTGTTTTCAGCAATCCTAACCCTTGGGGACAATACAATCAATATCAAGATCTAGTTAGTACTTCCTTGATCGAAGGCAACTTTAACTTAGAATACAAGGTTGCCTTTACGGCTGACAACATTGCGAAGCTTGAAGCTGAACCTGCGGATCCGAATGCTCCACCATTGTTCCGCACTGCAACAAACGACGTTGCCAAAAATATTTCTTTTTATGTAGACAACATCATCATCACATCATCCGAGCAACAGACTATAGAAATACCCGAATGGGATCTTACCCTTGACTCGCTGCACGAGGCATATACTAATAACTTCTTAATAGGTAATGCCATTTCACCAAACCAGATCACGGATCCTGAATTCGCTGCTATGGTTAAGCTCCATTACAACGTTATAACAGCAGAAAACGATATGAAGCCTCAGTACATGAGCCCATCAAAGGGCGTATATAACTACACTAACGCAGATACGTTAGTTGACTGGGCATTAGACAACGACATTGCGGTTCATGGACATACGCTTGTCTGGCATTCGCAATCAGCGGACTGGCTGACTAAAGCCGCGGGCGGTGCACCACTCACTCGTACAGATGCCAAAGCAAACCTTATAGAGTATATCGAAAATGTTGCGGGACACTACGCAGGCAAGGTCATCTCCTGGGATGTTGCTAACGAAGTCTTTGCCGATGGCGGCAGCTTCAACGGCGATTGGAAAGATAACTTGCGTAAAAACTCCCCTTGGTATTTAGCTTATGCTAACGGGCAAAATACAGCAGCGGGCGAGAGCGGCGCTGACTATATTTATGACGCGTTCGTACAGACGCGCCTAATCGACTCGGACGCTACTCTTTACTATAATGACTACAATGAAGAACAACAGACTAAGCGCGAAGCGATTGCAGCAATGGTCGAGGATCTTAATGAGAAGTGGAAATCAGACGACCGAAATACTGAACCTGCCCGTCTGTTAATCGAAGGGATCGGTATGCAGTCCCATTACAACATCAATTCCCTAAATATTGAGACTGTAGAGAATGCGATTAAGCGCTTTATCGAAACAGGCGCAAAAGTTACTGTTTCCGAACTTGATATTCCGGCTAGCGATTATGATAACCGCACTACTCCGCTCACTGCGGCAGAGAAAGTCGTGCAAGCACAGCTGTATGCGCAGCTATTCCAAATTTATAACAAATACGCTGACTCTATTGAGCGTATCACCATTTGGGGCACAGCTGACCCGATAAGCTGGCGTGGCGCTGGTCACCCACTGCTCTTCGACAGACTGTATGCAGCTAAACCGGCTTACTACGCGGTCATTGACCCTGAGGGATATTTGATTGAAAACCCTCTGCCCGTACCACAAGAAATTCCTGTAGCAGATGCCGTGCCAGGCACTGCCGTAATTGACGGTGAAAAGGATCAATCCTGGGCAAACGCACCTGTGATTAACGTAAACACAATTCCGAACGGCCAGACGGAACAAGGCGCAACTGCAGAAGTCAGAACGCTGTGGGATGACCAATTCTTGTATGTATATGTTGATGTAGCTGATTCCGAGCTTAATAATTCGTCCCCGAACGAATGGGAGCAGGATTCCGTTGAAGTATTCCTGAGTGAGACCATGCATAAGGGCGCGGAATACAAAATCGGCGATGGCCAATACCGAGTAAGCTACGAGGGCAACGAGTCTTTCAAATCCAGTAGTATGAGCGAAGGATTCGAATCTTCTGCAAAAATAGTCGATAGTGGTTATGTCGTGGAAATGAAAATACCGTTCCGTGTCATCACCCCTGAGACGGATAAAGTAGTCGGATTTGACGTACAGATTAACGATGCTTCTGCTATTAATTCAAGAAAACTTACTGTCTGGAGCGATTTGAAAGCTAATGGCTACAACTCAACCGAAAACTGGGGAGAACTGACTCTCGCTAAGACGCCTACATCTACTGGGCCATCCACCCCAATCGTGAATATACCGAGTGAGCCTATTATTAAACAAGAGAATGGTATCATTACGATAAAACCGATTGTACAAGTGAAAGACGGAGTAGCGGTGGCAAGCATCTCCAATAACAGCTTGAATAAAGCTTTGGAACAAGCATCAGCAAATGTAAACAGCAAGAAGCAAGTTACTGTAGATATCTCTGCCCAATCAGGTGCTACTACTTATGAAGTGCAACTTCCAACTTCACAATTGAAAGATACCGGTACTACCGTAATCTCTATTAAGACAGAGTATGGTAAGATCGATCTTCCAGGTAACATGCTAGCCAATACGAACGTCGGAAACTCTGAGTTCGTGACTATTCGCTTGGGCAAAGCTTCAACTACTGGACTTAGCAACGAAGTTCGCGAGCAAATCGGTGGTAGACCTGTCATTAATCTAGAAATTTTGATCGGCGGCAAAGTCGTTGCTTGGAACAATCCGAACACGCCTGTAACGGTATCTCTTCCTTACACGCCTTCGGCAACAGAATTGCAAAATCCGGATCAAATCGTCGTATGGTACATCGATGCCAATGGTAATCTGTCCACGATAAAGAACGGACGTTATGATACGGCAACCAAATCAGTTGTGTTCCAAACAACACACTTTAGCACCTATGCAACAGCATACGTGAACAACACGTTCATCGATCTTCAATCTGTACCTTGGGCCAAGCAAGCAATAGAAGCAATGGCTGCACGCGATATTATTAAGGGCACTGGCAATAACAGTTTCTCTCCTACATCTTCCATTTCAAGAGCGGACTTTATCGCACTTCTTATAAGAGGATTGGAACTGCAAGGCAACGGTAGCGATGTTGCGATGTTCAGCGATGTGCCGACGAACGCATATTATTATGAAGAATTGGCGATCGCCAAGGAATTGGGAATTGCAACAGGCTTTGGCGATAACTCATTTATGCCAAGCAATAGTATATCCCGTCAAGATATGATGGTACTGACAACACGTGCGCTAGCAGCAGCTGGCAAAGGTATAACAAGTAGCTCAGTTTCCTTAAGCAACTATTCTGACGCTTCAACAATTTCCAACTACGCGAAGAATAGTGCTGCTTTACTCGTCGAGCAAGGCATCATTAATGGCAAAAACGGAATGATTGCTCCAAACGATCAGCTGACCCGCGCTGAGGCAGCTATCATATTGTATCGCATCTGGAATCTGTAATAGCAAAGGGCTATTGGATTATATCCAATAGCCCTTCCTTTAATTTAATTAATGTTGTTATATATTTATTACATCAAGTAGTAACTCAAATACCCCATCCATATTTTTGGACAGGGTTGATCAGGGTAGATGCATATGATAGCTGTGAAACTCTACATCACGCTAAGCAAACCCAAGTATTTACTTCGTTACTTTATTCGTTTGAGCAATATGTTCAATCTCACTTTTCAAGAGAAGATAGCGGTGTACGCTTCTTGAAATAGGAACTTTAGTCAAGCGGTTTTTTTCCACATAAAGCTTCATATGGTCTTTGGAAAGGCCAAGAATTTTACCTGCCTCCATAACCGTAAGTACTGCTTCCCTACTAGTTTCATTAAACGTAGTCTTTACCTTTTGATTCCAGTCCTCAAAAACCTGCATATTAGCGCCCTCTCATTCTTCTTCATGCTGAACACTCTTCATTATACCATGGAAATAGGTGTTAAACTTAAAATGCTACTATTTCATATATTTTCCGCAACATATTCGACGCCGACTAAGCTACGTTAGCACAATTATCGTGATCACGAGCGGATGTTTTGAATTACCTCTTAAAATGAAGGTTCAAAACATTCGCTTGTCAGCACCAAGAAGATGACCGACAGCGAAAACGAGTAGCACAGCGTACGTTTTGTGTACGTGAGCACACGCAGGCTTTCGCAGGGGAGGCATATTTGACGCCGACTAAGCTACGTTAGCACAATCATCGTGATCACGAGCGGATGTTTTGAATTACCTCTTAAAATGAAGGTTCAAAACATTCGCTTGTCAGCACCAAGAAGATGACCGATAGCGAAAACGAGTAGCACAGCGTACGTTTTGTGTACGTGAGCACACGCAGGCTTTCGATGGGGAGGCATATTCGACGCCGACTAAGCTACGTTAGCACAATTATCGTGATCACGAGCGGATGTTTTGAATTACCTCTTAAAATGAAGGTTCAAAACATTCGCTTGTCAGCACCAAGAAGATGACCGACAGCGAAAACGAGTAGCACAGCGTACGTTTTGTGTACGTGAGCACACGCAGGCTTTCGATGGGGAGGCATATTCGACGCCGACTAAGCTACGTTAGCACAATCATCGTGATCACGAGTGGATGTTTTGAATTACCTCTACATTAGGTTAATTTTACAAGACTGTAATTCTTCTTCCCCTTACGAATAATAATGAAGCGTCCGCCAATTGCGTGATCAGCAGTAACAGTAAATTCTACATCTGCTACTTTCTCACCATTCATCGAGATCGCACCTTTTGTAATATCTTCACGTGCTTGACGTTTAGATGGCTCAATACCGATATCAACTAACCAGTCAATAATATTTTTAGATTCTTTATCTACTGTGAATGTTGGCATCTCTTTGAAGCCTTGTTCAATTTCATCAGCAGTTAGTGAACGAATATCTCCACTGAATAATGCTGCAGTAATGCGCTTAGCTTGTTCTAGCATCTCATCACCGTGTACAAACTTCGTCATTTCTTCCGCTAATGCTTTTTGTGCTTCACGTTTATGAGGCTCAGTTTGAACTTTCTCAGCTAAAGATTCAACAGTCTCTTTATCTAAGAACGTGAAGTATTTCAAATATTTCACAACATCACGATCATCTGTATTCGCCCAGAATTGGTAGAATTCGAACGGTGTTGTTTTATTAGGATCAAGCCAAATCGCTCCACCAGCTGTTTTACCGAATTTCGTGCCATCAGCTTTCAACATTAATGGAATTGTAAGGCCAAATGCTTTCGCTTCAGATCCTTCTTTTTTACGAATTAGGTCAAGTCCACTTGTAATGTTACCCCATTGATCTGAACCACCAATTTGAAGCTGAACGTCTTCATTCTGGAATAGATGCAAGTAATCAAGTGACTGTAGAATTTGGTACGCAAATTCAGTGAATGAGATACCACTATCAAGTCTGCTTGATACAACATCTTTGGCAAGCATTGTATTAATGCTAAAGTTTTTACCGTAATCACGTAAGAAATCAATCACATTGATTTTATGTGTCCAGTCGTAGTTATTAACCATACGAACTTGGTTGTCTCCATCAGTTACAAATAGTCTTTTCATTTGTGCTGTTAGTGCCTCAACGTTAGCTTGAACTTCCTCCAATGTTTGCAAAGAACGTTCAGATTGACGACCACTTGGATCACCAATTGTACCTGTTGCACCACCAATTAGAATAACTGGACGGTGTCCTGCCAATTGGAATCTTTTCAGCATCATAAATGGAATCAAATGTCCGATATGCATACTGTCACCTGTTGGATCTACACCGCAATAAAGTGAAACTGCCTTTTCTTTAGTTAATTCACGTAAACCTTCAGCATCAGTCTGTTGGTTAATCGCTTCGCGCCATTCTAATTCGTCAATAATATTCATTCATTACATCTCCCTTGTATATGGTTTTTTTCACAACACTTTTACAATAATTCGCACTAATTAGATCATATTAGCCAATTTTAAAAACAAAAAATCGCCCCTCGTCTATTGTAGACATAGGGACGATTGAATTAACCGTGTTACCACCCAAATTGCACGATGATCATATACATCATCATTCGTGCCACTCTAAGCGAATTATCGTTCGCTTACTCCGCTTGGCATTACCCAAGATACTCCAGAGTGTAATTCACATGCCTTGTATGTGCTAAGTTCCATCACCCCTTAGCTTTCTGTAACATGGACAAGGTTGTTACTGCGCTCTTTCAACGTATAAATACTATTAGATTACAGACAGTATATCCGAAATGTAAAATCATTGTCAATATAAAGACTATAACCATAATCTTGGTCAAACATACTTTTTAATATTTACACACATAATGTGGACAAACATGGTGACAAGTCCGCTCCTCTATACATATGAATATTAGAGAGGGGAGGATTAGAAAATGACATATGTGAGTAGAACAATTAAAAGTAAATGGCTCAAGACAAAGTGGTTATTAGAACATCGAGAGTTAAGTAAATATGTACCTCATACCACGCTATTCAACAAATCAAATCTTGATATGATGTTATCTAGGTATTCTACTGTTTATTTCAAGCCAACAGAAGGTACTGGAGGATTTGGTATTATTAGAATTGATACCAATGAAAACGGCTACCATACACAATACAATTCAGAAAAAAACCAATTTTCTACAACAGAGGGTTTATTCCAACATTTATTTTTATTTGCTAATGATTACTCATTTATACTACAAAAAGGAATAGATCTAACTAAGGTCAATAATAATCCTTTCGATGTCAGAGTAATGGTTCAAAAAACAAATAAAGGTAGTTGGGTGAGTTCTGCTGTTTCAGTGAAAATTGGACAATCCGGAAAAGTAGTTACTAATTATCATCAAGGTGGGAAACTAGCCTTTTTCCATGAAACTATGTTAGGCGCTGGGTTTGATGCTTACACGACAGAAAATATCGATGGTCTATTACAAAATATTGGTGTTACCACTGGAGAGCATTTTGAGCATTATTATAATGACTTCAAAGAACTAGCACTTGATGTAGCGATAGATTCCACTGGTTACCCTTGGATTCTCGAGGTAAATACACGACCACAAATTGCCCCATTAAAAACATTGAATGATCAAACACTTTATCATAGAGCACTTTCATATGCTAAGCAATACGGAAGAACTAAGTAAATAGCTACACTTGACGTGCATGTCCCTTTGTTACTTTCTAGCAATATGGACATGCACTTTTACGAGAACTGGACTTCACAAGTTCGCTACCTATTCAATGTTGAACAACCCCCATAATATGAAAGCTAAGTAAATAGATGCATGCTGTAGGTTTCTTTAGGCACAATATGACCATAGATCAAGTAGTGCTCTATCTTCTCGGTTTTCGAATGTCTACTTTTTTGAACATGCCTATTGAAATGTTTTCTGCTATGATCATGAAAGAACTTACATAACTACATATAAGGAATGAAAAATATGAATACCAATACATTGTCACACGAAATTAAGCCATATGACGTTAGTAGCTGTATCATCCATTACGGTGGAGAAATCATATATCATTATGAAAAATCACTTCATGCATCTTCTAAACTAATGCCAATTAACTCATGCACGAAAAGTATTGTTTCTGCGCTATTCTGTATTGCTATGGATCAACAGTTAATCCCTTCACCGAACACACGCATTACTCAGTTTTTCCCGCAGTTGCAACATGATCAAGATATGCGAAAACAAACGATTACTTTAGAGCATTTACTAACTCTTACAGCAGGATTTCATTGGACTGAATTTGGAGGAACTAATTCTTTTCCAAAAATGACTAGATCCTCGGATTGGATAACGTATGTGCTCCAGCAACCGATATCTGATGAACCTGGAACCGTTATGGTCTACAATTCTGGTGTTTCACAATTACTAGCTGCAATACTCGTTCAGTCTACAGGGATGAGCATAACTCAATACGCCGATACTCATCTATTCGGCCCACTTGGCATTGAACAATACGATTGGAAAATTGACCCTCAAGGGATTCATACTGGTGGGTATGGATTGCAACTTTCTGCATACGATATGCTGAAGTTTGGACTGCTTTACTTAAATAAGGGAGTATGGAGTCATAAGAGGCTTATTTCTGAAAAGATGGTTAGTCATTCTACTCGAGCCTCTATTGCTGTAAATCCACCTGAGCGTGGTTTCTACGGTTGGCATTGGTGGTCTGATTCCGTTCCTGTAAAGAGCATAACTGGAGAGTCTATTATAAGTGACCTACACTATTATTATGCTAGAGGATTTGGTGGGCAATTTATTATTATTGTTCCAACATTAGATGCCGTCATCGTATTAACTCGTGAGCAACGTAAGAAAGGTTTATCACCGTTAGATTTCTTCCGTATACATATCGCTACTATGCTAATGTCTCATCATCATGCTTCAACATTGTAGTAGTAATAATCTATCTGTCAAAGACATTCTACTCCTTAAATTTGAACTATAACACGATAGACAGTATAATCGTATATTATAATGAGGATACTCATTATAATGCATTTTAACTAATCTACTCACTATATGAACGATAAAATTAAAGTACGAATATACCGAGGAGGTTAATTAATTTATGAGTTCAGATCATCCAGCGGCTATTGACGTTATTCATGTATTAATGAGATCAACCCACTATATTCAAAGAGAGTTCCAATATCAATTATCAGAACTTAATACTCCTTATCAACTTACAGGCCCTAGATTACGATTACTTTCTGTCGTTTCCGAACATGGCAGTATTCGTATGAATGAATTAGCCAATCAATTAGGTATTAAAGCCCGTACGGTTACAGATTTCGTTGACGCGCTTGAACAAGATAAACTTCTAGTTCGTATTCCTGATCCGACTGATCGACGAGCTACATTAATTCAACTTACGGAACTTGCACAATCTAATATTGAGCAAGTGCTTGCTTACCAAGCTAAAGTTGCAGATCATGTGCTAGAAAATCTTTCTGCGGAACAGCGTAAACAGTTATTTGACCTTATCTTACAGTTAACTAATAATAAAGATCTACCTGAAACATGTGATGAAAATTCTAGATTAACTTGAGAATACTTTAAGACAAAAAGCTCATGAGTCAATGGAACTGACTCATGAGCAAATGATTTATATTATCTATTTCACGATTAGAACAGGACAGGTACTTAATTTGGATACTTTATGACTAACGCTACCAAGCATCATTTCTTTAATATTTCCAAGCCCACGACTGCCAATGATAATGATATCGAATTGTTCTTTTGTCGCATAGCCTACAATTAGACGTGGAGCACTACCTTCTGTATAATACGTTTCTACTTCGAATCCTTGTTTAGCCAAATCCGCCTTGGCGCTATCTAGTAGATCAATACCCATCTGTCGCATTTCTCTTTTGATCGTTGTAATATCTGCTACAACAACGCCTTGCGGAAGTATAAACTCTTTCCCCACATGCATTAATGTAATCTCAGCTTGTTGGTCATTTGCAAATTGCATTGCTGTTTCTAAAACTTTCTTACTCATAGTAGAACTATCAATCGCAACTAGAATCTTGTTAAACATACCAATTCCCCCTCTTCTGAGTGAAATTAATGTAAGCTTGACACGATTACTTCATATACCTATTATAGCGCTTACAGAAGAGGTTTGTCGATGGAGCATTGCCCTAATTATGAATATCCCTTGCATGCCAAAGCGCGTAGCAATTAACAACTGATACGCGCTTTAATCATTGTAGTAGTCGGATTCCTAACAAACTTACTTACTTCTTGAAATGGTATGGAACAGTCGTTAAGATAACATTTTTATGGTGCAGTAAATGCGTTCGAATTAAGAAACTAGACTGATTATGAAGAATATTATGCCAACCTTTTTTCGGAATGAACTGTGGTATAACAACAGTAACTTGATAATTTGATTCATGAGCCTTTCGTTCTATAATGTGAATGAATTTAGATAATGGTTGAATAATACTTCGATATGGCGAATGTAACGTTACCAGTCTCACACCAGGCTGCCATTGATTCCATTTCTGCTCAAAGGCTACTTCTTCCTCTTTTTCAAAAGCAATGTATACTGCAATTATCTGCTCTGGATGCAAAGATTTTGCATAGTTCAACGAATTTTCAACGACATGCGTAATTCCCGCTACAGGTATAATCATGACATTGCCTTCAATCGGGATATTAGCTTCAGATGCCGCAACTCTCAATTGTTCACCTACTGCTTCATAATGTTTTCTCACTCGAAGAAAGAAATATAGGATGATCGGCAAGAAAACCAATACTGGCCATACTTGTGAAAACTTCGTTAAGAAAAACATCATACATACGATTAGACTAATGATTGCACCAACACTATTAATAATAAGTTTAGATACCCAGCCTTTTGGTTTACTCCTCATCCATTTTACGACCATTCCTGATTGAGAAAGGGTAAAAGGAATAAATACGCCAAGCGCATAAAGCGGAATGAGATGTTCCGTCTGTCCTTTAAATACGATAATTAGAACGATTGATAGTAGTCCTAATATGATAATGCCGTTAGAATACCCTAACCGATCGCCTCTAAGCATAAACATTCTTGGAATGAATTTATCTTTTGCCAAATTAACAGCAAGCAGCGGAAATGCAGAATATCCAGTGTTTGCCGCGAGAATTAGAATTAATGCCGTTGTCCCTTGAATGAAGAAATACATAAAGTTTCTACCAAAGGTCTGTTCTGCTATTTGAGAAACTACCGTAACGTCTCCTCTCGGAGTAACGCCATAAAAATAAGCTAATACAACAATTCCTATAAATAATACTGCTAGTAATGATCCCATCGCGACCAATGTCTTCGCCGCATTGTTTGGTGCAGGGTTTTTGAAATTAGGAATTGCATTTGATATAGCTTCCACACCCGTTAAAGCAGAGCTCCCTGAGGAAAATGCTTTAAGCAGCAGAAACAAACTAATTCCTGCAATAGGTTCTCCGAATGAAAGCTGTACATGTGGCTCAACCTTGCCTATTACAACATTAAATATACCTACACCAATTAATAGCAGTAGTGCGATAACAAATAAATAGACAGGATAAGCTAATACAGATGCAGATTCTGTAACACCTCTAAGATTCAAAAGCGTAATAAGTATGACAAATATTATAGCAATAGTAACGGTGTACTCATGCAAGCTTGGAAATGCAGATGTTATCGCATCTGTTCCTGCTGATACGCTAACTGCTACAGTTAATATATAATCTACCAATAATGAACCACCCGCGATTAAACCTGTATATGTGCCTAAGTTTTCTTTAGATACAACGTATGCTCCACCGCCATGGGGGTAGGAAAAGATAATTTGTCGATAGGATGCAATAAGCGCCAGTAGTAATATTAATACGCCGATCGCTATGGGGATTGAATACCAAAATGCGGCTGCTCCAATTGTAAATAATACAATGAGTATTTGTTCAGGGCCATAAGCGACTGATGATAATGCATCCGATGAAAGAATAGCAAGTGCTTTCCGTTTATTTAACTTTTGTTCTCCTAGTTCTGTAGTTTTTAATGGTCGACCTACTAATATTCTTTTGAGAGTGGTCAGCATTAGAGACACTTCCTTATCCTGTTTGCTTCGAATTTTTTCCCATAATTATCAACTTTACAGTCAATTTTCCGTAATTTTGGCATAACAAAAACACAGGCTATAACCTGTGTTTTTTACACAAGTTAACAACCCTCTCTTAATCAACGCTTACGAGGTTAGCTGTCGGATTCGGGCGGAAGAGTCGCCCTACCTGATTAGTAACTTATATCAGGATTCACCCCATACAACGAGTGCTTGCTGCAGCAAACAATCATTATAATTGGTTCCCCCGTTTTCCATAATGGAAACTCAGCGAATAAGAATTGTAAACCATATAATGTTAATATCTCAATTGAATACTACTCCTGCTTTAAACTTTTGTAAAACCTACATTTAGTCAAAATAAGTTCATTTCACCTCAATTTACGAATGAATAGCGCTTACATCTCTACTGCTCATGCTCACGCTATGATTATTATCGTTTCTCTTGCATTATCGTTATTTTTGAAATTTATATAAAGCTCATGTTATGAAGTGCGTACGAAAGATTCTTATAATTCACTTTAAATAAGAAAAAGCACCCTAAGGTGCTATATCTTTTTTATTGTTTAATATATTTGTCGTAAACCAACTTAAAATTATTAATGTAATACTCATCATATTCCTGAATTTCAAGAGTAGATAGCTTACCTAAGCTAGATTCATTCTCTTGGGCAATATAATTGTCAAAAGTGTATTTACCCTGATGAACACCAATAATTTCATAATACTCTTTCCCTGGTTCCTGATATAAAAATAGTACATATTCCATATTCGATTTTAATGGGATATATTGCTCACTTGAAATTATTGTGTAAGCACCTGATAAATCACGCCAATTGGCATACCATTCGACAACTTTAATTTGATCTCCTATTTTCAAAGATGTGTCATTGTTCTCGTATATTTCATCTATCTCTAAATTAGAAAAAGTTCGATAATCATAAGGTACCTTTTCATTGTCGAATACAATATCTGTAGATACTTTCTCTTTCAATGAAGCTTTTACAATAATGGTAGACGTCTTTTCCAATTCTTCCAACGTGTAAAGTTTAAGTTTACCATCTAGACGCAATTCTTGTGGAACACTATGTTTATATCCAAAAAAACTTATTACAAATACGAAACACAGAATAGATACATATAGAATTACTTTTTTCACTATACCCACACCTTTCTTAATACTTATGTTTAATCATGGCAATATCATGACTTAGCGGTACTGCTGTGTCATTAAAACCATATTGCCTCATAATTGCATTAGAATCTTCTGATGTAAGTGCATTATGCTTTAGAGCTGCAACGTGACCAAATTCGTGTGTAATCGTCTCTTGAATCTGACTATAAGTTAAATTCTTTAATCCATTACCTGTAGTTGAAGAATTAGTATTCAATCTAACAATTGAATCTTTCCATTCCGCACTCCAGTCCAAAGTATAACCGAAAATAATAGAGTACTTATAGTTTCCAGCATCCGCATAAGCGCCTGTTGCCCCTAAATCGACACCTCTTACATGAACTCTTGATACATGATTAGTTTCAGCTTCGTCAGATTTATGAGGAGCTTTAAAGACCAATGCATCTTCTATTCCATTCCATGCCGCTGCTGCATTTTCTATTCTCAAAAAATACCCTTGAGCACTTGGGGCTACAGCTACTGCCAGGTTGTTAGCTACAGTAGTCGCCCAATTTCCACTGTAAATATCCGTACTAGTATGACCTTCAGCTGTTTTGACACCTAAGTAAGAAGCAATAATCAGTGGAACAATACACAATAGAACTTTACCGTATTTCATATTATACCTCCCAGTTCAATTTACTTGTTTAATTTACTATATATACCATATAATTACAATACTTTTTTGGGAATTTTTAACTTTATTTTTTCTCACCTCCTCCTATATTAACTTTCATGAACGTTCTCCTAATCATAATATTGTTAAAATTAATATGTACTTAACAATTTCTAGAAACTTCAATTTAAAGTTAATCGTCCAATAACAATCTGAATCTATACTATGGGTAAGTCATCATTTATAACATTAATTAAACTAAGGGAGGAAATCATCCTATGGGTATTCATACGTATTTTCAGTCATTAAACGATTTAGAGCGCATTATTCGTTGTCCAGGTAAATTTAAATTTGAGGAACATAGTGTTTCTGCTCATTCATGGAAAGTTGTACAATATGCGAAAACATTAGCAGATATTGAAGAAAGTAATGGAGTTATTGTAGATTGGAAGAAGCTTTACGAGATTACGAGCAGTCATGATTATGGAGAAATTTTTATCGGAGATATTAAAACACCCGTTAAACACTATTCATTAGAGCTTCGTGCCATGCTACAGAAAGTTGAAGAAGGAATGGTTGAACATTTCATCGACGAGCATATTCCTGAGGAGTTCAAGCCTACATTCCGTAGACAATTACGTGAAGGTAAAGACGATTCAGTAGAGGGTTTAATATTAGAGGTTGCTGATAAACTCGATCAGATCTATGAGGCATTTACGGAACTACAAAGAGGCAATACGGAGAAAGAATTTATCGTAATGTATCGAAGCGCATTAATTAAAATTAAACAAATCAAATTGCATTGTGTAGCTTATTTTCTCCAGAACATATTACCTGATCTCGTTAGCGAAGGCTCACAATGTCATGTTGATATCGAGAAAATAACAAATGAAGCTTTAGCTCTGCAAGTATAATAATGACCCCCATCCTAATGAAGATGAGGGTATTTTTCGTAACAAGAAACTGTAAGATGCAATAACATTGCTTCATGTTTAAGCTGTTTGCTGATGTTCTGTCATCATCGGGAAATTAAGCTTAAATAACGCTCCACCTTCCTCGCGATTTTCAGCTGTAATCATCCCTCCGCACCGTTCAACAATAGCACGAGAGATAGCTAATCCTAACCCAGTATCGCCATTTTTTCCTTTTAAGAAACGATAAAATAGGTACGGTAATACTTCTTCCTCTATCCCGCTTCCATCATCTGAAATTGATAATTCGATACGTCCCATTACAATTGCAGCATGAATATAGATATGCTCGTTAGCATGACGAATAGCGTTTGTAGTTACATTGATAAATGCTTGAAGTAACTTATCTTGATCTGCGAATACTTTCAGTTGCTGTGCATCCTCATAAGAACAATGTAACGTCACTTCTCTTTTGACGCCCATAGGATTAACTCGTTCTATCGTCTCCGTCAATAAATCTTTCAGACAGACGGTAGTAGGCTTATAGACATCTTCTTCACTGTCTAGCTTGGCTAATAGCGTCATTTCTGTAATTATATTTTTCAGTCTTCTACTTTCACTTAAAATAATATCTAATCCCTTGCGGACACTTTCCCCTTCCTTCAAACACACAATCCCTTATCCCTTCTGTATAACCAGCTATTGACATAAGGGGGGATTTCAGTTCATGTGATGCATTTTGAAAAAACTCTTTCTGTGCACGATTGAAGCGATTCAGTTCATCAGCCATCTCATATACAGTCTGCGCTACAGCACCTATCTCTCCCCCTGCTTTTACAAGATTAACTGAGGCAACAAATTGTCTCTCCTTTACCTTAGTTAACTCTTCTTTCAATTTGATTAATGGAGTGATTAACCTCTTCGTTATAAAATGACTAAGCACCATAATCAATAATCCCCCTATACAGAAAACAATGAGTAATCGACCAAATAGATCATTAATAGTTAGCCCATCGCTACTTGAAGCCCCCGTCATCATCTCTGCCTTCAAAGTATCCGTCAACGCCATTCCAACTGACTTCATATCCGCTTGCTGTGTCACTATAAAATGATCTAGAAGGACATAATGAATCAATATGGCAGTTATGCTTAAGACGAGTACAAGCGCTATACCAAACGCAATATTAATTTGATGAACGAGCTTCATTCTCATGCACACTCCGATCTAGTCTCATCCGATAGCCACTGATAGTGTATCAACTACTGATGATGTATCCCTGATCAAAACGGAGATTATGATGGATGACGCAAACGATCCACATCTAGCTTTCTTCAATGCACAAAGAATCAAAAGACGCAACAGCTATCAAACAATTACTAAGCAAATTGTTAGAACAATACAAGACACAGATCTCAGAGCCTAAATTAAAGCAGTAATATTATAGGTATACAAGAACAATTACAATAATAGACATAAAAAGGTCCACCATCCCTCCTCGGGTAGTGGACCTTACTCCTATAACTTGTATCACCTTCTTTAACTACTATCAACCTTTGTTGATCTAACTTTAGTGACTATCCAAATAACTGCGGATGCTATCATCATATCGAAAATAACATTGAATAAGAACAGATGTTTACTTAGATCTGCTTGACCATCACCAACGATTGGTATGAGAAAGCTGAACATCCCAATAAGACCTAGTACTATGAACAATTCAACGGCAATACGATTGCGGATATGGTTACTTCGTAGCCATTCGTATGCAGCTACAACATAATACAATATATAGAATAGTGTAATAAACCACATTGTGTTTGGAATATAAGTCCTCTTGAGTTCACTCCAACGGCTAAATTCAAAATACATAGCACCAGCTGGGTTTCCTTCCGATTTTTCATAGTTGCCCAAGTAAAAAGCTCTTATATTCATACTATTTTGTGCAGCATATTCCATTTTACCAAGTAATCTTGCGGGATTCATCATATAGAATAAGAGTACATCCCCATGTGAGATTTTATTATAAAAGTCTGCTGTGAGCGAAGGATCATCTTGCTTAATTACAGTATCATCCTGAAAATAATTGGTACCCGCCAATACCGACAACTTACTTGGCAGTCCTAATTGCTGCAAATCCCCCTCCACATCAGGTGAACCATTCAAAATACCGAAAAATACTGTCTGATAAATATTAATGTACTTAAAATCTTTTGGTGCAGCTATATACATAAAGATTGAAATAAGAAACGTAACTATAGAAAGTATAATTGCAAGCCTACGCCAACGAAGATCATCCATCTTCATCCAGCCATAACGAAGTCCAAGTAATGAAAAGACAATGCCAATTGGAGCGTTCTGAGTTTTCGAGCATACGAGAAAAAGTATAGAAATAAATAAAAGCACCAGCATTTTTCTTGATGGATTCTCTTGTTTCGTCAACATAAGTGCTAAAGCCAATGTTAGTAATAGAAATACGAAGGAGACTGGCTCCCCGTAAAAAGAATTAAAATATGCTAAATATCCAATATCCGAGAAGATGAACAACATCAATAGAGCAATTACTATGGCTGTTATGAGCGACTTCCCTTTATTGTACTTAATAAATATAAATCCTGCCGTTAGCAATAGGACAACATATATAGCACCTAAATAACGAATATCGAAAGCTGTTTCATTGAAAATAAGGCTAATGAAGCGAGCAACAACGACTAGTATAATATGCGTAGATGGATAGAATAAGCGCAAAATGGTGTCATAAGCAAAGTTAATATGGGCATACGAGAAAAAACGGTCCTCATAGGATTCTAAAGCATCATAATAATTCAGCCCCGCTGTACCCATAATTCGCAGGAAATCTCCATTGTCTGCAACACCAATAAAGACCTTTGTAAAGAGTAGCCAAATGGCAATGCTTGCGGCAATAATCAAATAGGCGAATTCAACTTGTAAAAGCTTTCTCAAAGCATTCTCTCCTATTCAAAATTGTAATACGTTTCATTTTTACCTGTTATCCAGTAAATATAACCAAAATTAACTATAAGACAGAAAAAAAGCGTTAGTACAGAAATCATATCCTGTACTAACGCTTTTACTTTTCATCATTTTACATATTAATAGATAGAAATCCTTTTTCAATAACTATTAAATAAGTTGAAGCTCCTTCAATAAATTATAAATAACTGAAGCTGCCTCTCCTCTTAGTGTTGGGCTTTGAGGTGCAAACTTATTACCATCTCTACCGATCATCAGTCCTAGCTTTTTAGCTGCATACACGTCTTCAAACGCCCAAGGGCTTATGTTATCTGTATCTGCAAACTCAGCTATTTGCTTAAGATCTTCTTCGGTAATTGTTACATTCTTGTATTTCTTAAGTGTTCTAATAATAATTGCTGCCATCTCTTGTCTGGAAACAACTCGCTCAGGCTCAAAGTTAGTGTCACTTACGCCTTTAACAATTCCAAACTCTTGAGCCGTTGTGATGTAAGACTCATACCATTGACCAGTTACATCAGTAAACTGACTTGCTGATTCATTGATTGGAAGATTTAGCATTCTTACTATTAATGTAGAGAATTCAGCTCTTGTAATACCCATGTTAGGATTAAAGTTTCCTTCAGTATCACCTGTAATAATTTGTCTTGCTGCCAGGAACTCAACGATATTTTTAGCCCAATGTCCATCAAGGTCTTTAAACACTACTTTGTTTTCCATTAACACAAGTGTTGCAGGCGAATCCAAAGTAATGGTAACCGTATGGTTTAGAGGATCAATAATACCACCAACTGATACCCAACGTTTTTCAGTCGCATCGTACTGATAGACAGCAAGCTGATTAAGATTAGTAACCTTGCTTGGGTCATAGCTAAATTGTACTTCGAACTTTCCAGTAGGCTTTTCAGAGACTACTTCAACGTTGTACACTTGGCTGACAATTTGCATCTGTGGTTCTTTCGTTAACACAATTGTAATGTCTTTATTTTCTTTAATGACATACCCAGTATTTTTGTCCACAATAATTACTGGTAATGTTGGCTCTTCTACTTCATTATCTGGAGTAGGATTTTGTACAATAACTTTTCTTGTAATTTCAGATTGGTTACCATTTACATCTGTAATAAGATAACGCAGAATGTAGGTACCATTTTTAGTGGTATCAACTGAACCAATCAAAATAATTCGACCAGTAATGTCTCCATCTTGATTATCAGTAGCAATTGCACCTTGCTCAACATACGTAGTACCTCTAATTACGTACACAATACTAGGACCTGTAAGCTTAATTTCAGGTTTTTCTGTATCCGTAGTGATAGCATTATGCTTACTATTGACGCTATTGGTTACTTGATCACTAAGTGCATGGTAATCATATCCACCAATAGGTTTTTTCGTTATAATATCCTGAGCTACAGCGTCTTTATGCACATCTGTAAATACATCATATTTACTCATAGTATCACCGTTAAAGTCCATATCTGGATCTTCAAGAATACTACGTACTTCACTCACTGTAATATTTTCCTTGTTCAAAATATTAGTAAGCTCTATTTGCTTCTGTGCCTTTGTAGTCTCCATGACAGAGTAGATACTAAGATGATTTGTTAATAAGATCATCGTACCTGACTGTTCATCATAGCTGCTTCTAATATATTGCCATTCATTCAATGTTTCATTAAAGTAGAATGTCATAAAGTATAGCTGTTCATTGATGTTAGTTCCCACGAAAATTTTCAGGACAATGTCTTCTGTCGTTTGGAAGTTTTCAATATCCCTTGCACTGATAACATTACCTTGAGTGTCTTCTTCAATAATTCTCATCTTGAAATCAAAAACCTTATTATCATAAATAGCAAGGTTCGCACTCATATTTTGAATAGCTGTTACTAATGCTTGGTTTTCTGCTTTTTGAACATCCAACTGCTCAATGACTAACTCTAATCTTGAATTAGCTGTGAATTGACTCATATCAAGATCACGTATTGGCACAAGAATGGATGCATTATTTGTTTGTAGCTCGATTTTAGTTTTTTGATTATAAGCAGTTGTTAGATCATCTTTACTTATGCTAATTCGAATAGGCGCATCTTGCACTACCTCATCATCAACAACAAGAGTAATCTGACCAGTTTTTTGCTTGTTCGCTTCTTTTAATGCTTCTTTAATTTTATTATCTGTAGACTTTTGATCACCATCTACATGAATAATCGTGCTAGCTGGAATAAATGGTTTGACTACAGTAACTGTACGTACTACTTGTGTCATGTTACCTGCTTTGTCTGATACAGTATAAACTAAGGTGTATACACCTATCGTTTTTGTATCAATAAAGCCACTCATCACAACGTTTTCTGTAATGTTACCATCTTTGTTGTCAATCGCTTGAACGCCTTGCTCTACATAGACTTGACCTTGCTCTACGATGACATTACTGCTACCATTCAGCGCAATAACTGGCTTAACGGGATCAGCAATCACAAGCACAGTGAATGTTTTCTCTAATTTGAAGTCACCCTTAGTAATGGTTGCTGTTAACGTTACTTCGGTATTTACCGTTGGAGGTGTAACTTTTCCTTCTGCTGATAAAATATCCTCATGACTGCTAGTCCACTCAATTTCACTATCAAAAAATCCTAAATCACTAAGTGAAATATCTGTAGATACCCATTCAGGATGATCACCTGGAGCAAAGCCTACTTGCAACGCGGCAGTGTCCTTCTCAACAGACTCTTTATCATTGTCTACAATAAACGTGATAACCGTACTGTTACCTGCTACATCGGTTAGGATTAAGGTATAAGTGCCATTCGCTTCTATTTTTGTGTCACTTTCAAATGGCTGTCCATTTAACGTTGCTACCCCTTCATCAAAGCTGATTGTCGGGTATTCCTTGTAAATCTCGTCATCTGCAATACCGGTTACCGTTGGAGGTACATTATCGACAGTCACAGTCTTATCACTTGATAGTGAAATATTTCCTGATTTGTCAATAACATAAATTCTATACTCTCCATCTAAAGATGGTGTAACGATCTTAGTTGCATCACCAGCAGCTTTTGTCATTGTTTCACTCTCAGTGAACAAAGTTGTTCCTACAGGTGCCAACCAAATTTTATCTTCACTATCATAAGAAGGTTGAATTGTAATCAATGTATTGCCTTGAGTAATTACATTTTCCGCTAGAATTTGATCTTGATTGATAGGTGCTGTCTTGTCAATATTGATAATTTTGGTCATAGTGACCTCATTACCAGCTCTATCCCTAACCATAATATCAATTTCGGTTTGCCCTTCTTGCGTAATGTCAAATGCTCCGGTGTATTCTACATACTCATTGATTCCACTGCTAGGAATTTTGTAGTAAATAACAGAATTTTCACCCTCATCCTCATGTGATTCATCATATGACTTCGAAATTGTAACTGTTACATTCTCATTACTGTACGCAATATCTGGAGAAATACTTACAGTTGGAAATACAGTAAGCTCTCGATTAATAACAATTGTACGCACGATAACATCGCTAACATTTCCTACATTATCGACTGTTCTCGTTTCTATTGTATACTTACCCTCTTCACTGATTACAATCGGTTCCTCGTATTGCGTCCAATCTTCCTCAGAAGCACCTGTTATACGATATTCTGTATACGCTACTCCTGATGATGAGTCTTGACCAGGTGTAATTGAAATCGTGTAATCTCCATTATAGAAGTCTCTATTAGGCTCAAGTTGTATACTTGGCGCAGTTGGCTTTTGCTTATCAATATTGGAAATTTGAATAAACTGAACACTTTCATTGCCTGCAAAATCACGAACATATACGGTGTAAATACCATTTGTATCGACTTCAAACATGTAACCATTAGCTAGAATTCCATTAGTAATAAAGTAATTAGGAATTTGAAGTCCATATGCATACTTCACTACCTCAATACCGCTTCCGTTAGTATCAGAAGCATTAATGGATACTAGAACCGAATCTTTTACCCAATCCGATGTATTTGGAGTTAAGGAATTGATAGTTGGTACTATATTATCTACAATAATCGTGGCAGTACTAGGCTCTGATACATTACCTGCTGTATCCATAATATAAATATGATAGATACCGTCATTTAATGGTGCGTGAATGGATGAATAATCTCCTGCAACACTAGTAATTGTATTACCATTAGCGACTAAATCTTCTGCTAAAGTTCCAAGCGGTGCAACAAAGATTGTAATACCCTCACCTGCTGCCGCATCGAGTGTAATAATTGTATTGCCTTTTACAGATTGATTACTAAAAAGTACATCATTCTGATTAATAGGCGTAACGGTATCTTTGTAAATTGTTTGCTCTATCTCTACGCTTTCATTACCCGCTGCATCAATTACTTTCACACTCACAGTAATTGTTCCATCAGCTAACGAACTAATATCGCTAGGATCAATGCTCCAATCTCCATTCTCGTCCGCAAACGTTGTTACGACTACAGTTTTCGAATCTTGATCGATAAACATTACCTCAACTTTTGCATTTTCTTCAGAAGTACCTGAAATCGTTGTTTTTTCTGCCTCATATCCATTAATAACGTTATCCTTAGCTATTGGTAATGAAATAACAGCAATATTTGGATTTGTGTTATCAACGATAACTGCATTTTCAGAGGCAACGGATATATTGCCATTAGCATCAATTACATATAAATAGTATGTTCCTTCTGCTAAAGGCGCTTTAATAATATCACTAGATCCATTACCAACTAATTTCGTCATTGTTGTGCCTTCTTGGAATCTAGTCGTACCACTTGGTGCTAACCATGCTATTTCTCCTACAGCTGGTGCATCAGATGTAATCTCAATGCTTGTGCTAGGCTTAACAAATTGAGCTTCAATGCTCGGTCTATTTGGAGCTACCGTATCAACGATAAGAGTGTCCCATACAAAATCTTCTAGCAAAGTCAAATTGGCGTTATTATTGTTGCCATCCTGAATACTTCCACCCGCTAGTTGTAGTGCCTGCTCAGCTGCGATACGAATTTCATTTGTATCGTCGCCAGCTTGTATCGTATATTCAAAGGTTAATTCTTTCGTAGAGCTACCGCCTGTATATTGTGCTTGACGAGTAGGTTCGCTACCAAAATTAAGTGCTAACTCAGGCACTCCGTTAACTAGCACATCCTCATCAAAGATTACCTTAATAACGATAGTGTCTCCTGACTTGTATCGTTCATCTGGATTTACAACTTGAACATTAACTATGTTAGGTGGCATCAAATCACTTACTGTAACTTTGAAAATTTGAACTGATTTTTTGCCACTTGGGTCAGTTGCCTCAATCGTAATATCAGCAGTTCCTGAAGCACCCGCTACTGGAGTAAAGCTAACTGTACGATTTTCATCTGTTCCCCCAAGTACAATACTGGAATCAGCAATTAGCTCCTGATTAGAAGAAGTAGCAACTACGCTAATTAAGTTAGCTGCAAAAAACTCGTCACCTATTGTAAATTCGATTTCTTCAGAAGAATCGCTAATATTTATACTTTGATCTTCAATACTGCTTATTGTTGGTGCACTCTTTTCTACTACTGTAATCGTAAAGGTTTGCTGAACCGACATATCACCGTCAGTAGCTTGTAAAGTAATCGTCACAACTCCTGCTTGTCCAAAAGCTGGTGTTATAGACACAACTCTATCTTTACCATTACCTGTTACAACAATATTTTCATTAGGAATAATGGCTGTATTCGACGAAGATCCTGCTACTGTTACGCTATAAGCACTTGTCTCTTCATCATTTACCTGGAATGAAATCTCTTTAGTTACGCCTTCAGTAACCGATTGATTACCAATGCTAGAAATCGTAGGTTCACTATTCGGAAGGATTTTCAAAAAGCGACTAAATGTTTCTGACCAAATACCACTTTGATTTTTAGATTTAAGTGAAATTTTATACGTGCCTACACCTTCGTTTGTGAAATTAAGTTTTGGTGCGTTGCCAGTATAAATAACTTCATTATTTTTATATACTGTCCATTGTTGTTCTGTTATGTCTGCACTTCGAGGGTCATAGCTTGTATTCTCAATTTCTATTGTACTTTCCGGCCATATTAGCTGATTCGCACTTAGCTCGAAATCAGAGATTGGCTTTCCTGCTCCAGACTGTGTCGACTGGTAAAGTGAACGTGCTGTACTCCATGTTCCTTGGTAATCTTTAACCATAAGTTGAATAATATAATCCTCATTAGGCACAAAGCTACTAGGCTTTCCACTCGTCCAGCTTTCATCCGTCGTGCGCTTCCACATCCATTTCGCTTCTTCAATTCCATTTTGTTGACTTGGAGTATCGCGATCATACGATAAATTAGTTAACGTAACTTCATTGCTACTATTTACCTCTACGTCAAAGCGACTTACTGGTTTTCTATGTACATATAGCGTCTTCACAAGTACGTCAGCATAATAAATATCGTACTGTCCAACTTTATTGAAAGTAGGAAGGAAATCATCTAAGTACTGACCGCTGTATGGAACAATACCTGTGTTATTTTCATAAATACTTGGGTCATGTTCTATTCTCCATTTACCATTTGGCCAATTCTCATCTTTCGTATTGGAAAGCTCAGATGATGGAGTAACGATTAGATCATAATTTTGATCCAACTCTAAATATTCATTATTAGCTTCATTACGAGATTGACTAGCAATATAATCTGCTGTTTGATTGATTTGCTCCTGATAGCTTGAACCTGTTCGATTAACAAAGGTACCTAAACCATTATTTTTTCTAATAAAAGATTCTGCTTGATTTTGTGTTAAATCATTAGTTCCTGCATTATCAGTATCCTCGCCCCAACCAATGTAATGGATTTGATCATTTCCCATTCTAGAAACAATTTCGCCTAATTCAATGGAATCATCAAAATCTGGCACAGTCTGGTCATTCAGGTTAACGAGATACTTTCTAGCTGAAGATCTCCAATCTGGTTCACGAAGAACCTCCATAAAGTCCTTAGAAATAATCTCTACTTCTTTACCAGCAAAAACTGTTCCATTGTTAAAATGGAAATCCCATGAATCTTGATTACGCTTAAAGCTACCAAAATAATATACATTTGGTTTAGTTACATAAGCGGAGCTTTTAATAATTTCTTGCTTAACTCCATTAACTGTTTTGTACAGGTACATAGTGGTGTTATCACTGCCTGTGTAAGGATTAATTTTCACTTTAAGCTCCACAATATCACTTGGAATAGTGTCTAAGCTTAACGAAATGATCTCACCAACTCCACCACTTTGATCATCATAGTCCAATACGCTTTCATGCACTTCTTTCTGACCATAGAATAATTGTGTTTTCATTTGCGTTGCATTCCAGAACTCAACATGAGCATCCATATCTATCCCTGGGCCAGGCCATCTTAGGTTAAGTTCAAACTTACCTTCTAAAATATTTGTTTCATTAACTTCTACTGATTGAATGTTAAGATTACTAGCATTTACTCCTCTGCTTTCTAATGCAGTTTGTAAATCTTCCTTATAGGTGTCTATGTTTTGCGTGGAATTATCCAACGCCAATACGACATCTACATCGTAGGCTTTCTGCACATCAATTCCAATATCAACTGCTTCAGTTGCCGCGCTAACACTGATTGGTATTGCTACTGTAACTAACGATACTATTAATGTGAAGATAAGCATGGAAATTCCAAGCTTTTTAAACCATCGTTTACTCACTAATGTAACCTCCTGAAATTTTAGTAATGATCTAGTAGTAATTTAGAACTATGTAGTACAAGACTAAAATACTAGTTAGAATTGGACTAAAGTATTAGAAAACTATTGTAAGGATTTGGTGCGCTTCTTGTCAATAAGTAAAGTCATCCACCTTTCTATACGTTATTTTTCTAAAACTATTAATCTACTTTTTACAAACTTTTCTAATTATAAATTTAACATAACAGAGATAACTCTCAAAAATCTCTCACATTGAACTATCTATTATTTTTGGTAGTTTTTTGAGAGTTATTTCACGTATGATAGTAATTAAAGGGATGTGACTACACTATGAAGAAATTAATCGGTTATTTGGCTATTGTTTGTGCCTTAATCGCTATTTTTTATATGATTTTTAGCGACCAGAAAACGGGTTCAATAAATATTAAAGCTATTGAGGGTAAACTCGATTTACGAGAGATAACTGATTCATCTTTTGTGCCGTTAGCTGGGGACTGGAAATTCATAGACAACTCTTTCATATCTCCTACACAATTTCTAAGTCAAGCCAATAACCAGTATGTGCCTGGTCCTTGGTCATCCAATGCGCATTGGGGAACGTATCAATTAATCGTTCAGTTGCCTGATCAATGGAATGAAATAGGTCTGCGTGTGCGCAATATTTGGTCTGCTCATACAATTTACGTTAACGGTTCTCCAATCTCTCTTGGTGGTACAGTTGCAGATTCCAAACAAGAGATGGTTCCTGACAACAGATCATACGAAGTATATTTTACACCTGAGAATCGTCAGCTATTAATAACGATTCATGTATCAGACTTCTATAATGCTAGAAGCGGTATCGTGTTCCCTATTGATATCGGGGATGCTAAGTTAATGAAAGAGGATGTTACTCGCGATCTGACGCTAGAGTGGACAGCTGCCTTCTGTTTGCTTATGTTCTGTATTCTTCATGTAGCTATCTATATACTACGAACTAAAGATGAAGCTTTTCTTTTCAGTGGGTTGTACTTTCTCATCTTAACGGTCATTGTAGTAACACGCGGGGAGCGTCTGCTCATTCGCGAATTCCCATCAATCCCATTTGAGGTCTACTTTCGAATACAAGACTCCATTACATTTTTGAGCTCCTTTATACTAATCTTGTTCGTTATTAAAATGATACCTTCTATTATGAAACTAAGAACACTAGTGTTACTTTTTCTGCCTATTCTTGTCTATACCGTGTTAATCGTCTTTCTTCCAGCTAGAACATTGTCCGCTGCACAATATTTGTTCTTTTTCTATAGCGAAGCCATATTTTCGTCTATTGTCATATACATAGTATATTTAACAATAAGAAATCGAATATCTATACGAAGAAATGAAGCGATCATTCTAGCAATCATGTTATTATTTCTAGTAATATTCGCAACTAGTGGTTCATTTGATAACTTATTTTTCTCAGGACGTAACATCCTCAACAGAATTGGATTTGTTGGGTTTACATTGGCGATGAATGTTTTTCTCAGTATGCGACTAATGAATCGTGCAGAGGAATCCGAATCATTAACGACCAAGTTACAGAAGGCTAATGATGCGAAAGATGATTTTCTGAAAGTAACTACGCAAGACATGCAACAACCTTTACACGATGCCGTTCATTTAATTAAATCAATTACGCGAGAGAACGATCAAGAAAAAAAAAGTGAACAACTATATTTAGCTGAACAATTAATGGAGAACATGGTTTATTTACTGAGAGATCTTCACGATTATACTCGTATACGATTTGATGATTATGCCATTCAACTTGGATCTACTAATCTTCGTATGGTCATACTCCATGTTATTCAATTAATGCAGCTTACATTTGCAAAGAAGAATATTAATATCAATGAACAAATTTCAGATCAATTATTTGTATGGGCAGATGAACAAAGATTGACTCAAGTACTTATTCGTATTATGGCAGAAATATCTCACGATGCCTCAGGAGATAGTCTAACGATAGAATCCGAGCAAATTGAAGGTAATGTCATACTGCAATTGACCACAAACCGTAAGTCTATGACATCTAGCACATATAGACAACACTCCCCTGGGCTCATTATGACGGAGGAACTTATTGGGCAGATGAACGGAAAGATATCGATTGAACATTTGGATGATGGTATTTGCTTTAGGCTCTCTTTTGCTTTAAGTGAAGTCAAAAAAACAGTTCCAGCAATTGAAGATCCGCATATTATAAAATCTGACATGCTCGTAGAAGATAGAGAACAACAGACAATTCTAATTGTCGAAGACGATGTCATGCACGCTGAAGTTATAAAAGGAATGTTAAACGATAGCTATAAAATAAGAATCGCTTATACTGCACAAGAGGCACTTAGCTACTATAATAATCATCCCTATATAGCTATGGTTATTATCGATGACGTTATTCCTGGCAAAATGAATAGTTTAGACTTACTTCAACATTTTCGTAAGCAGACATCATTAATGGAATTGCCTATTTTAATGATGACATCATCAGAGTATCCAAGTCATATTGAGATGATCTTTACCAGTGGTGCTAATGATTATCTAATAAAACCTTTCTCGAAAGAGACATTAATGGCTCGGCTTAATGCCGTTGAACAAACAAAGCAATCTATGTTAAAAGCTGTTGAATATGAGATGGCATTTCTGCAAACTCAAATTAAACCACATTTTCTATATAACGCGCTTAGTAGCATTATTTCCTTCTGTTACACAGATGGTGAACGTGCTGCCCATCTATTGTCAATGCTAAGTTCCTTTCTTCGTTACATTTTTGAGACTAGCCGTGATGGACAATTCTCAACTCTGCAGAAGGAACTGGAAATTATTGAAGCATACGTAGAAGTAGAAAAAGCAAGATTTGGTGAACGACTAACTTTCTCTTATGAAATAGATCCATTCATTGTAACGGAGAACATTCAAATACCGAATCTGCTATTACAGCCATTAGTAGAAAATTCAATTCGTCATGGTCTCTTTGAGAAGGAAGGTCCAGGACATGTACAAGTAACTATAGCCATTCACGAATCTAACCTAAGTATTCAAGTTGCGGATAATGGGATAGGAATGTCAGCCATGCAATGCGCACAGTTAATGGGAGAAGTAAACACTAATATTGGCATCGGATTTACAAATGTGCGCCGACGCGTGCACGATCTAACGCAAGGGCAACTGGAAATTAGCTCTTTACTTGGTGAAGGAACAACGATTCATATAACGATTCCTATTAAGGAGGGACGAAAAGATGTGGAGAGTAATTATAGTTGAAGATGAGAAGCCAATTTTGGATCTGCATACAAGATTATTAGAAACTTACGGTCCCTTTCAAATCGTCGGTCGCTTTGAATCACCGTTTGAAGCACTACAGGAAATTCCAAACCTGAAATTGGATGCACTCCTGCTTGATATAGAAATGCCCAGAATGACAGGTCTTCAACTCGCACAACAATTAGTAGAGAGCGGAATTGACTTACCCGTAATTTTCTCAACTGCTCATCAACAGTACGCTATTGAAGCTTTTCGAGTACAAGCACTGGATTATATATTAAAGCCAATGACTCCGAGTATGGTCAAACAATTAGATAGTCGCCTACAAAAGTATTATGGGCTAAAACAACAACATACCATTAAGAATCAATTACATGTCCAGCTGTATGGTCAAGCTTTCGTTAAGAAAGATGAGAATCATGTGAAATGGCCTACACGTATTACTGAAGAATTGTTTTACTATTTTCTGCTTCACGAAGGAAAGCTATGCCAAAAGTGGAGAATCATCGATGATCTGTGGACGAATGCTGACGACAAACGAGCGTTGTCTAATCTATACAATACAATTTACCGTATGAGACAGCTGTTTATGGAACTTGAAATACCAATCGTCTTCGAGCGAATGAACGATGGTTATATTATGAATACAAACAACAGTATTCAACTGGTCCCCAAAGATCATCCAGATGCAACGTTACTTGAGTCGAAAGGGTATCTATGGGCTCATAGTTGGAACACCCTTCCTTAAATTAGTTCAAAACAGTCACTTGTGATTACGATGATTAGCTACGTAACTTAGTCTACGTCGAAATGGTATTCATCAGTCGTTAAGGAACCTTAATTGGAATAATCAAAAACAAGCAGGAGCTATTTCACTGATGTTCTAATGAAATAGCTCCTTTACATCATTAATTCAATAGCTCAATCAGCTTATTCATCGTTTTCCAATTACGAGTTGTAATTGGCCCCCCCAACTTCTCTACGTGGACGGCTAACTTAGAATTACGAATACTTTGGCCGAACAGTAGAAATACATCTCTACCTGCGATACTATATTGATCATCACCAAAATCGAAGCTATGTAGTTTTTCAATTCGTTCAATTTTAGGCTCATCGCGTAACATCGCAACATAGAGACTCTCCGTCTCTGAGTTGGCTGCTACCTCAGCTATTTGCTCATCCGAAAAAGGACAGTTTTTAACAATTTTCTTGAATTGTTCTGATGTTCTTATTACAGTTTTAATCGAGAGTGCGAATTCCTTTTCGATCGTATGTTCAATGATAGTGCGCACAGTTGCCTCGTCTTCGTTAGACTCCAATATTATATTTCCACTTTGAATATAAGTTTGTACTTTTGCTAAGCCAACATTAGTTAGTGCTTCTCTTAAATCCGCCATTTTAATCTTGTTTTTCCCACCTACATTAATACCACGAAGTAAAGCAATATATTGAGTCATCTTAACACCGCTTCCTACACTCGATTTGCAGATCATACCAATATTACATTATCAGTCTAAATAAAAAAAGATGCCGCCTGCACAGTACAGACAGCATCTTATTCAAGTTACCTAGCTTTTTTTGAATTATCTTTGACAAAGGGTACAGTTTATATGATGTAACTCTTTCTTATCATGATTCTAAACTATCTCGAATCATGATCTATTGTTTTATCAGCTGTTGATGGATCTACTTGAGGCTGCTCAATTGATGTATCAGTCTCTTTATTTTTACGTTTTCTCACCCAATTCCAGATCGCAATTGGAATTGCAAATAATATGAACCAAAACTTTTTAAGTAATAACCCTGCTGCAATTAGTAAGCCTGCTTTTTTCGCAGCTACTAGACCCGCGCCACCAAGAATAAGTCCAGTTAGTCCATACTCTGCAATTTTGTCTGTAGAAGGATCATGATCTTCATAACGAAAACCTTCATTGATTGTATATTCTGGTAGGATCAGTGTATTTAGAATTTCAATGTCATGATCTAGTGTAGATTCATCTGTAACAAGTAGTACTGAAACATAACCTTCTCTAGTTAAAATTCGTACATTGTAGTTGATGATAGAATTTCCGTAAAAGTCCTCAGCAAGTAATGCCCATTTCAATGTACTATCGGCTTCATCATAATAAGGTTCAGTATGCCAACCTTTTACGAATAAGTGCTCCTCTTCTGGAAGGCCCTCATTGCCCTCTTCCGTACCTTGTTGATAGCTCTTTAATAGCTCTTTTGCATCGATTTTACCTTTTTCCTTATCTGATATATATCCCGACTCTTCATAATCAAATAATACGTACCAGCTTTCCTCTTCACTAGTAGGAAACACGCTTCCTATTTCCGTACCATACAGCGTATTACCGATATATTGTTGGATAATAGGCGTATTAGCTTGATCGAGATATTGAAGTGATTCATCCAAATTAAGAGAAGAAAGTTCTCCAACCGGTACAGTTACACCACCATCTATCCAATTTACACTCGGCATACCCTGTTCTTCCGTTGCAAAAACCGGGCTTGCAAATAACGTAAAACATAATAACAAACTGAAACTAAATTTAATAAACTTCATAATATCCTCCTAAATTATCTTTATTACACAAATATGTATAATCCAATAAAAATCACATCCGTTTATATTATATTTTTTCCCATTTATTTAACAGGGCAATAAGTACTAATTATATAATATATTACAATTTTGGATATTAATTTTTAGTTTTTTCAGTTATCATAACCTTGTATTTCATTGTTCTATCGCTACTTCTTTGGGATTTTTCTATGAAGGGAAATAAAATAAATTCACTCAAATTTAAACATCATTAATTTTGTGAACTATAAACTTATTCATTAGAAATCATTCTAAAGTCCCATATATTTTTTCATCTATCTAACAAAAATAAACCGTATCTTGTTCACGATTGAACAAGGTACGGTCTATAAAATGATACTATCTAATTCATTAGCTTGATTTGGAATGAGCGTGATCAGTTACATTTCCCGGAGTTTGCACATGTAAATCCCCTCGCTCTATCTGATCCCAGATTAAGCGATGCATACTCATCCTGCGACATAATTTACTAGGTAATTTATCATAGTTCATACCAAGCTTATAACCAATCAACTTTGCAGCAGATTCAGCAACAAGCTTCGGTAAGAGATACAATTGTCGTGCATCCCTCAGCCCTTTAATTTGCTTCCTAACAAGCTTTGATCCAGCCTTAGTTGCTGATGCATAAGGTAGAATCCAGCTATTACAGCGCATCGATACACCATTATCGAAGAAACGCTTAAATTGCTGCTTAATTGTATAATTATGAGTATGATACACCTGTGCCTCTGCACAATAGCCAATCTTCATACTACTTAGTATACATCGTGCAGCCATAAACATATCCTCGTTAAATATGACTGGCGATTGAAAGCCACCCATCTGCTCGAACACATCTCGACGTATTGCAGAACATGCATTGGAACAGAAAAACGTCTTAATTCCTAGTCTTTCAATATCTTCATAACTTTGGACTGAAGATTCCGATGGATAATTATTCGCTCTAGCAAGTTGTTCTAATCGATTGCCATCCGCTGCGGCAATCTGTCTAGCATAAGTGTACACTACTTCATTATGCGTACTATCGCCAACTAATGGCTTAATAAGGTTCTCAATCATTCGCTCGTTCACTGGAACAACATCCTGCGTCATAAACAATAATATGTTACCAGAAGCAGCTTCTGCAGCTACATTGCGAGTACCACCATGATCAAAGTTTTTGCGCTGTACCGTTAATACTTTCGCTCCGGCTGCTTGAGCCAACTGTACTGTATCATCGTCTGAACATGAATCAATAATAATTAGTTCATAAGGTTGAATCGTTTGTTCTTTAAGTAAGTTAAGTAATATGCTAAAAGCATTTCCGGCATTCAAGGTTGGTATAATGACAGATACATTAGCGTGTTGTCTTTCATTGTTAGTAAGCATTGTGATTAACCTTTCCTTTAAATGCTGTCATCACGATAATTTTCACATCAAAGAAGAAAGTCCAGTTTTCTATGTAGAAAATGTCATGTATAATACGATCTTCAATTGAAGTATCTCCTCGTAATCCATTCGTTTGTGCCCAACCTGTAATACCAGGACGGATCTGATGCTTAATCATATATTTAGGGACATCTTCACGAAACTGATTTACGAAATATGGACGCTCCGGACGTGGCCCAACAACACTCATCTGACCTAGCAATACATTAAAGAACTGCGGTAGCTCATCAATACTGGTACGACGTAAGAAACTTCCGAACTTAGTTCGTCGTGGATCATTCTCAACTGTCCACTGTGTATCTGACACCGTTTCCGTAGATACGCGCATAGAGCGGAATTTATACATTTGAAATGATTTGCGGTCAAGTCCCATTCGCTCTTGCTTGAAAATAATTGGACCAGGTGCAGTTAGCTTAAGCCCTATAATAGCGAACAACATAATCGGAGATGTTACTATAATAGCGAAGATGGAAAATGCAATGTCGAAAGCTCGTTTTAACACACGATTACTTAGCTCATCTAGTGGAACATCTCGCACATTAATTAAAGGAATGCCAGCGAAATTATCAAAGAACGGGCGTGCTGGAAGTAAATCGAAGTAATCAGGAATAATAAGTGTTTTGACTCCTGCTTGCTCACATACTTCAATAACCTTTGGTAGCTTAAGATGAGCATCTAGTGGAAGAGCAATAATTACTTCATCTATCGGATGCTTTTTGAGCATATATTCCAAGTCATCGATCTTACCGAGAATAGGCTTAATATAACTAGATTCGTCCTCATGCTTACTATGAAAATCATCTAAAAAACCGACAGCTTCATATCCTATTTCAGGATAATTTTGTAGGTTTCTATAGAAACGTCTACCAACTTTTCCTGCACCAAGAATAAGTACGTAACGCTTGTTAAATCCTTTGCGACGAAGCGAGAATAAAACCTTCTTAACGATATAACGATAAATGACCGAAAAAATCACATTTAAACTATAGAAGATAATAATAAATTCTCGAGAAATATTAGGCTCATTAACAAAATAAAGTAAACCTAGTAAACCTAATAAACTAATCGTTTGAATTTGAAATATCTTCAACAGGTCATAGGAATAATTTTTACGTCGTTTAGGAGAATAGAATTGTAGATAGAATCCAGTAACTACAACGGCAAATGAATAAACCGTTCCCCAGATCAAATAAGTTGAAAAGGGAAGTGAATGGTTGTAATCCGTCCAGCCCGATTTAAACCTAACCCAATACGCTAGCAAAAACACGACTAGCGCGCATAATAAATCAGCTAAAATATACAATTGTGTGAGAAACCGTTGATTTTGTCGTAACATATCAAAAAACCACCTGTAATATACTATTTTCGCTTAATATCTACATTCTAGCATATGTCACAATCGCATAATACCATATGTTTACAATATAGTTTTCTTTTTGGTTATCTTATTCAATAGTAACTTACGTTTTCTCATCATACTTGGAAAACCTTTTACAATTAGTTTCCAACTACTTAATAACTCTCTCTCTCGAATGAGCATATAGATTATCTTAGTAACCTCTCGTACGATCACAATTGGTAGCACTTTAACCCAATGCCAACCACGCTGTTCATTCTTCAATATCATAAATAGCTGATTGACGTATGAATGTTGTCTTACAAATAGAGAAATAGATCGACGTCCACCTGTTTGCCAGCCACGTGCATGAACAGCTGTTGCCGCAGGAATATAATAGGAAGACCATCCTAGCAATCTAGCACGCCATGCTACATCAACATCCTCTTTATAAGCAAAAAAGTGCTCATCAAAAAATTCGCCTTCGAGACATATATCGTTAATCATTCGTCTTGCATATAGAGCAGCTGCACCCGAAACTCCGAATACCTCTCCCGGCTCAAGCCATTTGTCTACAGGTTGTCCAGCTCCACGGTCAATGGCATGACGATTTAATCCCATCTGCAGTCCAGTACTATCTACAATAGAAGGATCAGCCTTAAGCTTTAATAACCCCGTTGCACTTCCAGCGTGAGGAGCAAGCTCTAATCTATCGACTAAGATCTTAATATAATCTGGGTACAATACGACATCAGGATTAAGTACTAGAACATAATCGGTATCAGTTGCTGCTATCGCTTGATTTTGTCCACCAGCGAAGCCATTATTAATCTTATTTTCCAGTAATACAATTGGAGTCGCTTCGTTCATTCTTGCTTTAACAAGCTCTACTGAACGATCAGCAGAAGCATTATCTACTATGATGATAGATTGTACTGGCTGCGACTGCAGCATAACAGCATCTAGACATGAAGAAATATCCTTAGCGCTGTTATAAGTAACAATGCAGACGCTAACTGTAATCATCACTATCATCCTTTCAATGTAAACACTCACTAATTATTTTGTTTCAACCTTATACTCAACAGGAGAGTACTGATATGATTTGTCTTGCGAAATAATAATAAAGCTGAATTCTCCTGCTTCAATTAAATCTTGCGCATTTACAGTAAAACTAAAACCCGAGTTAAGTAGCTCTGAGTTTTGGAAATATGTAGATACCCCCTCATGAGGAGTACCATAAATGGCAGGGTAATACTTATCACCTACGTGTAAGTACATGCTATCTGCAGTGCTATTATTAATACCATCAAGTGCCCATCCATTTAAGCTAACAACTTCTTTTGTTTTATCTATTTGGAGTACACCTTGCTCTTGTACAGATTCATTACTAAAATGATCTAAATACATTGAAGACTCGCCCTTACTCGGTAAGTTAGAATAAACTTCATAATCTGTGTATTTTTCTTTAGAATTCATATGAATATTCATTGTATGATCAAACATACGTTCAACGTTTTCAAATATAACAATATCAGGATTTGTTAATGAGACAAGACCTTCAAGTTTATCAATGTTATCAGAATGAATAAATGTAAATTCTGAGAACGATTCAGCTAGTTCCGGAATTAATAATCCGTAAATATAACTATCACCAATTACAAGTGCTTTTGGCAGTTCTTTGTTATTATTATCAAATCTATAAGAAACATTATTATTAATTAAGCTGATATCATTAAATAACCCTACTGACTGTACAGAGTTACTTTCATTTTTCATATTGAACCCATAATCTGTTTCTTTAAAGGAAATAGCATTGTATACTTTTATCTCATTTTCATAAGTTGAGATATTGTAATCCTCAAATGATAATATATTTACATTTGGGAAATATTTTTGAACATGCTTCATTAGTTCTAAGTAACCAATAAAGGCGCCGTATTTATTCCAATGTGCATTATCAACTCTTGGAGAATATACCGTTACTTCTGACTTTGCTTGTAGTAATGCTTCCTTTGGTGTAAAAAAGTCGATATCTGTTTGATTAATTATATGGTTAATCAACATGTCCGTCTTTGATGTATCACCAACTTTTAATATGGTATCAGGGTAATTCTCCGGATAAATCGTTTTCTTATCTAAATTCAACATCATTATAAAAGGGATACCTTTATTCTCTAAGAATTTATCAATTTTCTCTAAAGAGTTTCCCCACTCTATCAGTTGAGTTTCTGAAGGAAGATTTAACTGTTGATAGTCTTTTATAATATCCTCATTAACATAATACAACCACTCGTTCTTTCCTATAATTGTATCTTTTTTAGTTAATTGACCGAACACTTCATACTGTAACTTTGTGTTTGCCACAACCAATTTTTCCCTAAATCCCATATTGTCATTGAGCCAAATTTCAAATTCCTTTGGAAATTGAAGATTCAGTTTCCCTTCTACTGTCATTAGACTAGGGAAACTAGCCAAAATTCTATTTTCTGAAACAGAAATCATCCCATTTTTCATATTTGCGGTGATCATAGGAAATGATATAGCGATGACAAAAAATATAATCAACAATATATTAAATAATCTCGAAGATTTCATCATATTTCTCCTTAAAATCTAAAATAAATAAAGGGATTATAGGTAGATGTAACCAAGAACATGATACACATAATAAATAGTAATACTATATACACATTTTGAATAATTAAACTAAACAAATTATGATCTTCATATTTTCCAATATTGTTCTCAATGTACTTTGTTATAGGTAGCGAAGCAATACAAGCAATTAATATTATCGTAATAATCATCGGATCCAAGAAATACCATACAGTAAATCCAGCAGCAGAATCACTTAATCCAAACATTACTTTTAGATACGTCATTGCTGAAGATAGATCTGGAGACCTGAATAAGACCCAGCCAATAATAACAATTGTCATTGTGTAAGCCCACGTTAATACTTGAGGAACATTCCATTTAACACCAGACTTTTTAATAACTCTTTCTAATATTAAGAATAAACCATGCCATAATCCCCATATAATGAAATTCCATGCAGCACCGTGCCATAGTCCTGTTACAATAAAAACAACTAATAGATTAAAATAAACATTACCTCTACGATTACCACCCAATGGAATATATAAATAATCTCTAAACCAAGAAGAAAGCGAAATATGCCATCTTCTCCAAAACTCCGTTATCGTCCTAGATACATAAGGAAAATCAAAATTCTCTTTAAATCTAAATCCAAACATTCTTGCAAGTCCAATTGCCATATCAGAATATCCAGAGAAATCAAAATAGATCTGGAACGTATAGCATATGGCACCTACCCAAGCAATCATCATAGTATTCTGATCTTGTGGTAGAGAAAATATATTATCTGCCACTTGCCCAAGTGTATTGGCAATAATAACCTTCTTTGCAAGTCCCATAATAAATCTTCTTATACCATAAGCAAAATCATCTGCAGTAACACTTCTATTATCTATTTGATCATGTACATCAACGTATCTTACAATGGGTCCTGCAATGATTTGCGGGAAGAATGATTCGAATAATGCAAATTTGATTATGCTTTTTTGCGGCAGAACACGCTTGTAATAGACATCAATTACATAGGAAAGTCCTTGAAAAGTAAAGAATGACAGTCCAATCGGAAGAATAATATTTCTTATTAAATAATCGGAACCTGTCATATCATTGACTGAAGTTATAAAGAAATCAAAGTACTTGTAGTAAAACAATAAACCTACATTTGCAACGATTCCAATTATAAGAAGTAGCTTAGCTAATAGTTGTCTATCTTTTTCTTGCGTAAAACTTATTACCCATCCAAAAATATAATTGATTAATATTGATGAAATAATAATCAGAACAAATTTCGGCTCTCCCCAAGCATAAAATAGTAAACTAGCAACTAGTAAAAATAAATTTCTATACTCAACTTTCAACAGATAGTTAATGAGTAGAACTATGGGCAGAAAACAAAATATGAATATGATTGAACTAAACAACATTAGTATTCCTCTTTCTACACCGAAGTAATATACTTACCTTCTTTTAATTAATCTTTTCAAAAGGTTGAATAACCATACGGGTAAAATCTTTTTTATTAACATTTTCAATTTATATTTAAACGGTATCTTATACGTCATATTATATTTTAAGACTGATACCATTGATAAATGAATTGCTGGACCACTATTCATCATATATGCAGTATTTATTTCTCTCAGCATAAAATATAAATTTGTAACTTCAATCTTTGCGAAGGAATCCGAAAGCAATAATGCAGGATAATATCCCTCATGTTGAGAAACAAACGGATAGATCCGTTCAATTGCATGAAGCAATGTACCATCAGTATCGTTTGGTTCTGGGGGAAAGTCTTTGTACTCCCAATCGTAATCAAATAATGCTTTTAATGCTTTGGGCCTAAACCAAAACATGGTACCTAATGGTGCAATAGGTTCTTTATTTTTATCCATTTCTACAGATAGCTTTAATTTATCCGCAAGTGCCTTCGTATTATCAAAGTTAATAGTCCATTCTAGCCCTATTGTTGGATAAAAATCTGCGTGATTTGGTGGAGGTGGAGATAGCATTCCTAATCTTGGATTAGTCTCAAATAGATTAATTACGTTGTTTACAAAATGTTGATTAGTTAATGTATTTTCAAAGCATTTATAAGCAAACGATTCTCCCTTAATATGAGGTTCAAGTTGCTTGGTTTTTTTATCATGTGCAAAACATACATAGTCATAATCCATAATAAATTTCTTACTGCCTACTAATAATGCACTAATATCTCTTCCTCTATTTTCAATAATAATTATTTCTAATTTGGCAAAGTTTCTTTTTTCGAAGATAGTTCTAATCAGATCTGCCTTATGTTCCGTATCAGTTGTAATATATACATCTGTTCCTTCAGGTACTGAAGTTGCGTATTCTAAACAATATTCAATTAAATCATCAAAATAAATATGCATGACAAGTGCAATTTTTCTATTCAGCTTTGTATTCATCTGAACCGAACTTGTTGTTGATAATATGTAACTTAGGTTTAATGCATTTTTTATATCTGCTTGATGACATGTGCGTAATATATTGTCCCATATTAAATTAATGTCATAGTCTAAGTTTTTCCTAATATACTCGTAAACTTCAGATGTTTGCTCACCTGTTGTATTATTAAGATAATCAATTTTAGTATGAAAGAAAGAACGCCTCTTTATAATGGGACATTTTCTATTTTTAACTAGCTCAAGCGGCATCATAAGCACAGGATGGTATGTATGTTTCTCCAAGTCATCTGTATTTACATACACATCCCACTTAAACCCTTTATCATTAAATTCTTTAGTGAAAACCGCTTCGTAATAGCCAATCGAATCTTCATAAGATTCAATTTCAGGCATGTTATCCCAAAAATTTTTATATTCGTAACTAGTTAGCAAACTATTTCTTACTACTATAAAATGTGATTGGATATGTTCCGGTAAATAACCATATTTTATTCTATTAAATGGATCGTGTGGTACTTCATGGTGTTTTGTAATACCCCAAAAATCAAGGTCTTGTGAATTCATTCCTTCAAACATTTCACTGAATGAATATAATGGTCCAAACATAGTCGAATTAAATAATACAACTTCATCGAATTTGCTAATCTTGTCCCATCCATAATACTCCATACCTTCTTTATATGCCCACACATCAAATCCTTTATTTTCTCTAACTAGAATATTGGGTGTTAATTCACTTATTTTCTCTCTTCCTTCGACGGTTAACTTCCCGTTACATACAACTAATAAATCACTTAAATTTTGTGTCATATCCTTTAGCATGAATGTAATATAATCATCAACTATTCCATCTTTATCATAAAAAAAGAATATACCTAATCTATTTAATTTCTCTTTATTTGCAAGTATCAACGTTTAATCTCCTCTGTAATTAATTAATTCTACCAAGATAAATTGTAAGTTCTGATTTATTTAGTTTAAACTTTGATATGCGCATTCAGAATTACTCATAATATGTTTTATCTTATCCGCATTCCCCCAAACAGCAGGAGAATCATAAGGTCGATCAGGAAATACTCCATAGTTAAGTTTTATTCGAAACTCATTATCAATCAAAAATCTTTCAACTCTATCACGCAATGATATAGGAGATCCAGAGCAACAATTAATAATTCCTGTAATGTCCGTTTGCAAAACAGATAGCGCAATTTGCTTGCCAAGCTCTTCTACCGAAATAAAGTCATACATATTTTCACCTGTTGTAAAGGGGAACAATTCTTTCCCTTCCTGTTCTGCTTGAATCAACTTAGAGAATATAGACTTACTATTAGTATCATCACCTGTGATGTAGTAAGCACGAAGCCATTGGAAAGTAACTTCCTTATCTTTAAGCAATGTATCCAGTGATTGTCTCAAACTATTTTTAGCTACACCATACAATGAATGAGGATTAGCTGGAGTTTCTTCAGTGATTTCTCCAACATGATATCCAATTTCATGCATTGTACCAAGAACCGCAACTTGTTGTAGACCACCCTGAACCATATTTTCAATAAATTTATAGTGTGAATATAATTTTTTTAAATGATTATCCGAATTATGTATGAATCCATCTGTCCACGCTAAATGTAAACAAACATCTGGTTTTCCAACAATCTCAAAAATATTATTGTAATTTCCAAAAATATCACAATCATATACCGTTACTCTAGGATCTATACTTCTATTTTTATAGTTAATTGTACTTACATTCACTTTCATGTCCAATAATGCGTTAACTACATGCTTCCCGATATATCCACTAGCACCAGTTACAAATACCGTTTTCACAATATAATTCTCCTTTTCTACATATGTTACAGATTATTTGGAATATGAAACATTTAGATAAGCATTACTTACCTCTTCCACTGATCCCGATATCATTACTTCTCCTTTATTAATCCAAACAGCATTTTTACATATCTTCTTTACTTGCTCGATAGAATGTGATACTAAGATAAGTGTAGTTCCACCAGATGTCATCTCATCCATCTTCTTTTCGCATTTCTCTTGAAATGCGTGGTCTCCTACAGACAATATTTCATCAACTATTAGAATATCAGGCTTTACTAACGTCGCTATAGAAAAGCCTAACCTAGCTGTCATTCCTGAAGAGAAGTTCTTCAGTGGGACATCTTCAAATTCTGATAATTCAGAAAATTCTATAATACGGTCATATTGTTCAGTTATAAATTTCTTAGAATAACCAAGAACAGCCGCGTTTAAAAATATATTTTCTCTAGCGGTCAAATCCATATCAAATCCTGCTCCAAGTTCGATCAAAGGAGCGATGGTTCCATTCACTTTCACACTACCAGTGGTAGGTTTATAGATTCCTGAAATAATTTTAAGAGCTGTACTTTTGCCTGATCCGTTCCCCCCCAATATTGCAAAGGAATCCCCTTGTTCCACTTTAAACGAAACATTTCGAAGAGCATAGAATTCGTCATAAGAAATATCTTTTTTCAGCATTCTAATTAAATATTCTTTAAAACTATCAATTTTTTCACGACCAAGATTGAACTTCATAGATACTTCATTGACTTCTACAGCATAATTTTTCATATATATAATCCTTCCAAAGCTAGTTATATATGCAAAACGAATTTATTTTGATTTTTGTAGAAAATAAATAATCCTACTAACAACGATATCGACGAAAACATTAAACACATTAAGTTTAATTGTAACGAAGGCATTTGATTATAAAGAATTAATTCTCTAAACATTTCAACAAAGTAATACATAGGGTTAGAATAAATTATTGTTTTCACAAAATCCGGAACTATATTTATCGGATAAAAGATTGGTGTAAGATACATCCAAGCTGATAATAACACACCATATAGATGTAACATATCACGGAAAAACACAACTAGTACGGACATAATTAATCCTATTCCAATTGAGAATATTAGCAAATAGAAGAGCGGTAGTGGGAATAATAATATTGTGGCCGAAAATTGAATATCCGTTATTAGCATCACAATAAGTAACGCTACTAAAGAAAACAATAATGTAACAAACGATGATAAGATTCTCGACAATGGAAAAATGTATTTAGGTATATATACCTTTTTAATTAGGGAGCCGCTTCCTAAAATAGAATTCATCGCTGTAGTTGTTGATTCCGAAAAGAAACTGAATAATATTTGTCCTGATAATAAATATACTGGGTAATTAGGTATATCAAACTTAAAAAAGCTGGAAAACACTGCGGTTAACACCATCATCATAAGTAATGGATTCAAGAGGCTCCACAAATAACCGAGTACTGAACGTCTGTATTTCAACTTTAAATCCCGCGCAACGAATTGAGTCAATAGTTCTTTATATTTCCAAAAATTAGTAAAATACCTCATATTTCATCGATCCCTATACTTAAATTTATATGATTAAGATTTATGAATGAGATAGCGTTTCAACGCATCCTTCCATTCAGGCAACCTATTAAACCCTACAGCATCAAGACTTCTCTTTGATAACATTGAATTTTTTGGTCTTGTCGCTAAAGTGATGTAATCATCCGACTTAATAAAATTTACTTTCGTAGAATAACCTGCCTGCAAATATATTTCCTCTGCAAATTCAGCCCAACTACAAAATCCTTCATTCGTTGCATGATAAATACCATATTTATCGGTTTGAATCATACTTATAATTAGTTCAGCAAGGTCTCTTGTAAATGTCGGAGAGCCAAATTGATCAGATACCACGTTTACACTGTCTCTAACCGTGCCAATTCGGAGCATAGTTTGAACAAAATTACTACCATTAGTCCCAAATGACCAAGATGTTCTCACAACAAAATATTTATCCAATCTCTTAATAACCTCAAGCTCGCCTTCTAGCTTCGAATGACCATATACAGAAAGTGGCATTGTTTTTGAATCAACTTCGTAAGGTAAGGGTTCATTTCCTGAAAACACATAATCGGTACTAATATACATAAGTTTTGCATCAATAGATTTACATACATCTGCGATGTTTGCTGTAGCAGATGTATTAACGAGTTTACACTCTTCTATATTTTTTTCAGCATTGTCTACATTCGTATATGCAGCACAATGAATTACGATTGTTGGCATATATTTTTCAATAATTTGTTTTGTAGCTTTGAAGTCTGTAATATCCGTATGATTGCGATCCAACCCATAACATTCAATGTTATGGGTTCTCAGTTGCTTTAATATGTCAAAACCAAGTTGTCCACCAGCGCCAGTAACTACTACTCTCATAATTAGCTCTCCTAAGGTCAACTAGAATTTACCTAATTATAATGTTGACTATAGTAATCGCTATACTCACCACTCTTTGTTCTAGCTAACCAATCTTCATTTTCCAAATACCAATCTATAGTAATCTTTATTCCTTCATCGAACATAACCGTTGGTTCCCATCCCAAATCTTTCTTAATCTTCGAGGAATCAATCGCATATCTTCTATCATGACCTAAACGGTCTGTAACATACGTAATTAAAGATTCTGGCTTGTTAAGCTCATTTAGGATTAATTTAATAATCTCTATATTTGCCTTTTCATTAAAACCACCTACATTATAAACTTCCCCTGTCGTTCCTTTATGTAGTACATCATCTATCGCACTGCAATGATCATCAACATATAACCAATCTCTTATATTCATGCCATCTCCATAAACCGGAAGATCTTTATCTTCTAAAGCATTAGATATGATTAGAGGTATTAGTTTTTCTGGGAATTGATACGGGCCATAATTATTGGAGCAACGTGTGATATTAACATTCAATCCATAAGTCTCATGATATGCTCTTACAAACATGTCCGCTGAAGCTTTACTAGCCGAGTATGGGCTATTCGGTGCTAAAGGAGTCTCTTCTGTAAAGTATCCAGTATCACCTAATGAGCCATATACTTCATCTGTAGAAACTTGTAAAAACTTAACCGAAGATTGATCGATATTTTTATCAATCCAGTATCTTTTACATGCTTCTAAAAGAACTTGTGTACCTGAAATATTTGTTTCCAAAAATATTTTCGGATCAGAGATACTACGATCTACATGTGACTCAGCAGCAAAATTCAGCACATAATTGGGGGCATATTGCTCAAATATGTTATTAATAAGATCTGAGTTACAAATATCACCTTTAACAAATACATATTGCTTCGAAGCTTCTATATCCTTCAAATTTTCCAAGTTTCCAGCGTAAGTTAATTTATCTAAGTTAATAATTCTGTATTGTGGATACTTTCTCATCATAAAAAGTACAAAGTTGCTCCCAATAAATCCGGCCCCACCCGTTACAAGTAACGTTTTTTGTGTATCGATTATTTCATTATTTGTATTCATATATATCCTCCCATTAAATAGAACTCACAACATTAACTACAATATATCTTTCAATTCCTTAAAGGATCTTTGAACCTTATCTTTTTCAGATAATAAAACCTCTTCTATATTATCTAGAGGCCACTCAACATTAACATCAGGATCATTCCACATCATTCCTGTTTCGAACTCCGGGAAATAATAATCCGTACATTTGTAAGAAAATTCAGCTTCATCAGACAATACTAAAAACCCATGAGCAAAGCCTTCTGGAACATAAAACTGTTTTTTATTTTCACCCGTTAATAAAATTCCATGCCACTTCATAAAAGTTGGGGAGTCTTTCCGAAGATCTACCGCGACATCAAACACTTCACCTGACAATACACGAACAAGTTTGCCTTGTGCTCGTTGCGTTTGGAAATGAAGTCCTCGTAATACTCCTTTGCGCGATTTTGATTGATTGTCTTGAACAAAAACCATATCGAGACCAGCTTGTTTAAAATCTTCAAAGTTATATGTTTCCATGAAGTAACCACGATCATCGCCAAATACTTTAGGTTCGATAATTACTAAATCTTTAATACCTGTATTAATAAAATTAAATTGTCCCATTTAATCCTCCTACTTAATTCCACTTTATTCTAACTAAACAATACCTTCCGCTACGTTAGTCAAATATGTACCGTAGTCTGATTTTAGGAAGGGATCTGCTAATTTAAGTAATTCATCTTTAGTAATATAATTTTTCTTGAATGCTATTTCCTCAATACAAGCTATGTATAACCCTTGACGTTTTTGAATCGCTTCGACGAAATTACTTGCTTCTAGCATAGTATCATGGGTACCAGTATCCATCCATGCCATGCCTCGACCAAATAATTTTACATTGAGTTCATCCCGTAGAAGATATTGATTATTAACCTCAGTAATTTCTAGTTCTCCTCTAGCAGATGGTTCTATGTTTTTTGCGATATCTACTACTTGATTATCATAAAAATACAAACCCGGAACAGCGTAATGTGATTTCGGAACGCTTGGTTTTTCTTCTATAGAAAGCACTTTCCCTGCTTCATTATATTCTATAACTCCATAGGCTTGAGGGTTTTTTACATAATACCCGAAAATAGTTGCACCTTTTTGTAATTGTGCAGCTTCAGTAAGTACTCTTCCAAAGCTCTGACCATAAAAAATATTATCCCCTAATATCAATGATACAGTGTCATTACCAATAAACTTTTCTCCAATAATGAATGCTTCAGCCAACCCATTGGGAGATTCTTGAATAGCATATGATATTTCCAATCCAAGATGAATACCACTACTAAATAACTCCTTAAAAACAACAATGTCCCTTGGAGTTGAGATAATTAGTATTTCGCGTATCCCAGCCAACATAAGTACGGATAACGGATAATAGATCATTGGTTTATCATAAACAGGAATGATTTGTTTAGAAATTGCTTTTGTAATAGGATATAACCTCGTGCCTGATCCACCTGCTAATATAATCCCTTTCATTTCCTAAATAATTCCCCTTCCATATACTTTTTATTGTGTGAATATATGATCGACTAGTACATATAGATTAAAAGTAAATTTTAGCATATTTGCTCCGAACTTCCCTGACTAATTCTACCAAACTTTGTATTGTGTTAATAGTCTATATATAACAATAGCAATTAGATGCTACTAGTTAATTAACTTCATATAAGTATATATGATATACTACTAAAAGTATTTGACATTGTTTACATAGGAGAGAAATCATGGCAACCAAAAATAAAAATTCTAGTATAGAATCCTTCCAGCATCTACTAACCAAGCGTTCAACTATGTTTTGGATCATTAGTAGTTGCCTTATTTTCTTCTTTTTATTTATGCCGTTTCAAAGTGGCTTACTAAATGGTAGTCAGCCGACTGACGAAATAAATATATTGTATAGCTTTATCATAGGAGCTCTCTTATTAATTTGTATCGGTATTCATATGTATCAATCTCGTAACAACTCAATAGTACATACACCACTCCAATATGTCATCTGGAGCATTCCTCTTATCTATGGTATTTCGATGTTTGGAGCGGTATCTACTCATTATTCATACCTGGAATTTATGATTTGGATTTTTTACGCAATATTGTTCATGACTGCGTACCACCTGCTTCGTCAAAATGACGGTCAGCATATTGCTTTTTACATATATATGGGCTCTTCGTCAGTTATCGTTCTCTTCGGGATGATGAACTGGTTCGGTAATGCATCCTTATGGGGGTTATTGCCTTGGGAAGTTTATCAAGATGCGGCATGGAATAGTGGTATTGATATTAGACTGGCATCCGTCTTTCAATATGCAAATACTTATGCAGCTTATTTAATAGCTTTCTTATTCGCATGTTTGTTTACTATAGTAAGTTCGAAAAATAAATATATTGTACTTTTTGCATCATTTATGTTTGTACCGGCATTAATATCTTTTATCCTTACTCTTTCTCGTGGTGGATGGACGATCTTCCCAGTCATTCTAATCTTGGTCCTTCCATTACTAACATTTTCAAAGCAAATACAAGCTTTATTCCAGCTTGTACTAGCTCTAGTAGCAAGCGTTATTATGCTCCCGAGTATGAATAGTTATGGATTACTATTGCAACAAAATCATACGCAAGGTTCTGCCTTGCTGGCATGGGGCATCCTACTTGGAGGATCTCTCGTTACAGCTGTCATTGCTTTCGCTTTCCAAAAATATGTCGCTACTCGTCTCGAACAAAAACTTCAATCGTTTAACAAGCGCAAATGGATAATGTTCCTCATTCCGATAGTTGGTATTATTGCTGCTATAGCAGGTGCCTACCTATTGTTAGGAAATACTGGCTTTACCAAATTATTACCAGCGAGTATTGGTGATCGTATTGCAAATATTAATTTTAATCAGCACAGTGTGTTAGAACGAGGAACTTTCTACAAGGATGCACTATCTATATGGAAAGACTACCCTATTGATGGAGCTGGTGGTGGGGCATGGCAAGCTCTTTACCAGCAATATCAGAACAACCCGTATACTAGCAGTCTAGCCCATAGCTTCTTTATTCAAATGCTAGTAGAGGTTGGAGCTCTCGGTATGCTTGCTCTGTTCATGACGCTTGCTATTGTGTACTATTATTTCTTTAAGGCTTATATTAAAAAAACTGATGATGAAAAACTTATTCCTTCGATTTGGTATATTGTCGTTACATCGATTTTGATTCATAGCGTACTTGATTTCAATATGAGCTATATCTATCTTGGTGCACTTGTGTTCTTCTGCCTAGGTGCAATGCTGTCATCTAGTGAAGCAAGAACATTCCAATGGCAAACAAAGGTTAGATTTATTAAAATCAGGACGGCGGCTCCTTTTATATTAATAGTAGGTGCTTGCGGATTTTTAATCATAACAATGATTAATATTTCGGGCTATAATGCCTATCGTGATGTTCAGCAAGCCATTCAGACTCAAAGTGTGGAGCAATCATTAGAACAATTAAATACTGCTATCGATCGTGGTGGAAACCCGGCTTATTCAGAATTTAAAGTACAAGTATTAATTCAAACTTATGAATTAACGTATGAGGAGCATTATGCTACAGAAGCGCAACGAATACTTAATGCGATGAACAAAAATGAGCCTTATTACGAAAAATTCATATATCGTCAGTTAGATTTAAACAAACTTTTACATAAGGATGAAGATTCTGCAGTTGTAATTAAAGACGCGATCGAAAAGTACCCATGGGAAATCGATCTCTATGTAGAGCTTGCTCGAACACAATTTCGTAGAAGCGTAGCTGCACTGGAACAAGATGATCCACAGTCAGCCAAACAATATCTTCAATCTATTATCGATCTTCGTGATGAAGTATTAACAAAAGCATTAGAGTTAGAAAATTTACCAGATGCGCAATTGCAGGGTAGGGCATTTGGTATAACACCTAAGCTAGCAATGCCTATTGGTCAAGCCTTCTATGTACTCGGGGATTACGTGCAAGCAGAAAGTTACTTAGCACTTGCTTGGAACCCTGCTTTTAATGACAATAATGATACGATGGCAGCTCTATATTACTCTGCTGTTTTACAAAAGTTGAATCGTCCAAGTGAGGAAATTAATGCTGTTATTTTCTCAGCATTTGCTGATCGACAGGACGAACTGCAAGCGATTCTTGATGGATTAATCGCGGCACTACCTATTAACAACTAATAGAAAATCATATGTAATTGAGAATAAACGAAAAAATCGCCTTTAGCTATGAACTGTAACACCGATTGCTAGAAAAACAATTGGTGTTGCGGTCCTCTAGAGGCGATTTTTTTGTATCTAAATTGAGCTGCCCTTCTACACTCCCCTAATCAACAATCAACGCATACACAACGCCGGGTCCATGTACACCAATCGTTAGATCGTTCTCAATATCTGATGAACGACTTGGTCCAGATATAAAGTGTATTCCCGCAGGTAAATTCTCTCGACCCGCTTCGTCCAATGTAATAAGCACTTCACCAAGGCGTGTAACCATTCGTGATGCAGGAATGACGATGAAGAGTACCGTTGGCAACAAGCTAACCGAACGCCCCTTCTCCTTCGCAGACTTCACGACAACACTACCTGTATAGGCTACAGCATGATCTGCATAGACGATACCGAAGTCAGCTTGAGCTGCTTCACGTTTCCATAGAGTCTCAGAATCATTATTCCAAACCTTCACGGAAGCATTAGGAATTAATTGCTCTAATGATAACTCTGCCAGATCCTGCTCATCTTGGCGCACAATATGTGTAGGATTCATCTCCTTAGCTTTACCTGCAATGAAATCTGCTACTTGCTCCATATTGCTACACCGCTGAACATGACCACCTACCGACAGAAAATTAACGGTAAATTGTTCGATACATTTTTTCGTACTCCAATTATTATCACTCCAAAAATCTGGAGCTCCTCGGAACGGGTGTTGTGGTGCTTCCGTCATACGTGGATGACCAAGACGTGAGGATATATTATTCATAAATTTCTGTTGCTTAGCTTTCGATTGCTCGGTTAACTGATCTAACCACTGTTGATGCTTCTCCGTATTAGTGCCCATTGTGCTGACCACCTTTCTTCGCTGATTGCTGCTGTTCCACAGCAATACGCTCTAAGCGCTGCTTCATGTCATCCGACATTACGGGTGGTTGTGCCGTAAATTCACGCTCTAACTGTTCCCATCGATCACGGAAAGATTCCTTCGGTAGACTAGACGTCACCCGATATTTATTCCATGATTTCAATGGACCTAACTTCGTCTTAATAACGCCATTACGCACAACCAACTTTTGCCCTAACTTCCCAAGTCTCAGCACACCACCAAATCGACCTGAATTACCCATTACAGTTGCAAAACCTTGCATACCGATACTTTCTAGCTTATTGCCATGACCTGCTTCAACTTTTCGACGGCGCAAGTAGACGAGCATATCATGCAACGGAATTTTAACTGGACATGCCTCATAACAAGCTCCGCACAGACTCGAAGCATTAGCAATATCATCCCACTCCGCAACATTACTCTTCAGCGATGGGGTAAGTACTGCACCAATTGGTCCACTATACGTTCCACCGTAAGCATGACCACCAATATGGCGATAGACTGGACAGGCATTCAAGCAAGCTCCACAACGAATACAATTTAACAATTCTTGAAACTCGGGATCACCAAGCTGCAAGGAACGCCCATTATCTACTATAATAATATGCATTTCTTCTGGTCCGTCTCCATCTGCTTGACGCTTTGGCCCTGTAATGCCAGACATATACATCGTTAACTTCTGTCCAGTAGCAGAACGTGGCAATAATGTTGCCATCACTTCAAGATCAGCCCAAGAAGGAATAATACGCTCCATCCCCATCAATGTAATTTGCGTTTTCGGAAGTGTCGTTACCATTCTGGCGTTACCTTCATTCTCGAACAGCACCATCGAACCTGTCTCAGCGATCGCAAAGTTACAACCTGTCATCCCAATATCTGCTTCAAGAAACTTCTCGCGTAGTTTCTTACGGACAAATCCAGCTAGTACCGTCGTATCTGGCTCCAGCGTATAACCCGCTTCTTTACTTAATAGATCAGCGATTTGATAACGATTTTTGTGAATAGCAGGAATAACGATGTGGGAAGGCGTTTCATGAGCTAACTGAATAATATATTCACCTAAATCCGTCTCAATGGTCTCAACATCCATCGATTCCAGAGCCGTATTCAAATGTAACTCTTCGGATACCATCGACTTCGACTTGACGACTGACTTTGCTTCGACCTGCTTCGCGATGTTTAGTGTAATTTGCGCGGCTTCTGCCGCTGTATCTGCAAAGTGAATATGTACACCATTAGCACGTGCATTTTCAACAAAGGTATTTAAATAATAGTCTAGATGAGCAATCGTATGTAACCGAATTTGACGTCCTCTTTCCCGCCAGTCATCCCAGTTACCGTGTTCTTCAGTTGCTGCTTTCTTGCCATTACGTAGACGTTCGGTTGTGAACTTTACCGCTTTACGCAAAAACTCATCATGAAGCGCAAGTTCCGCTCTCTCTTTAACGGTATTAAGCTTTGATGTGAGTTGACTCACGGGCTATCACTCCTTCATATAAAAGTTCTGCCAAATGCATCACGCGAACATTCTCGCCGCGATACATCAGATTTCCCGCAATATTCATTAGGCATGCAAGGTCGAGTCCAACAAGCACCTCTGCCTCACTTTCAATGACATGATCCGCCTTCTCAGTCACCATAGCTCCAGATATATCACCCATCTTAATCGCAAATGTTCCACCAAACCCACAGCAATCTTCTGCAAATGGTAGTGGTACAAGTTCTAATCCATCAACATGTTGCATGAGCAATAATGGCTCTTGCTTTACGCCAAGAATACGGGTTCCATGACAAGACGGATGATACGTTACTTTATGTGGAAACATAGCTCCTACATCTGTAACCCCTATTACATTTACAAGAAATTGAGTAAATTCGTAAGATTTCGCTCGTAGTCTTTCTGCTCGCTGCAGATAAACGGGATTATGCTCAAACAACTTCGGGTAATGGTGAATCATGCCTGTACAAGAGCCAGACGGTGCAATAACAAAATCACTATCTTCAAAAGCATCAAGAATCGTAATAGCAGACTCGCGTGCTTGCTTCCAATAACCACTATTAAAAGCTGGCTGACCACAACAGGTTTGCGCGCTTGGAAATTGAAGCTCTACACCGTAACGAGCGAGTAGACGAGCCATCGCTTCTCCTACTCTTGGAAACAGCGCATCACTTAAGCATGTAATAAATAGAGATACTTTCATCGTTCCACTCCTATCTTTACTTATCTGTTTACTGACCTCTTACTTCTAATGATTTATTTACTATTTTCAAAAATAGCGCTGAGCTTCCATTGAAGCTAGCGCTATCTATTTTTTTGAGTTTCTTCTACTGCATGTAATTTCTGACTGAACTGGCTCATATGTCTCGATCCCAAAGGAATGTTGAACAAGTTGACGCGCTTGCCTTATATCTTGTAATTGTCCACTTAATATCCATTGTACTAGCATATTGCCAATCGCACTACCCTCAATTGGTCCAGCCCATACTAAATGCTACTTTACGTGAAAATTCAGCTTCTGCTGGAGCAAGAGATAATTTGTATAATTCAAGTGGCCAATATTCCACATTATAAGATTCATTTTCACTTAGTGAAACAAAACTTCCTAGAGCTGTTGCACCACGCATTACTGCAATTGCACAATGATAAAGCACACCACTTACTTGAGATATGAACCAGCTCTTGCCAGTGTTATTCATTCCGATACCAGGAATTAGAATAACTCGTGGAGCAGCCTCATAAGCCTCTTCGGAAGTTTCTCTCCAAAACTAAATAATATAGAACATTTGTTTTTGTATGAAAATACATAAAACAAAAATAAACAAAAAAATATACAATGATACTTTCGGATACTAATTCAGACTTCTTCAACTATCGAGTTTTAATCGTTCATTTCAATTCAAAAAGACTTCATCCCCAATTGCTAGAGTAATCTAACAAAAGGAGATAAAGTCTTTAATGGTTAAATTCTGCTTTTTGAACACGTACTTATAATGAATTGGAGCTTTACACTATTTTTTGTCTAAAAAGAAAGATACGATTTTAGCAATCTCAGCACGAGTAATCGGTTGTTTTGGATTAAGCTTACCGCTACCATCACCTTCAACAATACCTGCCGCAGCTAAATGCTGTACCGCTTCCTGAGCCCACCCTGCAATAGCTGCATCATCCGCGAAAGCAACATCGTTAGCTTGAGCAGCAGGCAATTTGTCCTTAAACATACGATATAGCATTACAAAAGCTTCTTCTCTAGTAATGGAATGATTCGGCTTAAAGCTACCATCGGTATACCCTGCTACAAAGCCGTGGTGAGTGAGTTGATTAATTGCTTCACTATACCAAGCATTTTGCTTCACATCAGTAAATGTACTGTTTTCTACTAATACAACTTTATTATTATACAAACGATATAATACTGTCATATATTCAGCACGAGTCATTAATGCGTTCGGTTTAATTGTGCCGTCTGCATAGCCAGTAAATATTTTATTGGCAACCAGCTGTTCAATATATTTTGCTGCCCAGTGATCTTTACTTAAATCATTGAAGGTTGGGGTATCAACTTCTTCTTCAGTTGTGCCGCCTTCTTCTTTAGGTTCCTCAGTAGTCCCTTCCTCTGTCGAACCACCACCCCCTGGACTAGGTGTTGGAGTTGGAGTATTTACTGTTTCCACTAATATTGTACTACTTTCGCTAGCTTCGCTTTCAACATGAATACGAGACACTGCTGCAACGGCATACGTATAGGTTTCACCTACTACCGCTGTCTCATCTACAAAGGATTGCAGTGAACCATTCACAGCACGAACAGTTGCAATCAAGTGCTCTGATGTAGAAATATTAGGGGTAGCATTACCATCTGCACGATATATCGTATAGTAAGCAGCATCCTCTCCACTAGTCGCCATATTCCAGCTTAGCTGTACTCCAGTTTTCACACTCTTTATTGTGTTGATGAGAGGTACTTGTGGTGCTGTTCCATCCAACCAAGACATCTCTGGAATAAGTGCTGGACGTGCATAGGTCTCTTTAATTGCATCTAAAATACCTAAAGGATTTGCTAAGAAGTGATTGGAGCTGAACAAAATACTTCCATCTACTGCACCTTGTTTACCTTGATTGTATCGAAGCTGTGCAGGCAATTGATCTTCATTCTCCCAACCACTAGTGCCTACCTTATACGTTGCATGACCAATGTATAAATGTACGTCATGTGTATTGGCATGTTCATTTACCTCATTAACCCACCAATCAACAAGTACATCATAAGCTGCTGCATTGTAACCAAAATGCCAATAAATTTGTGGGGCGATGTAATCTACCCAGCCTTCTTGAATCCATGTTCTAGTATCTGCATAAATCGCTGAATAGCTCTCTAAACCATTCGTTGCTGATCCAGTTGCATCACTAGATTTATTTTTCCAAATACCAAATGGACTAATTCCAAATTTGACATAATCCTTACTTTCCTTAATGGTGTCATGTAAGCCTGATACCACTTCATTCACATTATTACGACGCCAATCACTTAATGAAAGATTGCCTCCTGCAGCTGTGTAATCCCCATACTGCTCTGCATCATTAAAACTTTGCGATGATGGATAAGGATAGAAATAGTCATCCATATGAATGCCATCAATATTATAGTTCACTACAATCTCATTGACCGCTTCAATAATGTAATTGCGAGCTTCCTCTATACCCGGGTTAAAGTATAACTTACCTTCATAATTAACAATCCAGTCTGGATGTTGACGCGCTGGATGAGTTTCTACTAGAGCTTCGATATCAGTATTCATAGAAACGCGGAATGGATTCACCCAAGCATGGAACTCCATATTGCGTTTATGAGCTTCCTCAATCATAAATGCTAGTGGATCATAGTTATCCGCTGGTGCAACCCCTTGTTTACCTGTTAACCAATGTGACCATGGGAAATACTCTGACGGGAAGAATGAATCAGCTGTTGGTCGTACTTGAGTGAAGATAGCATTAATTCCTGCTGCCTGTAATTCATCAAGCAACTTAATAAAATCTTCGCGCTGAGATGCCGGATCTACATCTCCTTTAGTTGGCCAGTCGATATTTTCAACTGTAGAAATCCAAGCTCCACGAAGCTCATGCTTTGGATTACTGATATCATTCGTTACTACTAGTGTTTGTTGTGCTGTTTGTCCATTAACATTAGCACGAACCGTTGTTACTCCTGGAGTTAAAGCTGTAATTACTCCTGTGTCGGCATCAATTGTAGCAATCGAAGCATTATCAATAGAGTATGTTACTCCTTCAGTAATTGGTTTCTCGCCTTCAATGCGATACGTACCTATAACCTTTGCACTTAGAGCCTCTCCACCAATAATGGCAGAGAATACATCCTTAATGGCAATAGATCTCAATTCTCCTGGCTTCACCTCTAAGCTGTAGCTTGCAGTTAGTTCTCCATATTGTTCAGTCATCAATGTAGCCGTAATCGTTGCTGTACCATAGCTAATACCACGAAGTATGTTGCCATCTACAGCTAATATCGCCTCATCATTAGAGGTAATAAAAGCTGATTGCGTTACATCAAAAAGTTGATTATTATCAAAAACAGAGTATACATGAACTGCACCATCCTCAGATGGAACTAGTGTGCTTGGTCCAGTAATAACTAGATTGTTCGACTCCACCTGTTCATCCGTAACTGTTAATTCATAGGTTGAAATTGCACCATTATAGGAAGCTGTTAATGTAGTTGTACCAGCAGCTAGCGCTGTAATCATTCCATCGGCAGCAACCTCAGCAACTGATTGATCTGAGCTGCTAAATGTAACTAGATTGGCTGCTACTGCGGCTGGCATTTTATAGCCTGCTTTAGTTTCAAGCATTTGAGCATTAAGTATTTCTCCAATATGCATTGGTTTCACATTACTCCATTGAAATTCTAACGATGTCGTATTTCCATAAATCATTGAAATTTGATCAAAATAAAGGGTACCACTTGTTTTAGCACCAATTTCTACATAATAGATGAAGTTTAATTTATAAGGACCCGTTAAATTTGTAGGAAGATTAGCGCTGACATATTGCCACCCATCTATTACAGTTGACGTCGTCGTAAAATCTATTGTTGCTTGGGTTTTATTTGCATCTTGAACCTGAGCACGTATCCAGTGCTTAAAGCCAGCTCCGTAAACCCAAAAACCAATTTTACTAGGAGAGCCAACAATTGTACGTCCAGCAGAGCCATCGTTATCATAAAAACGTAGATAGGCTGCGGATGTAGCGGTCGATCCAGTAAAATCATACGTTAACTTCGCTGCAGATAAACCATGTACTGCTGGATCAGGCCTAGTTGATTGCTCAAGCATTGCATAGTCAGTAGCAACACTTTTCGTGAGGTATACATCACTCATATCCTCAAAATCCTCGAACACTAAACTCGACGAGCTGTTAGCTTGCATCTCCGCTGCATAGGACACTCCCGATAAAGCGGAAAAACTTGAAGAGACAATCAAAAAGCTTAATAGTACCATAAACATACGATTAAAACGCTTCATTAATCACAATCTCCCTTCTTCTTATGTAGATATCGAGGCTGAAAAAAAGCGCTTACAATATTAATTTTGACAATAAATTTCAAAATAAAATATCAATATTAATATTATTTATAGAATTTTATTCCAACCTCAAGTTCATCATAGTGTATTGCGGTAAGTTTTGTAAATCCCTTTTAACAAAATTGATTAGAAAAATTCGATGTATATACCAGATCAAGTAAAAGTCGAGTGAAAATTAGGATGACAACCCCTAATTTTCGCTCGGCTTAATAAGCTTTTCGATCTGTATATTAGACTCTTTTAACAAATTAGTTTTCTAGCTAATGATCCTATAGTTAACAATGTTAAGTTCCGCCCAATTAACTGAGGTCCTCCTTTCGCTGTCTCATTCTTAGAGAAAATAAAAAAAAGTATGCCTCATGGCATACCTTTTTGTGTAAATAACAATACTTATTAATCTAACTTACTCCACCGAAGTCTTAGCACGCTTCGTAAAGAAAGCAACAATAATTGCAATGATTGCAAAACCAAATCCGATTACAAATGCATTGTGTATACCAGAAACTAGTGCTCCTATCTGTTCAACAACAGAAGTTGGATCTGTTGATTCCGCCAAGTAACTTTTCTGCCCAGCTGACATAATACTAATGAAGAATGCAAAGCCTATCGCACCCGCTACTTGAGACAATGTATTTAGAATAGCGGTACCATGTGGATAATAGCGTGGCGGAAGTTGATTCAAACCATTCGTTTGTGCTGGCATCATAATCATCGAGATCGCTACCATTAAGCAAATATGCAAAATAATAAATGTCGTTTTCGAAGTATCAGCCGAAACTTGTGTAAAGAACCACATCACGATTGCCAATACTACAGTACCAGGAACCATTAGCGCTCTTGGACCAAATTTATCAAACAATTTACCTGTAATTGGTGAAATGAGTCCATTTAAGAGACTGCCCGGCAACATAATTAGTCCTGAGGCATAAACCGTCAATCCTAGCGCACCTTGGAATAGGAATGGTAGTAACGCCATTGTCGAGAACATTGTCATCATCATGATGATGAGTAGAATCGTAGTTAGTGTAAACATCGGAAATTTAAATGCTCTAAGATCCAATAATGGCTCCTTCAATTTCAATTGACGAATGACGAATAGAAGCAATGCAATTAGCCCTACACCAATCATTCCGTACACTTCTAGCTGATCCCATCCTTTGTAGGAACTACTAAATCCATATACAATCCCACCAAATCCGATGGTTGATAAAAGAATAGAAATGACATCTACTCTAGGTTTCGTAGGTTGAGATAAATTTTTCAAATAAATGAAAGCGAATATAATGGAGAAGAGAGCAAATGGAAGAACAATGAAAAATAGCCATCTCCATTCCAATGAGTCTAATATAATACCCGAAAGCGTTGGTCCAATCGCTGGCGCGAACATAATAACAAGCCCGATAGTTCCCATTGCTCCTCCGCGCTTTTCTGGAGGATACAGCAATAGTATTGTGTTCATAAGTACTGGCATCATTAATCCTGTACCTAATGCTTGTAATAAACGTCCAATCAGAAGTACAGAGAACCCAGGTGCAATTCCACAAACGATAGTACCTATTGTAAATAAGGTCATTGCTCCTAAAAATACTTGCCTTGTTGTAAACCATTGGACTAACAACGCTGAAGCTGGAATAAGTACAGCTACAACTAACATATACCCCGTTGAGAGCCATTGAAGTGTCGAAGCAGTCACATTTAATTCAATGACTAATTGCGGAATGGCATTACTGAGTAACGTTTCATTAAGTATTGAGAAAAACGCACCAATAATTAAAGAAATCATAATTGGTAACCTCTTCACATTCGCTATACCTTGAGATTGCAAAGAGGCAGATGAAGCTGAATTATTCATTATTAATCCTCCACTGTAAATAAAATTGCTTTCTTATTTCTGTTTCTTATTCGTGTTTAACCAATGATGTATTTTTACCGAACTGATAACGGTAAACGACAACGACAACGATAATCAATATGGCCATTACGACAAAAATATTACTATAAACACTGGCAGCATCATTCGTTATAAGTGGGTTGAACTTTATAGAAGATGAGCCTTTGTCTAGCAATTTTCCGACTACACTCATTGCCATCGCACCCGAGATAAAATTAATCATCGAGAGTAATCCCATGCCGACTCCTGTCTCTTCTTTGGCCAAAGTGCGTGAAATCGTGTTCGACATCGCAATTTGCATGAAAGTCTGACCTACATTACCTAGTATTAGAATTACTGCAATAATGTATGCTGATGCTCCAATGAATGAAGATAGCAGTGAGAATGAGGCAAATATTAATACCGAGGCTATAAAAACAAGTGTGTAGTTACCACGAGCATCAGCTAACTTTCCTCCCTTGCGTCCAAAAATTGCCGAAGCAATCGCAGCTGGAACGAGAACGAAACCAATATTGGCAGGTGTTAAGTTATTAACTGTTGCTAGAAATTGTGGCGTAATAAAAGTTAAACTAAAGCTCATGGCAGTCGTCATAAAAGCAATCATAAGACCCATCGAATAGGTCTTATTGCGAAACAAACTTGGTTTAATAAATGGTTCAGCAGCTTTCCGAATTCGAATAATGAATAGTACTAGCATTACTATTCCTCCGAACAAAAACATCAGTTGCGATTGTGTAATCGCAAGCAAGAACATAGCTACCGTAGCTGCTAATAAACCGCCCCCAAGAACATCAATACTTCCTGCGTTCCCCTTCACATTGTCTAAATACTTTCTAAAGAAAGGTAGCGTTATTAACGGAAGTAGAGAAAGAACGAACATAAGTCTCCAGTTTCCAAAGCTAGTGAGCAAGCCTGCTACAACTGGACCTAGCGCACTTCCTAGTGCAAGACCTATAGCAGAAGTTCCAAGTGCTCTCCCTCTTTGTTCAGGTGCAAAGTATCTTGTCGGGATAATCATCGCCGTTGCAGGTAGAACCGAAGCTCCTGCAGCTTGAATAACTCGCCCTAAAATAATAACCCAAAATTGTGAAGCAAGCAATCCAATTAATGAACCTATTCCAAAAATAATAAGACCATATGTTAGCAAATCTTTCAACCTATATTTGTCAGCTAATTTACCCATTACTATTGAACCTATCGCGTATAATACCATGTAACTCGTCATTATCCAACTGACCTGAGACGGAACTAGTTGAAATTCTTTTCCTATTTCAGGGAGTGCTACATTAAACATCGTCCCGTTCATAACTGAGAATATTAACGCAACAACGAGTACTTTTAGTAGCTTATCTGCATTTTGCGAAGATGATTCTGTCATAATTGTACCCTCTCTTCTCTTCAATTTTAACTATTTCTTTTATAATAATTGTGTAAATGCAGCCCCATGCAATGCTGCAAGAGCTAAAGCCAAGAGCATTAGAATAGTAGCAGGGATTATTTTATCGAGCTAATATTAATAAAACTTGAAGTACTACCGCTACAATAGTCATTTGAAATCCTCCGTTAGTATGATGTGACCGTAAGTTGAATACACGATAATCATATTATAGTGAGTATCCTCACTAAGAGCAACAACATATTTTACTATGCACATTTCTTCCATTGATATAGCTATATGTTTGCATAATATTTCAATAATCCATGCACCGGTTTAATTGAAATATTATGCAGTTAAATAGTAACAACCCCATTCAACATTGAATGGGGTTGTTACTATTTATAAACTTATTTAATGAAGAGCTTAACAATGATGATATAATGCAGTCATTTTGCGAACTATTATTTACTTGAACCTTCCGCATGGTCGTTCACTTTAAAGCTACGTGCCCAGTACAGAACGGGAGTTGCAACAACCGATATAATAAACTTAAAGATATATGTCGTAAAAACAATTTGTAGCCATTCTTGCAATGAATATAGTCCTACAAAAGCAACAGTACAAAACACGATAGAATCTACAAGTTGACTTATTCCGGTACTAACATTTGTACGAATCCAAAATTGATTTTTAGCACCAAATCTTTTTCTCAAATAACCGTACACTTTTACATCCAAAAACTGACTAGTTAAGTAGGCTAACAAGCTACCTGCAGCAAGACGCGGCATAAGACCGAATATCGTCTGTAACGATTCCTGGGCAAAATCAGTTTCCTGTGGCGTAAATTTAAGCACCATTTGCATCATAATCGTAGCAGTAATAAGCGTGAAAAATCCAAACCATACGGCACGCTTTGCCTCTTGTGGCCCATACTTCTCATTAAGTAAATCCGTACTCATCGAGATCGTTGTATAGATCGTATTGCCTAACGTCATAATGATACCGACAGTGAAAATAGACAGTTCAATCGTCTTAGTCACTTGAATATTAGCAATAACCGTTGCAAAGGCAATCCATGCATAAAGACCTGTTTTACCAAAGAAACGATAACATGCTAGAAATAACATAAAATTAACCGCGATAAATAAAATACCCCAACCTAAATTAAACACAAAAATCCTCCTTAGTTTTGTTGACGCGGGAAGTTTACGAACCGCGGGCCAATTTTTTGACCAGAGATAAGGATATCAAATTTTGTCACAGAAAGAAACTGTATATATTTTCAAGTGTTAATCGTACATTTTATTAAACGAAGGGAATTTCCAACTACTGTGCAAATCTATCGCCCTTGTTGCACAACAAATAGGGCAGTCCTAGAAATTAATCGTCGTTTACGACCTTCTAAGACTGCCCTAGTATAGCATTCATTGACTAGCCAAATTTAATAATTCCAATGGAATACAGGAACACGAAAATAATAGAAATAGGAACGACTACTCTTAACATTAGCAGCCATAACTTGAACCACCATCCCTTGAGTCCTGCCTCTGCTCCTGCTTGCTTCCATACGTAACCTGTAAATATCGTTACGATTAAACCTCCAATAGGTGTTAACACATAGGAAGATAAAAAGTCGACCGTATCAAATATCGACATACCAAAAGGTGTAAAACCACCTAGTACACCACCAACGGATAAAGCAGATGGAACTCCTACTAGAAAGCAGAGCGTAGATATAATAATAGCGGCTTTTTTACGTGACCATTTCCATTTATCAATCGCAAAAGCGACAGGAACCTCTAGTATAGAAACCGCAGAGGTTAATGCAGCTACCGCTAGCAATAGGAAGAACAAGCCACCAAAGAAGAAGCCGAACGACATTTGTGAGAACGCTGCTGGTAATGCCATAAAGGCAAGACCTACTCCTTCACCAGGTTCTAGACCATAAGAGAACACTGTTGGGAATATAACAAGACCCGCTATAAAAGCGTAAAGTACGTTACTTGAGCCGATCGCAAGTGTCGCTTTACCTAATGATTGTTCCTTCTGAACATAAGCACCATAAGTGATCATTGCACCCATCCCTAGTGATAAGGAATAGAAGGCATGTCCCAACGCTACAAGTACAGATTCGGCATTAAGCTTTGAAAAATCTGGTTTTAAGAAAAAGTTAATCCCTTCACTTGCACCAGGTAAAGTAACCGATCTTATCATAAGGATAATTAATATGATTAAAAATCCTGGAATCATAATTTTATTGAATTTCTCAATTCCACTCGATACACCTTTAACAATGACAAAACCTGTAATAGCCATAACAATAAACTGCCATACTACCGGCCAATAACCAGCAGCAAAGTCTACAAATTTCAACTTATAGTCTATTGAATCTCCATATAATAGTCCGGTAAATGATTCAACGGTATAATTTAACGTCCAACCTGCTACTACACTGTAGTAGGACATAATGATAAAAGCAGTTATGATGGATAGAAACCCGAATAATCCCCAATACTTTTTACCAGTTAACTTAAATAATGAAGAAGATGCATTCCCTCTTCCGCCACGTCCAATCGTCATTTCTGCAAGTAAAATCGGTAAACCTACAATAATTAAGCAGACGAGGAAAAGCAAGAAAAAGGCTGCTCCGCCATACTTCCCTGTTATGTATGGGAACTTCCACATCGTACCGAGACCAATCGAACTACCAATAGCAGATAAGATGAATCCAGAAGAGGTAAACCTCTCTTTTTTCTGCTTCCCAGATGTTATGTTTTCACTTGAATTGCTACTCATGATGCGACCAACTTTCCTCCTGATGATAAACTTTCTTCATGATGATAAAATTTCCCTACCTATTATAACACTATTGTTTAGCTCATATGCTATGGAATTAATTAGTTGAGTTTTTAGATAAGAAACATTCAATACAAAAAGCCCATTCTTATAAGAATAGGCTCATCTATGTAGCGTTATTCGATTACTTCATAGCATTAACCGTCTCTCCTTTAATAAGAGAAACATAGATTCGTTCAGGTTCAACAGGCTCTCCAGACAACATTTTGAGTAACTGCTCAGAAGCGAGTGCTCCCCATTTATGCATAGAATAATCAATAGTTGCTAATCTTGGTTGAACAAACTGGGATAGTTCAATATTATCAAATCCAATGAGATGAATATGTTCGCCAATAATAAGATCAGTATACTTGCGAATATAACCATATAGACCAATAGCCATCTCATCATTAAGACAGAACACAGCAACCGGTCTTGTATACTCCTGGGCAATGCGCTTTGCCGCAGCTTCCCCCGCTATTTTACTAAAATCACCTAAAATCTCGATATGTTCAACTTCCGGAACACGAGCTATCACTTGATGAACCGCACGTAATCTTTGATTAGCATCATAAGAGCCTTCTGGGCCTGTTACCGTATATATTTTGACATGGCCTTGTTCGATTAAATATTCCAAAGCAAGTGTTGCTCCAGCTTTATTGTCGAGCAGTACTTGATTAATATGAGCATGATTCATTTCACGATCCAATACGACGGCTTTATATCCATCATTCGAATATTGCAGTAGCTCTTCTGTAGAAAAAGTTGCATCGAGAATAATGGCTCCATCGATCATTCGCTCGGGAATTAATCTGCGTGATTGTGACCCACTACATACGAGTAGATCGTAACCTTTTGTCTGTAAATAATCTTTAATCCCTTGTAACAAATCTCCATAGAAGCTGCCACTGAAATCGGTCAAAAATATACCAATTAAGTTCGATTTTCTAGTTTTCAATAAACGAGCAGCTGCATGGGGCACGTAATTCAAATCTTTAGCTATTGCCAATATTTTTGCTGCGGTTTTCTTCGTTACTTTGTTACTGCCATTTAGTGCATATGAAACTGTGGAGATCGAGACTCCTGCCTGTTTTGCAATATCTTTAATACTAGCCAAAATTCTCGCACCTCTTTCATTACTGGTGAAACGTTTATATTTTTATATTATCAGAAATAAAATAACGATACAACTCACCAATTTAGTCATATAAACCTCTATATATTGCAATTGACAGCGTTATCTCCTGCCAATTATAATGCATATTATCAGCAATCGAAACGTTTCGATTTCTAATTTATAATGATATTCAGGGAGGTTTTTTACACATGTCGAACGAGAATCAACAGTTTCCTGACCAAACTAACAATAAAGTTAATGTAAAAGAACTTATTGAACAAATGACACTAGATGAAAAGATTGCCCAGCTTATTCAGTTGGCTGTCCCCTTCTATGAAGGTGCGGTAGGTGAAGGTCTAATTACCGGGCCAATAGATTCACTTGGCATTACAGAAGAAACCGTTCACAATTCCGGTTCTGTACTTGGAATGGCAGGTGCGCAGGATGTTATTAACGTGCAACGCACTCATCTAAGCCATAACCGACTTGGAATTCCGCTTCTTATGATGGCGGATATCGTACATGGCTTTAAGACGATTTTCCCTGTACCACTAGCAATTGGTTGCTCATGGGATATGGAACTTGCAGAGAAAAGTGCTGAGATAGCAGCGAAGGAAGCAGCGGTATCTGGCGTTCATGTGACTTATGCTCCAATGGTCGATCTAGTCCGCGATCCAAGATGGGGACGTGTAGTAGAAGCAACTGGTGAAGATCCTTACTTAAACGCTCAGTTTTCACGAGCATTCGTAAGAGGCTTCCAAAGCGATGATCTTGCGAACAACTTTGATAGAGTTGCTGCCTGCGTGAAGCACTTTGCTGCTTATGGTGCTGCCGAAGCTGGACGTGACTATAATACCGTTGATTTATCTGATCGACAAATGCGCGAGTTCTACTTGCCCGCATACAAAGCAGCGCTAGATGAAGGCTGCGAAATGGTTATGACATCTTTCAATACAGTGGATGGAATTCCTGCGACTGGAAATTCGAAGCTGATGCGTAAGCTACTTCGCGAGGAATGGGGATTTGACGGCATCTTAATCTCCGATTGGGGAGCGGTCAAAGAATTAATTGCCCACGGCATCGCTGCTGATGAATCAGAAGCGGCTCTTAAATCGATTAAAGCAGGTGTCGATATTGAGATGATGACTTCTTGTTACGTTAATCATTTGTCAGCGTTAGTAGAAAGCAACCAAGTAGATGTTGCATTAATAGACGAAGCTGTTCTACGTATTTTGAATTTGAAACAAAAACTTGGATTATTTGAAAATCCATATCGTGCCGCTGATCCAGTACGCGAGCAAGAGGTTGTATATTGCGAGGATCATTTGAAAGTCGCTCGTAACTTGGCGGTGAAGTCCTGTGTTCTATTGAAAAACGAAGGAATATTACCACTTACATCTGATCGAAAAATCGCACTAATCGGACCTTTTGCTAATAGCGGTGATGTGCTTGGACCTTGGTCTTGGACAGGTTCTAAGGACGATGCTATTACACTTGCAGAAGGAATCAAGACGAAGCTAAGCGGCAATGTAACGCTATCTATTGCTGAAGGTTGTGGAATCGAAACAGCAACTGAGCAACAGTGGCAAGATGCGCTCACAGCAGCTCATGATGCCGATACGATTGTGTTAGCGCTCGGTGAGCATTCAGATATGAATGGTGAGGCAGCAAGCAGATCCAACATTCAGTTGCCTAAGGTGCAACTTGAACTTATTCAGAAGTTGAAGTCTCTTGGCAAACCGATGGTCGTTGTTCTATTCAATGGTCGTCCGCTAGATCTACATGGTGTATACGAAGAAGTTGATGCTATTTTGGAGGCATGGTATCCAGGCTCACAAGCAGGTCATGCTGTTGCTGACTTGTTGTTCGGAGACGAAAATCCGAGTGGCAGATTAACAATGTCCTTCCCTTATAGCGTTGGTCAAGTACCTGTCTATTACAATGCATACAATACAGGACGTCCTCAAGGTGCTCCAGATGCCCAAGTTCGTTATGTATCACAGTTTTTAGATATTCCAAACGAGCCATTACTTCCTTTCGGCTTCGGTCTAAGTTATTCCGAGTTTGAATATAGCGAAGCACAACTATCTGCTACTACAATGACTGAGTCAGAGCCTATTAAACTTTCGATTACAGTAAGTAATACAGGAAGCGTTACTGGTATTGAAACTGTTCAGCTATATGTGAGAGATATGTCAGGAGAAGTCGTACGTCCGGTTAAAGAATTGAAAGATTTCCGTAAAGTTGAGCTTCAGCCAGGTAAGAGAGAAGAAGTTGAATTTATCATTACGGAGCAACAGCTTAGATATTATCATTCTGATCTTACTCATGAAAGCGATGCAGGTGCTTTCGTAGCATTCATCGGTCCAAGCAGTAGTGTTAATACAGAACTTAAGTTCAACTTAGTAAAATAGGTAATGTGTAGTTCAAAAAGCGGACTTTGATAACGATGTGTTTGCTAACGTAGATTAGTCGACATCGAATATGAAGCGAACTTGGGAAGTACGGTTCGCGTGTACGTAATCATGTACACTTGCGCTTCCGCCTTCCTCAAGTAGCGTTCCATCTTCTCGGTTCTGAAAGCCCTCTTTTTGAACCTCTATCGAAAGTTTCGTGCATTTGACCGCTGGTGTACGCTCACCGTACACGTTACTAGGTTTCGTTCCATTGCTTGTGGTCACTGTGTTTGCTAACGTTGACTATACTAACCAAGATAATTATGAAAAGAAAATAAGGAAGTCCGGTACTATTGTACCGGACTTCCTTAAGTTTGCTCTACTCTTTCACTGCACCTATGACAATACCTTTAACAAAGAACCGCTGTAGAAACGGATAAATGATTAGAATTGGTAATGCTGATATAAAGATTTGAGATGCGCGCAGTGTACGTTGCGACATGTTAGCAATGACTGCTTGATCAAATCCTGTAGTACTACCTTGGACAATTAGTGTTTGCATAAAGCTAGCAAGCGGAAGGTTTTCTACTCCCTTCATATAGATCAAACCATCGAAATAGGCATTCCAATGTCCTACCATCGTGAATAAACCGATTGTTGCAAGTGCAGGCAGAGAAAGAGGTAGATAGATCGCAATAAAGGTTCTGAAATGTCCTGCACCATCTATAAAGGTAGCTTCCTCTAATTCTTTCGGTACAGCACGGAAGAAATTGAGAAGTAATATAACATTATAGACTGCAACAAGCCCAGGTAGAATTAATGCTAGCAGATTATTAAGTAAACCAAGCTTTTGAATAAGAATATAGCCTGGAACCAGTCCAGCATTAAACAACATTGTAATTACAAAATACCAAAGGTATACATTTCTACCGCGAAATACACGATTGTCTTTCGATAAAGCATAGGCAGCAACAGCGTTCACTGCTAAAGCTAACGCTGTTCCAAGCACCGTACGCTTAATGGATACCCCAAGCGATGTAAGGAAATTTTCATTAGCAAATGTTTTTTCGTACGCTTCAATCGTAAAGTCTATGGGCCAAAATGTTACGAGCCCTGCATTAGCGGCTGAAGTATCACTGAAAGATACCATTAGCAAATGATATAACGGCAACATACAGCCTATTGAAATAGTAATTAGAAATATATAGTTGAACACTGTAAATATGCGATAAGGCAACGTTTTATGATACACGAGCATTCATCCTTTCATGTTAGCTTATTACATCCATTCGAGTTAGAAGATTCGATATCCAGCATATCGATAAGCAAGACGATATGAGACGATAATTAACACTAAGCTAATTAACGATTTGAATAAGCTGACAGCCGTTGCAAAGCTAAATTGACCGCTTAGTAAACCTTCTCGATAGACGAATGTATCAATAATGTCACCTTGTTGGTAGATCATCGGACTGTATAAGTTAAATACTTGGTCAAAGTTTGCATTCAGTACGTTACCAAGTGCCAACGTCGCAACAACGATAAGTATTGGAATTAGTGACGGAATCGTAATATACATCGTTTGTTTCAGGCGACTTGCGCCGTCAACTTCAGCTGCTTCATATTGAGCTGGATTAATTCCAGAAAGTGCAGCAAGGAAAATAATCGTATTGAAACCAAATTCTTTCCAAACATCACTGAAAATAATGGTAAGCCTAAACCATGTGCCATCACCTAAGAAAAATATCGGTTTTATACCAAATATGTTCGTTATAAACGAATTGATAATGCCCGTTTGCGCTAACAAATCGATCAATATACCTCCAAGAGTAACCCACGATAGAAAGTGTGGTAGGTAGACAAGTGTCTGTACCGATCTCTTGATTCCCATATTTCGAACTTCGTTGAGAAGTAAAGCAAAGCCAAATGGAATGATTAGATTCAGAACAATTTTGGAACATGCGAACAATACTGTATTCCATGTAATTTTTATAAAGTAATCATTTTCAAACATATATCGGAAATGCTTCAGTCCGACGAACGGAGAACCTGTGATTCCTAATGCCGCCTTATAGTCCTGAAAAGCCATAGCAATACCTGACATTGGTAAATAAGAAAAAACAAAAGCAACCAGTACCGCTGGTAGCACCATAAAATGCAGTACCCATGGCACTCGATATCCTCTACGCTTAACAGCTATTCTGTTTACTTTCATGTTGGGATCGGTTGTAGTCATTCGGTTCATAGTTTTCTCCCTTTCTATAAAATTTAATTTGTATATAAGGCTTAGCCCTGTTATATATAATATCAACAAGCAAGTTTAACAAACTATAAGACATTATTAGGATTGATAGTGTTTTGTTATGTACTTATCGGGGGGATGACCATTGAGATCAGGCAGAGACATAAACATATTTAAGAAAATCTTTGGTTCTAATATGAGTTTGTTTGCGAAGACGAATGCACTTATTATCATTTTATTTATTCCTGTCATTATCTTGTTTACCTATTCTAATGGGATATCATCAAATGCCATTGTAAAGGAACTTAAAGCTTCAAACATTAAACAGCTTTCCTTTCTCTCTAGTCAGATCGAATCACGAATAAGTCAAACAATGGATTTTATGACAACGTTTTCACGTGATCCTAACGTTCGTAAATTTAATGGTATTAACTTATGGGATGATCGTTATGATCGAATGCAGACGAGATATGCGATTCAAGAAAAGATGGTGTTGCAATCAGGAGTTATGAATATATGGCCGGTAGAATTCACTGTCTATTCAGAATTGAACAAAGAAGGAATTTCTAATACAAGTACGATGGTAAACTACGATGAAGAGTACTTAAAAAGAAATATTACAGGTAGGTGGATCTACGGAGACGGTCAAGAGCTAGATAAAAATGTTAAAAAAGCTTTTCATTTGTTTTATAGCGATTCTTTTGGTGAAAATGATGCGCTTGACAAGAGTAATCTCGTTATCAAATCTAGCTTTTACCCTGAGAATATTCAAAATATTTTAGACACCTATAAAGAAGGTGGACAAGGAGATCCAATCTTCTATGTTAAAGGAGAAGCACCGATTCTTAACCGTAGTGCTGATCCCGAACTAATTAATAAGCTTGTCCAGTTTCTAGATAAACAAACTTTGGAAAGTTCTATGCAAGAAGTTGTTGTATTGGATAAGCAGTCATACTTGATCAGTGCTGTGGAGTCTTCATCACTCGGCTGGCTTCTAGTAGATATTGTACCGCTTGATCAAATATTAGGACCGATATCATTTAGCCGAAATTTGTTCTACTTTGCGATGGGGTTGATCTTGATTGTTGGTATATCTTTGTCTGTTCTACTCTATCGAAATATTCAGAGTCCAATTCGCAAACTTATTCATGGGCTGCAACGTGTACAACGCGGAGATTTTTCTGTGCGGATCAGTTCTAACGTCAATAACGAATTTGCTTTCCTATTTTATCGTTTCAATGATATGTCACAACAAATTCAAGAGCTAATCGACAATGTATTGGACGAGAAGTTAAGAGCTAGAGAAGCGACCTTAAAACAACTGCAAGCACAAATTAATCCTCACTTCTTATACAACTGTATTGGGTATATGATTAATATGGCTCAATTAAAGGATGAAGAAGCCGTCGTTTCCATGGGACATAATTTAAGTGCTTATTATCGGTATATGACACGTTTGGAACGTCCAACAGCATCTTTGCATGAGGAAGTTCAACTTATTATTAATTATTTAGATATTCAGAAGCTGCGTAATGGCAGAATTCATTATCATATTGATATTCCAGAGGAAATGCTCAGGGGGCAGATCCCTCGTCTGATGCTTCAGCCGATCGTAGAGAATGCAGTTATTCACGGGGTTGGTAAAACATATTCTTCAGGTGAAATTCGCATAAAAGGTGTAATGTCAGAAGGCTATTGCAAGCTTTATGTAGATGACGATGGGCCCGGTATGACAGAAGAGCAATATATGCAACTCAATCGATCCATGAAACAACCGTTACAGGATAAGACCGGATATGGCTTCTGGAATACCAATCAAAGGCTTATCCATCAATTTGGCGAAAGCTCACAACTACTATTCTCAAAATCAGATATTGGGGGATTTAGGACGGAAATGACTTGGGAACTTCCTCCTATCGTTGATCAACCTCAACAATCCTACCAAAAAGGAGAACAATAACATGCAAATGATCATCGTCGATGACGAAGCTCACTGGGTAGACAACTTATCTATGAATAAACCATGGCATACACTAGGCATTGAAGTCGTTCATAAAGCTTACTCTGCACAAGAGGCATTACAAATTATCGATACTTATCCAATAGATATCGTTATTTCAGACGTCCTGATGCCTGAGATGACAGGACTAGAGCTTATCGAGAAAATAAGAGCGCGCGACAATAAGATTAAATGCATTATTTTATCGGGATATTCCGATTTTGAATATACGAAAGTAGCATTGCAAAATCAAGCAGTAGATTATTTACTGAAACCACCAACCGACAATGACTTGCTTGGAGCAGTGAAATCTGCGATAGATCAGCTTCATATAGAATGGGGAAACGTAAACTCCTATGAACGGATGGAAAAAATACTGAGAGAAAACCTTCCACGTTTACAAGGTCAATGTTTGCAAAGTGCATTGCGTGGAGAGCGAATTTCTAACGAAGAATGGGAACGAAAGCTAGAAAGCTATAACTTGCCCTTCCGCTTCGATAACAGCATACTAATGCTTGTCCGCATGGAAGAAGAGTTCGGACAGTATCGTAATAACGGGCAACATCTATTAGAGTACGCTATTTTTAATATTGCAGAAGAAATATTGTCCGAATTTGCAAATGTATGGGGAGTAAAAGAAGAACATGGATATCTAGCGATATTGATTCAATTTAAGATTGAATATCAACACGATGGGAAAGAAATAAATATAGAAAAATTAGCAATGCAACTTCAATCAAAGGTAAAACAGTTTTTAAAAGGTTCTCTGTCTATCGTCATGACAGATCCCTTCCTATTCCCTGAACAATTATCAGATAAATATACTCATGCACTAGCTTACTTTAGACAAATTGTCGGTGATGAAAAAGATTTTGTAATGCGGGCAAGTGACTTACATCAACATACATCTAGTGGTGTTCTAGACGTCATCCATGCTCCTCCCTTGTTGAAAAACTTATTAGAAGCGGGACGCTGGGAGTCAGCAGAGGATAAATTAAAACAAGTATTTTCTGAGTTAGATGCAAAATGGGCAGATTCCTGGGAGCATTGTCTAGAAGCTGGCTATATTATCGCTTCGTCCTTTACCCATTATTGTCATCGTAATGGTCATACGCTAGAAGGATTATTGGGTAAAGATTTTGAACTTTTGCAATCTGGAGAAATATTCAACTCGATCAGTAAGCTTCGCAACTGGTCTTTCGACTCACTAAGTAAATTACAAGAGAAAGCATCCGACGATGTTAAAGATATTCGCTCTATCTACGTCAAAAAAACGCAAAAGTTTGTTGAGATGAACTTACATCATGATGTTTCGCTACGAGCACTAGCTGATCATGTAAATCTCCATCCAACTCATCTTTCTAAGTTGTATAAATACGAAACTGGAGAAGGCGTAAGTGAGTTCGTATCTAGACTGCGAATGGAGACTGCATGCCACAAGTTGAAGACAACAGATAAAAAAGTATATGAGATTAGTGCAGAGATAGGATATTTGGATCCAGCCTATTTTATCAAAGTATTTAAGCGACAATTTGGCAAAACACCGCAAGAATTTAGAGAAGAACATTAACAACATAACAAAATCCTATGAAAACTGAAAAAATCATATAGATGACCTCCTAGCACAATTGTTACAGTTACACTAGAAATCATCTTATTCAACAGGGGGATATTCGAAATGAAAAAACTACAGAAACTATGGTTGCCACTTATTGCGCTAATGCTAATTGTATCAGCTTGTGGTAAAACTACTGAGCCAGGTAATACGGCTACACCGAGTAACAACAATTCAGGAGTAACAGATTCAGCTACAAAATCAGAAGCTGATCTTGCTTTCGAAAAAGGTAAATACGATCCACCGATTGAAATTAGTACGATCATTATGCCAATTGAATACACTAAAGGTGAAACAAAAGATAATAATGTTCATGACCGTTGGATGTTAGAGACTTTAGGTATGAAACATAAAGATACATGGTACCCAGCTGGTTCCGATCAGTATAAGCAACAACTTCAACTTGCACTTACTTCAGGTGAAAAACTACCTGATTTCGTACAGGTACCTACTGATTCCGTACTAACAGATCAGCTTATTGATTCTGGACAGTTCATGCCAATCGATGAATTATTCGAGAAATATGCCAATGATACTTGGAAGGGTCATGCCGAGCAGAATCCTGAGTTATGGTATCCGTTTACAAAGGACGGTAAAAAGTGGAACCTTCCGATTTTGGAATATACAGACAACGATGATACACTTCTATGGCTTCGTGAAGATTGGATGACTAAACTAAACCTTCAAGAACCAAAAACAATCGCAGATTTAGAAATCATTATGGATAAATTCAAAAATGAAAATCCTGATGGATTAGCTGCAAAAGATGTATACCCACTTGCTATCTCATTGAAAAACAATACAAATACTTGGATGGGCGGACTTGACTGGTTATTCGGTGCATACGGCTCTGTACAAGAACAATGGAATAAAACTGCAGATGGAAACCTGGAGTACGGTTCTGTAAATCCGGGCGTTAAGCAAGCTCTAGCTAAATTACAAGAGTGGATGGAAAAAGGTTATATTCACCCCGATGCTGCACTATGGGATGAAGGTAAATCTGCTGAGATTTGGACAAAAGGAAATGCTGGTATCTTGCCAGGTGCAAACTGGGTACCTGACTGGCCGGCTGGTGATTTAATTAATAACGTACCAGGTTCAGTATACAAAGCTTACCCTGTACCTGCAGGTCCAGATGGTTTAATCGGGACGAAATGGCAAAATTCAGGCGTTAATAGTAGCTTTATGATTAACAAAGATGCAAAACATCCAGAAGCTATCATTCTATATTACAACTATCTACTTGATAACCTAGCTGATCCAGCTGTTGGTAGTCCTTATGAGCATGGTTTTGCTCAAGGTTATGATTGGGATATCGTAGATGGCGAACCTACTAAAGATAAAGAAAAAATTCCAGATTTCTTTGACAAGTTCCCATTCATTACAGGTCCTGCACGTATTCCAAACCTGTATATGTCTTCATTAGTTAAACTAGCAAACGGTGAACCGGCTGAAACGCCTTATGAGAAGCAACAAGCTCAATTCCGTAAACCTGAAAACTGGTATGCTGCTAAAGTTGTAATGTCACAAATAGACATTCGTAAACAAAACTACTTTACAGGTGCTGCAACTCCAACAATGATTGAGAAATGGAATCTGTTACGTCAATCTGAGTTAGAGACTTTCAACAAAATTATTTATGGTAAATTGCCTGTCGATGCCTTTGATGAGTTCGTTGCAAAATGGATGGAAAATGGCGGAGAGCAAGTTACGAAAGAAGTTAATGAATGGTTCCAATCTGTATCACAATAATAAAAAAAGACTTCGCATTGAATGTACAACTAAATAACTAATAGCATTAAAAAACAACCGCAATCATTACCTTCTAGGTACTGATTGCGGTTGTTTTAATATTTTATACTATAACTTTTCTTCCACCAATTCGATTTACATTGTGTTGTATGGATACATCCGAATTTGCCTTACCCGCAGGAACTGCACGCTCTTTACCCCAATTTCTAATCGATTCAATCTGCTCTGGACTAGTTTGAGATAACGGAACCACATTAGCAAAGAGATTAATAAATGTATCTTCCGTGATAGACTCATCACCCTTTACATAAGCTTGCTTGACTACATCTCTTACAGCAGCCTCAATATCCGCCCCTGCAAATCCTTCAGACAACTTGACTAACTGTTGTAATAATTCAGCTGATAATTCTTGCTTCAATCCACGCTTCACATAGATTTTAATAATTTCTTCGCGTTCTTCCGCAGTAGGCAAATCTAAGAAAAATAATTCATCAAATCGTCCACGTCTTAACAATTCAGGAGGTAATTTCGAAACGTCATTAGCAGTTGCAACAACAAAAACACGAGCCATACTCTCTTGAAGCCAATATAAAAATTGTCCAACTAAGCGGGTTGAAGTTCCACCATCACCACCGCCAATTGCGCCAGCCAAACCTTTCTCAATCTCATCAATCCATAATACACATGGTGAAACGTGATCCGCCGTTGACAATGCTTCTTTAAGTCTACTTTCACTTTGTCCCAAATACTGACCATGTATCGTCGATAAATCTAAACGGTAAAGCGGCAATTGCCATAATGACGCTATCGCTTTAGCCGAGAGTGATTTCCCGCAACCAGGTACCCCCACAAGTAAAAGTCCACGTGGTGGACGAATTCCACGCTCGCGAAGATCGGCAGTAAGAAGTTTTTGATTAGCTTCTAACCATAATTTTAAGCCATCTAGCCCACCAATCTGATAATCCTCTTTCACAATCACACGTTCAATACCAGATATATCTGAAAAAATCCGATCCTTAGCATACATAAGATCTTTCAAATTATCTTTGCGAATAGTTCCATTTGCAAGAAGGGTAGCAATTACATTTTCTGCTTCAATCTGACTTATTCCCGCTAATATTGCAGCAGCTTGACGTTCTTCTGCATCGCCCCATTCAATATACATTTCACTCCGATATGGTGAAATCTGCTCTTTAATTATTGCTAGCATCTCATCTTCATTTGGCTGAGACAATGTTAGTGACATACCTAATCGTTGCAGGGAACTCCATATAGGGTTATTGGTAATGACGACTATTGATCCCCCTGTTTCGGTGCATAGCATTACGATATCCTGCAATTGTCTAGACATTCGTGTATCGTCTTCAATTTCTTGTACTTCAGTAAATACATACGTTTGATTTTGTAATTGACCTATTTTTTGTGTTGCAAAGTCTAATCCCCCGATTACTGAACGATCTTCATTAAGTAATCTATTAGTGCTTATATCTCTCATACCTTGAGACAGCGTATGATAACCAATTCCTAAATTTAATTTATGTGATAATTGAGCAATTAAAGCTAATGCTCTAGAACGCTCTGATGTACGAATCGAAATAAAAGGAATTCTAGCCTTTAAATATTGCTCCATCGTTTGCAAACAAGATTGAAAGTCTCCCATTAGAACAACACCCTTCTGCCTGGTTTAAAGTTAGGAGTTTGAGAGGACGAATCATTTTGATTCGCTAGTTCTTTATCTCCTACTAATGATGAATCTGTTAATTTATTATGCTTTACAATGGATGAAAAATATCCCGTTCGATCCTCTTTCGCACTAGCAATTAAAGATTGTTGAGAATCATCTACGTATTTATTTACAACTTCTAGTAGCGTCTTCGATACATCCTGTGGAAATACAGACAATGCACCTATTCTCTTTACACCATTAAATTTATTTTTCGCATTCATAATTGCAGCGACTGTATAATGTTCTTCACCATTAGCGTTATTTAACTCTGTATGGAAAGCCTGGGTAATCTGCTTTAGCTTGTACTCTATCACCTTAAAAGTCTCATTAATTATTTTTTCAGCAACACCAGGTGTCCATTCCAGTGTGCCCTTTTCTAATACTTCGACAATACGATAAAATTCTTCACGTTCATCCTTTAACAAATCATAATATTCCATCCAATCTGAATAATGTTTAGGAGGAATCATATAAATTTCTTTCCTTTTCGTCTAACTAAAATAGCTGGAGGATTAAGATCCCATGCAGGAAAATTTTGTGCTAATGATTCGTTTATCAATTGTTGTTGTATGGTTTCTATCTTTTGCTCTAGTTCCTTCTCTCTTTGAGCTATCTGCTCACTGCTAACCGTACCAATAATCGGTCTTACTCTGTTCATTACTTTTCCTCCTAAAAACTATAGTACCTTTCGATTTAAATCGTATGTAGAATATATATAATGTTCCGGAGAAACGTTCTCTAGTAAATGCTCAACATATTCAGAGTTAGCATCTTCTTTGCTATATTCACGGCGATAGTCAACAACATCACTTAAAACAGCAAGTAAAATTGTTTTGTGATTATCGAACATACTAGAATATAATGCATGGATAGCATTCTTTTGTTTATTTAAGTCATGTATATTTGCAAAGAACACTAAAATAAACAATGCGGCAAAGATAAATAAAAAGGGCATAGAAATTGCAAATATCGCTAATCCAATACCCGCGCTAAGTAAGAACCATGGACCAAATCCAAGCTTAATATTACGAAGTGCATGATCTTTCTCTGAGTCAATATGACTTTTCAATTGCTGTTCTAGTTCTTCTTCATTACTACCATCTCTTGTCGTACCTGTCCATTTATCGATTTGAATAGCAACATCTAATGGAACTTGGCTTCTATTTTCAGCTGTAAGATCTTGATGTGCATGATTAATCCACTCTTTTGATAAGGCAATAGCTAACTTTTGAGTTGCAATAGATGCATTTGACTTTTCAGGATACATCGCAAAATTTGTTAATAATTGAGTGAAGTTAACACGTTCATTAAACAATTTTTCTTGATCAAATAAATGTTGTGCCTTATTCTTATCACCGTCTTGATTAACAATTAACTCAGATAGGCGCTCTTCTTTCTTTAATGGTTGCTCTTCTTCATCGTATTCACTAACTAATCCTTCTAATAATGCATCAACTGCAGATACTAAACTAACAGATGGATTCACTTCTTTACTAAAAATAGCATTGAAATAATCAAAAATAATATTATGTAATTTTGCACCTTCCATACTAGCTTTCAATGCCGACCATGTAGGGCTATATTGAGCTAAATGCTGATACTCGTTACTATGTAATCCTTGCTGCTTAGCACGTAAAGCGGTTATCCACTGATCTCGCTGTTCCTCAACAAATCCAGCTTTCTGTGATAGTTCTTCTATCCATTTCTGAATAATAGTTCCGCATTTCGCACGAGCATCTACACCAAATACTCCATTAGAGAATGCATCAATCAACACAACAATTTCTCTCTTTAATTCATTGGGATCTTGTTGACTCAAATATCTTTCTAGCCATAATTTCCCAGATAAATACCTGCCACCTCTACGAGCAACCAATGCGAAAAATAGAGAAGCTTTTTCATCATCTCTTCTTAAGGCTTCTAACACTGATTTCTCAGCCAATGCTTTATTGTCATTAATCCATGCAGACAATGCTATTAAACATGGCGCTAGCCAATAAGATGGTGCAGCTATTAATTGCTCCTCAGAGGCGCTCTCAATTGTTTCTTTTCTAACTAAACTAATATCTACTGCTTGCAGTATACCAAGTGCTCTACGACGTACCTCATCATAATGACCATATTTTTTTTCTATTTCTTGTCTTACTTTTACTAGTCTTGTTTCTGCTAACTGTACATTTTTCTGTAATTGATCTTGTCTTACATATTCCCTAAATTCTTGGGCTAATTGTCGAATACTATCCTGTGTAGCATCAATCCTAGTATTCGCTTGTTCAACTTCGTTATATACAACTTCAATGTTGTGATTGATATTGCTTATTGAGTTCTCTATATTTAATAGATTAGCATTAGCTATAGATTGAGTTGTTGACAACGCAACATCTATCTTTTGATCGATACTACTTAGTGATTTTTCTATCCTTGACAGATTAGCAGTAGATATCGCTTGATTTGCCATCGCAGTTTACCCCTTTACCATTGAAGTTTGTCCATCCTTTGTGACAGCGCAAATATAAGAAGTAAACACTTCAACAAACACATAATTAGGATTCATAGCTAATACTCTAGCTTTTTCCATTCCATTAGGTAGAACACTTCCTAACTTGTAATGCTCTACAATTTGTAGTTGTGTATCTAGCGTATGTACTTCATATGGCTTTCCTAGATAACATTTACTCACGATTCCTATAGGTAGCTGATGCTCTAGTAGTTCGGGAAATTGATTTTTTAGCTCCTCAATCATTTTCTCTATATCTTCCTTACGACAATGAACACCTGTTGCATCCAACTTTGTGACCGTATCTACATATGATGTAGATCGTTTTTGCCGAAGTAACTTTTCTACCATAAGTGGCTGAAGCTCAACTGTTGTTTTTGTATTACGGTTGATTTGAAAATCTACATGCACATTATGATTTGTACCAATAATTGGTCTTCTCATCGCAATTCCCCTCCTCAACTATATGGTTACTAAACCTTTTCAACACTATATTTACTATTTTCGACATATATACATATTACCCTCTATAATATCAAATTTTTATCATTTTTATCATATATTAATTATTGTTATATGATAAATTAAAGTCACTATTAGTCTGAATACATCCTTGCGGCCGCATAAATTTAAACTAGCGTTTTTTAATAAACATATACAAAAAAAGACAAGCCAGATGGCTCGTCTTAGACTGTAACTATGCAAGTAGATGAAAAGTTATAATTTATTCACTATAACTTTTCAATTGGTCGAACAATTCTTTAGTTAACAATGGATCCTTTTCATTATAGAAGATATACACATCGTCTAACTTAATTCTGATATATGGAGGATTGTTTTTGAAGATGTATAGTCTTGTCTTCCCTATTTCTTTCAACTTGAAATGTCCACGCGCATAGTCAGATGTTGCCTCTCCATTCGACTTCATGCCTGAGGGAACTTCATTAACTAATGTAATTTCTTCAATGTCAGTGAGGTTAAAATCAAAGGAATACATCGGATAATCTATCTCAATCTTGTGATCTGCTGTAACCGTTAAGACTGGCGATGTCAACTCAGATCGAATTAACATAAATGATACTCCTACAATGAGTACTGCTGTTAAACCGACAGTTCCCCACATCGAAAACTTTCCAACTACAGTCCCTGTATTGATCGTCTCTCCTATGCCAATACGCTTCGGCACAAGTATACTTCTATCATTAGGATTGTGGTAGGTGAAACCATTTGCCCAATATTCATCATCGTCCGTGTAAATGACTTTCCCGTCTTGTGCTAACACTTCTTGCTCTAGAGCACCAATATTGCGATATGTATAATAAATAAGTCCGATTGGAACGACAGTAAACAACAATAGAATTATAAGCCATACGCCAGTCATGTCTTCGTTATCATTCAGTAACCATAAATATATGAAAATAACATGAATGTTCTCTACGATAGCCATAGACAACCATAAGTAAGATATCGATCTACGTCTTGCTTGATTAAGCGCTACATTCACTTCACTATTCTCACTATATACTTTCCCTTTACTTCCACGCATTAAGAGCGAGATGATCAAGAAAAGACTTGTAATTATTAAGCCTACAAAGGCAACGCCGATAAATTCAATATCTTCTGCGATAGCCCATAACATCGTTCCAATCGCCATTGCGAATGGAATAGTGAATAACCACAACGAAGCTGATTGCTGATTTTTCAAATGTGCTACACGCAAATCGCTTTGAATGACTCGCTTCATACCAACAAACCAATCATGTTCACGTTTCAGTGCTAATGTATCACGGAAAGCTCGACGAAACGGAATAACCATCACGAAGAAAAACACGGTTATCCATACGAAAAAATAAATAAATTGATAGGACATTAAGTAATGGAGTAATACAAATGGAATATAACATACAGCCATCCATAAGCTAGCTTTCTTAAACTGTTTGTTAAATCGAGCTCGGATGCTTTGTATTTCCTCATGCTCCATCGCATGAGATGGTAAAGTGATTGCAAATAGCATCCCATTTTTATAAGTAGCCTGAGGCTTATAGGTTACTACTAACGCAATGTAACAAATGATCGCTGTGACTGAAAAAATCACAGTTAACATAGAAATCACCTCTTTCGAATTATGAAGGCTGGTAAGTCATCGTGGCGAATATCTTAGAACATAATGCATTAAAGCGAGATTGATCCATCCCTTGTATTGTCGCTTGTGCAATAATTAATTGCATTTGTTCCTCTAACTGTACAGAGAGATTGTCAATATCATTTACTTTTGGACTCACTTTAGCACCATGTCGTCGATCAATGACAATATAGCCTTCTTGTTTCAATAGTGAGTAGGCTTTATTAACTGTCATCGTATTAATACCTAGGTCTCCCGCCAGCTGACGTACAGTTGGTAATTTTTCCTGACCTTCTAGATCACCGGTAGCAATTCCAATCACAATTTGATTACGCAGTTGCTCGTATAGTGGTGTTTCGCTATCTAATTGCAATGAAATAACAATCATATTACCTCTCTCATAAATATTTTCATTAGTTAAGTATTATTCATAATAATACAAATAATACTTAAAATTAGCAAGTGCTAATACTCCATTTCTAATTCCATGACCTTCGGTTACATTTGACCATATTTTCATATCGTGATAAAATTCGTTTAATCTATCAAACTATGTTTTTCAGTAATTATGATAGATTAAAACATAACTTCATATTGGAAAGCGTTGAATGCTGTGGATAAAACTATAGCAGAAGCTGCTTCTGGAGAGACTGCATACGATGCAGCGCCGAAGGATTCACTATCTCAGGCAAAAGGACAGAAGAGTAACATATATATGTTATTTTTGAACTTTTGGAGATTGAATTTATTCAATCTCTTTTTTGTTGCTCTTTGAAGTAACATTTTAATGATATTTCGACAACGGAGAAATCAACATCGGAGGAATCAAGTATGACCAATCAACAACTAAAACGCGATCTCAAAAGTCGCCATGTCCAGCTTATTGCGATTGGTGGCACGATAGGCACTGGTTTATTTCTCGGGGCAGGTAAATCGATACAATTAGCAGGACCATCAATTATCTTTTCCTTTTTACTAATCGGAATTACCTTATTTTTTGTAATGCGTGCTTTAGGAGAATTATTGTTATCCGATTCTGGATACACATCTTTTAATGAGTTTGCCTCTGAATATATCGGACCTTGGGCTGGCTTTGTTACTGGCTGGACCTATTGGTTTTGTTGGATTATGACCGCTATGGCTGATATTATTGCTGTCGGTGTATATATGCAATATTGGTTTGATATACCACAATGGATACCTGCACTATTATGCCTTGTTATATTGTTATTTTTAAATCTATTAACTGTTAAATTATTTGGTGAGCTTGAGTTTTGGTTCTCTATCATTAAAGTTATTACGATTATTGGTTTAATTGTAGTCGGAATAATACTAATCATCGTAGGCTTTAATACAAATTATGGACCAGTCTCCCTTATGAATCTGACGCAGTACGGCGGAATGTTTCCAAATGGTATGACGGGTTTCCTATTATCATTACAGCTAGTTGTTTTCTCATTTGTAGGGATCGAATTAGTTGGCGTAACTGCAGCAGAAACCGAAAATCCACAAAAAAATATTCCTTCTGCTATTAATAAAATTCCAATTCGTATTCTACTCTTTTATGTAGGTGCCATCATAGTAATTATGTCTATTACTCCTTGGATGCAGTTCAGTGCTGCAAGTAGCCCATTCGTTGAAGTATTTGCACTTGTCGGTATTCCAGCAGCTGCCGGAATTATTAACTTTGTTGTACTCACTTCAGCCGCTTCAGCAGGTAACAGTGGATTATTTTCAACTAGTCGTAGTCTATATACGTTAAGTAAAAACAAAGATGCCCCCGCAAAACTTGCTAAGCTTAATAAAAAGTCTGTACCTAGTCGTGCACTAATCGTCTCTACCATCGTAGTTTCTATAGGTGCGTTATTAAGTAAGCTAGTACCTGAGCAGGCGTTTACAATTGTAACAACAATAAGTGCTATTTGCTTTATATGGGTATGGAGCATCATCATAATTTCGCATATTCGTTATGTAAAAAAACGTCCGGATTTACGAGAAAAATCTACGTTCAGAGCTCCTTTAACGCCGTTTATTAACTATTTAATTCTAGCAATTTTTGTGGGAATTCTACTGGTAATGCTTTGGGCAGAAGCTACTCGTGTAGCGCTACTCTTGACCCCTATCTGGTTTATCCTATTATTAATTTTCTATCGATATATGAAGAAGACAAACACAAAGTAATTTCAGTGATCTGTAGAAAATCAAATTCATCCTTACAAAAAAGGTGTAGTCCACGTGACTACATCTTTTTCATTTGACACTTCGTATACATAAGTATACAATTCTTATATAAACCACGTATACAAACGTATACACGAAAAGAGGTCTTACTATGAGAGACGGAAAATTTAAGGAACATCGTAAAGAGGGACATCATCGGGGTGGTCATCACAGAGGGCATGAACGTTCTGAGCATCGCGGGGCGAAAACTTTTCGTAGAGGAAAAGCACTTACTTTTTTGGAGATGATGAATGTTAAGCGCGCAACTATCTTGCAACAGCTAGCCAAACCAGAATTTGAATCAATTAATCCAATTTTAGTCGGTGAATTAAAAGCTATTGATCTATTAATCAACGAATTTACTCAATTATTTGAGATTCATGAAGATGAAACAACAGACATAACTGCTGTGAACAATGAAGAAACAAAAACTTCGATTTTGAATAATGAGTATGCCGAAAAAGAAACTGGCGACGAAGAAACAAAGTAATGGCTACATTGAAGTACTATTTCTTTTAACCCAAATAAGCCAGGCGAACCTTAACGGATTCCCCGGCCTCTTTGGGTTCCTTTTGCTATAATCTGTGATTCTAGCAAACTGCCGCATGACTCACGAACAGTTAATTCAGATTCCAACAGAACAGAGCTAGCCATTGCTTGCTTATTGATAATATCGAATAGCATATGAGCGGCAAGCTTGCCTAATCTTTCTTTATTTTGGCGTACCGTTGTAATCGTAGGGGTTGTATATTGACAGACAGAGATATCATCACAGCCAACAATAGCGACATCTTCCGGAATACGAAGCCCGTTCTTTTGCAAAGCTCTAATAGCGCCAATTGCAAGTAAATCAGAAGCTGCAAATATGGCTCGTGGCAAGCTTCCTGATTGAATCATCGTTTCCATTGCTCGGAATCCACTATCTTCGAAGAAATCTTCCCCATTGTCAAACCACTCTTCTTTCAGAGGCAGACCAAAGCCTTTTATCGCATCAATATAGCCCATTTTTCTTGAATTTGATATTTCAGAATAGTCAGAACCGATAAAGCCTAACTCTCGATAACCCATTAAGTAAAAATGCTCAACGACTTTCGATGAAGCTTTATAATTATCACTCATAATGTAGCCAGAATGTTGACCTTCCAGCACTAAATCTACCCCAATGCAAGGAATATTGCTTTGATCAAGCTCATAAATAGCTGCCTCCACCTCTTGACCTGCAATAACGATACAACCATCAACTTGGAAATGTTTACAACGTGCTACATAATCACCTTCTGCATGAAACTTAACATTAGAGAAGAATAAAAGGTCATACCCTAATATACCCATCTGTTTCTTGAAGGAGTTAAGAACTTCAACAAAAAAGGGATGGGTAAAATCAATATTCAACTCGCCCGCGAACACTACTCCAATTAAATTCGATTTTTTAGTTGCTAAAGTTTTAGCAGAATTAGATGGGGCGTAACCTGTTTGTTTCATAATTTCGAGAACTTTTTCTTTAGTCTTTTGAGAAACATCATCGTAATTATTAATAATTTTGGAGACAGTCGATATAGAGACACCGGCCATCTCAGCGATTGTCTTAATATTAATTAGTTATCCCTCCTCAAATCTAAGCTAAACTGACCTAAAGTTTCGGAAAACGCTATTTTGTTAAAGTTTATAGTTGTTCGAATTGCAAGTCAACAGTTAAATTCGAGTGATCTAAATCATCATTTCACACTGATTTAACACAAAATAAAGGTATAAATGACTAAAAAACGGCTATTTCCAAACGATAAGGTATGGTTAATAATGGAATTACGAAACCACTTTCGACACATCATGTGAATGAAATACAGTACGAAAGTTTTCGATAATATTATTCAGGGGGAATAAAAATGACTAGAAAATTGGCAGGCTTATTAGCTTTATGTATGCTTATGGCCTTATTGGCAGCTTGTGGCGGCAACGGAGCCAACAAACCAACGAATGGAGGAAATACTCCTTCAACGACTGCTCCGGCAAAAGATAAGGAGCAACCAAGTGGTGAGAAGAAAGTAATTAAGATGCTTGGATGGAAACAATCGACGAACAATACAGTTATCGAATCAATTAATAAGAAATTCGAAGAGAAATATCCTGAATACAAAGTCGAGTATGTAACGACAGCACCGGATGATGAATATAAGCAAGCATATAAAACACGTGTTCCTGCCGGTGAAGTGGACATTTTCGCTGACCTGAGCGCAATGAGACTTTCACCAAGTGATTGGACGCCAGGTGCAAAAGTTCCAGATTGGCAACAATTTATCGATAACGGTCTAATTCAAGACTTGTCCGATCAAGCATTCATCAAAAATTACAACGAGGCAGACATTAAGGACGGCGGTACGTATCAAGATAAAGTATATGCGATCCCTGCCGGTAAAGTAGCAATGGGCGGATTGTTCTATAACAAAGATATTTTCGCTAAATATGATCTAAAAGTACCTACGACTTGGTCAGAATTTATTAATGTTAACGAAGTATTGTTACAGAACAACGTTACACCAATTGCAATGGCTGGTAAAGATAAATGGCCTGTAAAATTAGCAGCGATGAATCTTCAAGCACAGCTACTAGCTGACGGTAACCAATCCGAGTTTATTGAAGGTCTTTGGAAAGGAACTTCCAAATTCAATGACCCTGATGCTATTGAAGTGTTAGAAAAAATGAAAACTATTCAAGATAAGTATACAATTAACGGCTTCATGGGTATCGACTACGGTACATTGACATCGTACTTCACAGGAGAAAAAGTAGCGATGATGGTAAACGGTGTATGGGAGGCGGGTGCTGTTCAAGCAGCTAAGCCAGACATGAACTTTGGTTACTTCCCACTTCCTGCTACTGATGATCCTGCAAGAATCAAACTGATCGGTAAATACGACATGACTTGGTATGTAACGAACAATGGTGGAAATACAGAAGGTGCAATTAAATGGTTAGAGTTCTTCTCTCAACCTGAGATTTACCAAGAGTTTGTTCAAGCTACAGGCTTCCTACCAGTTCAACCGAACATCGCTACAACAGAATTCCTTGATGCTGAAGTACAGCCTTATATGAACAATTTTGAAGTTGCATATGAAATCAAAATGATTAACCGTGATAACATTGGTCAGCATCTAGAAGCAGAAGGCATTCATACTGAATACCTTGCTCCAGGTGGAGAATTTAAAACAGCGAAAGAATTAGCTGACGTGCAACAGAAAGAGTGGGAAGCTGCAGCTCCTAAGTAATGAATAATTAGAATATAAGATGTAATGAATATTCAGTTTTTATGTTGCGGGACCTGAAGCTAATATTCAGGTCCCGTACATGTAACAGCATGATGAAGTGTGAGGTGTCTTTATGTATCCATTTGGTAGAGGAGTAACAAGGCTTTGGCCATATTTACTGTTTGCACTCCCCATGGCTTTTTATTTAATGTTCTTACTAGGTCCATCTATTTTCACGGTCATTTATTCCTTTACGGATGTTATAAATATTCCAGGAAAAGCTTATCAGTTTGTCGGATTAGATAATTATAAAGATATATTTTTTGCAGGAAATTCAGCTGAACGTATAGATTCAATTAAGAGAACACTTCAATTCACATTTATTGTAACTATTGTGCAAAATGGTCTTGCCTTACTAGTGGCGGTAGTTATTAATCAAAAACTACTAGGAGATAAGCTTTATCGCTCCGTATTTTTCTTGCCTGTAGTGTTAGGGGTTGCAGTTGTAGCCCTCATATGGACATTAATGTTTGATCCTATCAATGGTCCTGTCAATAAATTTTACAGTCTCTTTAATTACTCTGACACGTTCTTTGGAAGCTTCACTAATTCCTTTGGTTATATCATCTTTGTTCAGATCTGGATGTATATGGGGCATTCTATGTTGATTTATTTAGCAGGATTACAGTCTGTTCCTAAGGATTTATATGAAGCAGGTTATATTGATGGAACAACGCGCTGGCAATCATTCAAAAAAATTACATTTCCGCTTATTGCACCTGCATTCACAGTTAATATTTTACTATCTATCATTGGTGCTATGCAGACTTTTGATATTATATTGGCGACTACCGACGGTCAATTCAATTCCCGTACGATGGCTTATGATGTGTATAAGGAAACATTCCGCGGATCGCTTGAGATGGGACTCCCCTCAGCGCTATCTGTCGTGCAATTTTTGTTCATCCTTTTATTTGTTATTGTAGCTATCCAATTACTTCGTAAAAGAGAGGTTGAATACTAATGCAGCCTTCTATATCAGCAAAAACCATTTCTTATGTATTCGTTTTTGTACTTCTCTGTATTTATTTAGTTCCGATACTTCTTGTGTTCAATGTATCGTTGAAATCGTTTGAAGATTATCTGAATAATCCTTTCTCTATTGCTTCTCAGTTTAATTTCTCCAATTATACAGAAGCATGGAAACAAGGGAACTTCTCTGACTACTTGTTAAATAGTTTGTTATATACAGGAGTTACAACTGTCGTTTCCATTATTCTAGCGATTTTTGCTGCATTTCCTATCGCAAGAGGATATATTGCTTGGGGCGGGTTCTTCTATTTATTATTCGTTATGTCTCAATTTTTACCGAACCCTGTCGTTGCACAATATCGTCTAATGTTATTTCTACGAGATAATGTTCATTCTGATATCGGATACAATTCCAAAATCGGTTATATGCTACTTCGCACCTCTGGAGCAGGCCTAGTATTTATGATGTTTGTTGGTTACATCAAATCTATTAGTCGTGAATTGGATGAAGCAGCTGGTATTGATGGTGCAGGCTACCTTCGCTTTTTGTTCCAAATCATTATGCCGCTTATAAAGCCGATTATTGCTACTGGCGTCATTCTAACAGTTATTGGCACGTGGAATGATCTCGTAGGACCAATACAATTCCTGTCTTCTCCTGAACATTTTCCAATTACGGCAGGATTGAAAGAATTCCGAGGTCAATACGGGAACAACTGGCCATTACTAGCTTGTGCGGTCATGATCGTTGCAGCACCTTTAGTTATTCTCTTCCTATTTATTCAGAAGTATATTGTTAATGGTGCATTGGCTGGAGCGATTAAATCATAGTCGTAAACTTATGTAGTAGACACAACTAATTAGCACGAAATTATAGGGCCGTTTCCCGCTTTTGTACCGGGAGCGGTTCTTTAGTTTAGAACGTTAATTACAATTGATATCTACTAATATTTAATAGGGTTAAAAATATCCATGAAAATACCCAATAGAGTAGACTTTTTTCAAAGTTTCTACTCTATTGGGTATTTTCTACTGAGAGTCCTAATAATAACGAATGTAACCAAACACAAGCGCTAGCAGTAGCAATGAATGGACTATCCTTCAATACAATGTGCATTCAATCCTTCAGCAACTTCTAACACTTTATGATAAATGATCTCATGGGATACAGATACATATACATCCCCATCAAAATATCGAAACGGAATTTGCACCTCTCCTACCTGCCACATAAAAAACTCACCTTTAATCTTCATCACAGTGTCACCTGAGCGAGAAGAATATTCCTCACTATGCTGAAAATCAGCTTGTTGTGCAAAGAACATTTTACATTCTTCAAGAGAAATCATATTTTCAACCTGATCATCTTGTATACTTCGTGTAATTCTATATCTAGTGTTCATTTTGTCTCCTCACTTCTACTACTTATATGCATTTTTCATAAAACATATTAATTATAGCATATACTCCCCTGCTCCTTCATGTTCACTTTACAACAGAACTTATGAACTTTACTGCAGAGTAATTACTATTCGCATTTTACTAGGTTAATATTCATAGATTCTAGCGGATTTTCTAAATAAAGGCGAAATGATTAGATCAATATCATTAAGGTACACGTATATATGTAATAGATTCACCATTACTAATGAAGAGGTGTATATGAGATGGCGGAGTATAATTTATCTAGCCTTATAGGACAGAAAATCCAGCTTGATAGAGGCGGCCCTGAGTCAAGAGTAGGTCTTGTATTAGCAGTCGGAGATGATTTCCTTGTATTATCAACTGTGAATGAAGGAATCGTTTATTACTATGTTGACCATATCAAGAGTATTACGCTTGTTAAGAGTGATTCCTCACAGGATGTAATTAAGCCGATTACTCGAGTTAACTATGTAAGTACTGGCACCATGAAAAATGTCTTTGAATCGATGAAATACAATCGAATTCAAATTAACCGCGGTGGGCCAGAAAGCGTAAAAGGAGTACTAACTGAAATCTACGACGATTACATTACAATCGTATTAAAGGATGAAGTTCTACTAATTCTGTTCTCTCACATTAAAAGTTGCAGCTTCTCTGTCCAAGATAGATCAGATGCCAACAATGAAGAAAGCACTCAAGAAAACAAACAAGATAGTAAAAATGAGAACGAGAATAAGAAAAAAGATAATAATAGTAATAAGAGAAAAAGTAGAAATCGTAGATACAGATCTAAAAAATAACTGCATACAAACCAGACAGGTGTTGTTTTGAACTTGTCTGGTTTTTTCTTCAAAGAATCACATAATTCTCGAAATAAAGGAAATCCTAAGCTAAACCTAGGCGAAGGAGGAACTATTCAATAATGGACAGCACTAAAGATTTTGTAGAAAAAATACATGAACAACAGGAAAGTAACAACAAAGGCAGCAAGAAAAAAGATGCAGAGAATGGTGGTCATAAACTACCAGGTAAACAGCACGGCACAAATAAATAGTTCACAAAATAACCCCAACCACATAAGGTCGGGGTTATAGTACCTAAATGGATACTGCACTTGTTACCATCTAAAGCTTTGCGTTAACACAAGCATTAAGCGTTTCTTTAATACTTGCAATCACATCGCCTTTTTTAAATCTTAGTATGGGCATTGTTTCCTCAGCATTTACATATGCATCTCTCCCTTGTATTTCTGCAGTAACTGCTAAGTGAATTCCATGCTCTTTACCAGTTTGTTTGGCATGTTCATCATGTTCAGCAAATGCTGGCTTAAAAGCTTCAATTGGAGCAACGATAAGCTTCGTTGTCTCAGTCTGACCTAACGCTTCAACCATATATTGATAGAATTCTAAAAATTTCATATTCGTATCACAGATTGCATATCTACCCTCATGTTGGCCATATTCAATAGCACCTACTGCTGCTTCAGCAACTTGATTTGCTGTTACCATCGCTGTACCACCTTGCGGAACATAAACGGTATCTTTACCTCTTACTTGCTCAGTGAACATCGTCCAAAGTGGCGTACGTCCAGGCATTGTGCCAAAAATATAAGGTAACCGTAGGCTCATAACATCCATATCCTTACCACCTTCAAACATTGCCACTTCTTCCTGTAATAGTCGTGTACGAGGATAAGCTTGCTCTCTATTCAAACGTAAATCGGTCCACTGCTCTGCAAAATGACTAAAGTAAGAGTTAAATAGAACAAATTTCTTCACTCCTGCCTGACGAGCTAACCGAGCAATTCGTTGTGTAGCAATCACATTTGCTTGATAGAAAAATGTGGTAGCAGGAGCATCTGGGCATGTACGTTCATCGGCACCAGCTGCATATATAAAAGCATATACTCCTTCAAGTAATTGTAATATTTGTTCATCAGTATAGCTTTGAATATCACCTAAATGACTTTCAACTTCAGTAGGAAATAAATGCTCAGCTGGAGTTGGTGGGAGTGAGAGTTCTGCTACTCTGTATCCTCTGGCTAGCAATTCTTTTACCGTATAATAACCAAGAAATCCTGTTCCGCCTAATATAAATACTTTCTTCATAGTTCTTCATCTCCTTGTATAATAATCTTTTATAATTAAATTATACCAAATATTCGCATCTACTTTGTGATATAAATCACAAAGTAGATGCGAAAGCTTAATTCAGAATAATTAAATAAATTTGGAACATGAACTGCAGTATAAAGTATCAATAAATCCCTGAAATTCCACATTACTTTTGCAGGGTAATATTATTTTTTGTCGAATATATTTGGAAGATATACTTGCTAGTAATAGATTCTGAATTCACTCATAAATTGGTTATACCTTGGATATATAAAAACAAAAAAAGTCAGCTTGCAATACTCAAAAATAGTTTATATTAAATATATTCAAGCTAGAATCAATGGGCGGTGATTAAAATAACACAACTGAATCAGGAAGAAGACTACATTGTTGAGTCTAAGCGAAAATGTATCGCTGCAGGAATGGATCCAAATGAAATTAGAAAACCAAAACGATCTATGTCAGAACGAGAATTGTTAAAAAAGAGAAACACGTACAGTGAAATTTTATCTGTAGTTAATTTCTTCTCAAAAAAGATCTTGGATTCGTTAAGCGGTACACCTCTACTTATTGTAATATCCGATGAAAATGGATATTTGCTACATATGGTTGGCGATGAAACTATAAAAAAAACAGTTCAACAATTAGGCATTCAAGTTGGGGCACAATTTAGTCAAGAAGATATGGGTACAAATGTCGTGAGCTTATCTCTTCAACAAAGCCATCCGGTTCAAATTATAGGTTCAGATCATTACCATACTGTACTTCATGGTACGGCATGCTATGGAGTAGCCTTTCATTATACAGATAGTAACAATGTACTCGGAAGTATATGTATTATGACTGCAACTGAATTACATAATCCATTTTTCTTAACCATGTTATCTACAGTAGTTGACTCCATTGAGAGAGAACTTTTACTTAGGAAACAGAATAGAAAGTTAAATATGCTAAATCAGATTATGGTAAATAAAAATAGAAATGGCATTATCATCACAAATGCTAATGGCATCATTACTTCAGTGAACGATTTTGTGGCCGAAACATTTGGTATTCATAAAGATACTAATATTGTTGATAGAGCTGAACAAAACCCAGAATGTCTAATAAGTAGTCATATGAAAAAAGTAATAAAAAACAAACAAAGTTTTGATAATGTACAAATGATTTTAAGAAGCTTCGATAATCAAAAAATCGTTTGTTTATTCGACGCTCAACCCATCTATGATGAAACGAATAATTTTATTGGTTCATACTCTCAGCTTAGAGATATTACAGAACGATATCTAAATGAAGAACGGCATAATTATTTGGCTTATCACGATGAATTAACATCGTTACCAAATAGACGTTCGCTACATGAAACTTTAAATTATCATATTTCCTCATCTCTAACTGCCGGAAAGAATATTAATTTAACACTTATGTTCTTGGATTTGGATCACTTCAAAACAATTAATGATGCTTTTGGACATTCCAACGGCGATATATTACTAAAACAAGTTTCCGGTAGATTGATACAATTTCTAGGTGATAATGGAAAAGTATTCAGAATGGGCGGAGACGAATTTATTTTCCTATTTAATGATCTAATTGGTCAAAAAGAAGTAATTCACACCGGTAAGCAAATTATTGATTTATTTGACACTCCCTTCACTATCAGTGGTTCCAAGTTCCATGTGACTGCCAGTATCGGGATCGCAATATATCCCAATGATGGGACTGACTCAGAAACGTTCATGGTATACGCAGATAATGCTATGTATAAGTCGAAATCAAAGGGAAGAAATAATTATACCCTATTCGATTCCAATATGAAGTCCCGTTCTAAGGAAAAAGATAAACTATCATTGGAGGTTTCATTAAGAAAGGCGTTAGAAAATAATGAATTTATCGTATATTATCAACCTCAAGTTGACTTAATTAACAAGAAAATCATTGGAGCTGAAGCTCTTTTAAGATGGAATAGTCCGGAATATGGTCTTGTATACCCAGATGTTTTTATCCCCATCTTAGAGGAAAATGGTATGATTTCTCATGTTGGCGAATGGATTTTAGGTGAAGTATGTAATCAAAGTAAAAGGTGGGTTGAAAAGGGGTTCCCTAAATTTAGATTAGCAGTTAATCTTTCTTCACAGCAATTTTTAAAAGACAACTTGGTTGAAGTTATTTCCAATATTTTAATTGAAACCGAAATGAATCCTAATTACTTAGAGTTAGAGATAACAGAAACGATGACCATGGATGTTGAGCGCGCAATAAACGTTTTGAGTCAATTAAACGCTTTAGGAGTAAGGATTAGTATTGATGATTTTGGTACAGGCTACAGCTCTTTGAATTATTTAAAGAAGTTCCCTATTCATACATTAAAAATAGACAAATCATTTGTCAGAGATATTATGCTGGATAAAAATGATTCCAGTATTGTTAGCACTATTATTTCGATGGCACACAATTTAAACTTAGATGTTGTCGCAGAAGGTGTAGAAACAAAAGATCAACTCGATTTTCTAAAAATGAAAAATTGCGATGCCGTTCAAGGATATTATTTTAGTAAACCCCTTTCTGTAGATGATTTTGAGAAGTCGTTTTATCAATTGAATGACGATATAAAAAATAATTAATGCGAAATGGAAGGTTCAGATGAAAAAAATTTCCGAGATATTAGCAATCCATTTCAAAAAATGGGGAATCAACCACATATTTGGCATTCCTGGAAAACCAGTTACTTCGCTCATTCTTGATTTTAATAGTAACGGAATTGAGTTCGTATTGTCCAAACATGAGTCGGGGGCTGGATTCGAGGCTGCTGGTTATGCATTAATGAATAATATATTGGCCGTTGCGATTGGAACATCTGGTCCAGGTGGTACTAATCTTTTAACATCTGCTGGTCAAGCAAAAGCTTCTCATCTTCCTGTATTATTTATAACTGGACATCCTTCCACCAAAGATTCCGGTAAAGCGTTAGGTCAAGACTCAACTATGTTTGGAACGGATCTCGTTAAAATGTTTGAACCCGTGACAAAGTTTAGCGCCAGAGTGGAAAGAGCAGATACTTTTAAGTCTTATTTTCAGCATGCCATAGAAAAAGCCTACTCAGGTGTTAAAGGTCCAGTTCATCTATCCATAGCCGCAGACGTTCTAGCTGAAAGTATTGATGAATTTGATATTGAATTACCGGAGGTTATTTATCCTGTTGCTCCAAACTTAGATAAGTGTAAGGATTTATTAAACCTCCCTGGTAAAAAAGTTATCTTTTTAGGAAAAGGTGTTCATTCGAGCAGAGCATATCGAGAAGTGAAAATGTTAGCCGAAATTTTCAATATTCCAGTCATGACCACACCAGGAGGTAAAGGCGTATTTGAAAGTAATCACCATTTATCATTGGGGGCTTACGGTCTTGGGGGAACGGAGGAAGCAAGTAGCTACGTTGAATGCGGGTTAGACTTAATGATCGTCATTGGAACTAAACTTTCTGATATGTCCGTTGCAGGTCTAAAACCTTCCAACTACCCAAAAAACGTCATTCATTTTGATTTTGACCAAACTTTCATAGGAAAAACTATTCAAGTAGAAACTTTACCTATTATAGGTGATATTAAAACAAATCTAAATGCTTTATTTAATAAACTTAATGATATAGAAATAACTAAAATGCCTTTTAATATTAATGATTATAAAATAAAAGAACCTATTACAGAAAGTAAAACGCCAATGTCCGCAGTTGAAGCTGTTAAAGTGATGAGCTCAACTTTAGATGATGATACTATCATTTTTGGAGATGATGGGAGTCATACTTTTTATGGTATAAAATATTACGATATTAAGAGACCCGGTACTTTTTATTTTGATGATGTGTTCGGTACAATGGGTCATGCTATAGGGTATTCTATTGGAGCCAAGCTTTCAAATCCCGAAGCTAAGATTGTTTGCTTAACTGGGGATGGATGCACGTTTATGCATGGAACCGAGATTTCCACTGCTGTAAACTACGGAGCTGATGTCATTTTTGTCGTTTTCAATAATGGAAAAATTGATATGGTTGATACAGGAATGAGTTTGCACTTAGGAAAAGCCGTGGGAACGATTTATAAAACGATGTTAGATGTTCAAAAGTTTGCAGAATCTATGGGGGCTCTTTCTTTCAAATGCTTCGATGCTAAGCAGCTAGAAGATGCGATAGAAAAAGCTAAACTAGCAAACACAACGGTTGTTATTGAAGCTATGATAGATCCATTAGAAATTCCACCAACAACGAGAAGGGGATAATTATGAGTAGAGATTCAAATAATTATAACAAGGGAATCGAAGTTCTAAATGAAATGGTTGGAGCACAAAATTTACAAGCGATAGAATCATTCCAAAAATTTTATCCCGATTTTGCGGATTTTTTAGTTTCATTCGGTTTTGGCGAAATATACTCTAGAGAAACATTAGATTATAAACAAAGAGAAACAATTACTCTGACAGCGTTAATTTCACAAGGCGCTTTTGAGCAAATGGGTTTTCATATTAATGCCGCGCTTAATGTGGGAATGAGTCCAAAGGAAATTGTTGAACTCGTTATTCATTGTGCTGCTTATGTTGGTTTTCCAAAAGCATGCAGTGCTATGGTACAAGTAATGAATGTATTTGAGCAAAGAGGCATAAAAGAAATTTAATAAATTGTTGAAGCAGAATTGCAGGAAAGTATCTGTGGTCTTATCCGTTCCATAATCCCTCTACGCTATGATAAAGCATAAAGCAAAAGACACCTTAAAGGTGTCTTTTGCTTTACTCCACATAACCAGAGGAAAATCAAATTTGTCTTGCGGATGTGCGTGAAACCAATTCATCAATTGCTGTATAAGATAAGTTTAATGATTGGGCTACCGCTTTGAATGTAACCTCTCCTCTGTATGCGTTAACACCTTTAGCGATAGCAGAATTATTCAATACAGCTTGAGTAAAGCCTTGATTAGCAATATAGACACCATATGGGTTTGTTACATTTGATAAAGCATAAGTTGATGTTCTTGCAACCGCACCTGGCATATTAGCAACGGCATAATGAATAACGCCATGTTTTTCATAAGTAGGATGATCATGCGTCGTTATGTGATCTATCGTTTCAATTGAGCCACCTTGGTCAATGGCAACATCAACGACAACAGATCCAGCTTCCATGTCCTTGATCATACTTTCTGTTACAAGCTGAGGCGCTCTAGCCCCAGGAATTAAAACCGCTCCGATTAGCAGATCCGCTTTTTTCACTTCTTCTGTAATGTGGAAGCGATTAGAGATTAATGTTTGTACACGACCCTCAAACATGTCATCTAGTTGTCTAAGTCGCTCAGGATTAACATCAAGAATCGTTACTTTCGCACCAAGTCCAACTGCCATTTTCGCAGCATTCGTCCCTACAACTCCACCACCAATAATTACAACATTGGCTGCCTTCACGCCCGGCACACCACTAAGTAAAATTCCTTTTCCCCCTTGGAATTTCTCTAAACAATGTACTCCCACTTGAACAGACATTCTTCCTGCAACTTCACTCATTGGTGTTAGTAGTGGCAAAGCACCATTGTCTAATTGAATCGTTTCATAAGCAATTGCTGTCACTTTTTTCTCGATAAGCATATGTGTTAATTCTGGTTCTGCTGCAAAATGCAAATACGTAAACAATATTAAATTTTCACGGAAATATGAAAACTCTTCACGTTGAGGTTCTTTTACTTTCATGACCATATCAGCAGTCCAAGCTTCATTTGCGGAAGCAACGATCTTCGCTCCAGCTTGACTGTATGCTTCATTAGAAATCCCACTACCTAATCCTGCGCCGTTCTCAATGAGCACTTCATGTCCAGCATTAACGAATGAAACAACACCAGCCGGAGTAATTGCTACTCGGTTTTCATTATTTTTAACTTCTTTCGGTACACCAATAATCATCATCAGCACACTCCAATTTTTCTTTATTTAATATAGTAATAAGATTCCTATAACGAAAAAAATAGAATAGATTACGATATAAAATGATTGCTCTGAAATTTTGTCAAGACAAGAAGCTAAAGCACCGATATGGTACCAGATTTTTTTTGAATACCTTTTCCACTAGGTATATTGTTTGCAACATCAGACTTCTTCATACGGATTAGCACAAGTAACCTTCCCATTACGATAGCGGATAAGTATGCGCTCTTGATCCCGTAACGTTACTAAACCACAGAATAGGTGCGAGCATTTATTAAGAAGCATTGAGCAGCTCTATAACAACACAAAAACACCATCCTCATGCGGATGATGTTTTTGTGTAAGAGGTAAGATTAGTTAATTATTTTATATAAATTTGCTCAAATCAGGATAGCCAGTTACCGCCCATGCGCCATCTACAAGTAGGCTTGCTCCGTTGACATAAGTAGCATCATCGCTTACTAGAAATAGAGCTGGACCAGCAATTTCATCCGGATCGGCAGCACGTCTCATTGGGATGCGGTCCATGTAAGCTTGATTAATAGCATCAACACTCGTTAACCCATTTGTAAGAGGAGTCGCAACCAAACCTGGTAAAATAGCGTTTACGCGAATGTTATACTGCGACAGCTCCAGAGCGGCATTTTTCGTTAACATTTCCACTCCTGCTTTAGCAGAAGAGTATGCGGCACCATAAAACATAGGTACATGAGCATTTAGAGAAGCAACGTTGACAATAGCCCCTCCACCGTGCTCCTTCATATATTTCGCTTGATGCTTCACGGATAGAAATACACCTTTCAAACATAGATCAACGGTGAAATCCCAGTCTTCTACGCTTTGATCAACAATAGCACCCGCTTTAGAGGCACCTGCAACATTGAAAGCATAATCAAGTCTACCGAATTTATCAACCGTTTGTTGAACAAGAGCCTCTATATCGGATTCTTTGGTCACATTGGTAACGCAACCGATTAAGTTTCCTTTATGAGCTTCCTCCAATTCAGCAAGTTTATCTTTATTTAAATCAGCGACTGCGACTTTGACTCCTGCCTCCAATAAGCGCTGAACAATCGCATAACCAATACCTGACGCCCCTCCAGTAACGATAGCCGCTTTTCCAGTTAGATTTCTCATCATAGATCTCCCTTTCAAATTAGATTATTGATACTTTTTACTGCGAATAGTCTATTGATTGGATGTTCTTACTAAAATTTTCGCTTGTTTAATATCGTTAATTAGCTCATTAAAACCTTCTTGTACAATATCATCCAGATCGATTTTTTTGGTAATGACTTGTTTCACATCAAGTCTTCCTGTAGCGATCATCTCTATAACTTCTGGGAAAATATGACGATAAGCCAATCTAGATGTTATATCAGAACCATTAAACATCAATAACCCCATATTGATACTTACCGGCTTGGCGAAGTTCGCTATCGCCATAACTTGCCCGCCTTGCTTCACAGATGCGATTGCATTAGTCATAGTTGGCTGTACGCCAGCACATTCGTATGCTACGCTAACTCCGCCATTAGTCAATTGATGTATAGTTGCGACAATATCGTCAAGGTTACCTTCAATAACAGTAGTAGCACCTAGTTCTTTTGCCTTGTTCAATCGTTCAATGGACAAATCTATAACGATGATTTGGGTAGCACCAGCTGCTTTTGCACACAATAATGTTAACAAACCAATCGGTCCGGCACCAAATATAGCTACCGAATCTCCTGCCTTAAGTCTACTCTCTCTTACTGCATACAAAGAGACAGCAGTTGGCTCAACTAAAGCTCCTTCTTCAAAAGAAACTTCATCTGGAATTGTATGAACCATATTGGCATCGACGTTTACATATTCGGCAAAACCACCATCACGGTTGATTCCGACAAAACCGACTTTATTGCATTGATTGTAATAACCTCTTTTGCATGCGTAACATTCTCCGCAATAGATTAGAGGTTCAATGGCTACTCTTTCCCCAATGTGATGACCGATTACATTTTCGCCAACCTCTACGATTTTCCCCGAAAATTCGTGACCTAATGTAAGAGGCGGCTTTTGACCAGTTAATGGATGCGCTTCCATAGATAAACCGTGTAAATAGATATGAAGATCGCTTCCGCAAATACCCGCCCATTCTACTTTAATCTTTATTTGTCCTGATGAAACTTGCGGATCTTCCACCTGTTCTATCCGAATGTCTTTACTATTGTGAAAAACTGCTGCCCGCATGTAATCAACTCCTAATTTATATTTACAATATTAGTATAAAAGTTTGTAGTTATAAATAAAAGTTAATATAATTAAAGATGTATTAACTTTTACTTAAGGTGTGATGAGATGAACATCGAACAACTAACGTATATTGTGGAAGTTGCCAATAGAAAATCATTAGCTGAAGCTTCAAAAACGTTAAATATTAGCCAGTCTGCATTGAGCCAAGCGATAACACGATTAGAATCTGAACTAAATATGAAAATATTCGACCGTACAAGAACAGGGGCTAAGACGACAAAAGAGGGTGATATGATTGTCGAAAAAGCACTTTATGCTTTAAACGCCATCTATCAGATAAAAGAGGAAGCTTACAAACAAAATAATAACAAAGACGATTTGCTACGTATAGCAGCAATTCCAGGTTTGACCGTCCCATTAATTGATACGTACTCTTCCTTCAAAAAAAATAAATCAAGCTTAAATTTAGAGATAAACGAAAAATCAAGCACAAAAATAATAAGGGATATAAAAAACGATGCCGCAGATATTGGTTTTATAGCAATCAATAAAGCCAACATTGATTCATTAAGTGAACTTAGCTTCACACCGATTATTAATGGGGAATTATTAATCTTTACCTCAAAACAATTAGAAATGCCTAGCTGCGATAATGAAATTACTGCTGACTTTTTGAAGCAGCAAACTTTCGCATTATATAAAGATGAATATGTAGAAGATTTCATTGCTAATTTCCAAAGACAATATGGACCGGTAGACGTTTTCTTCAAAACAACGAATGTAGATATAATAAATAAAGCTGTATTTGAGTTTGGTGCTATTACACTTGGACACGATATTTCTACCTTATTTAACTCTGAATTTTCAAGAAGTAAAATGAAAACCTACAGTTTAGGCAATTTCTATGATTCTTCTTTCAGATTCGGTTGGGTGAGCAAGAACGATTATAAACTATCGAACGAAGCGAAGCTTTACATCGAGGGAATTAACCAAACTTTGATTAAACATAGTAGCATGATCTAACTAACTTCAAATCGTCGATTGATATCACTTCATTCCACTCTTATAAAATTACTATCATCATTTCAGTTAGTAATTTACTACGATATCATCTTTATAAACAACACAAAACACCATCCACATGTGGATGGTGTTTTTCTAGGTGAAGGCGATAAGCAATTCACTTCATAAAAAATGGTTTTCAAATCAATTGTTGACAGCATAAATTCCGGGTGATATATTGTGTATATACGGTATACACAGTTTTAAGGGAGGTTGTTATATGTTAGCCTTAGATATTAAGCATCTGAACAAGAAATATGATAGTTTTCAATTGAAAGATGTATCTTTGCAATTAGAAATGGGCTATATTATGGGCTTTATCGGAGCCAACGGTGCAGGGAAAACAACAACGATTAAATCAATACTGAATATAATTCAAATCGATAGTGGTGAAATTAGCATTTTAGGCAAAGATGCCATAAAGCATGAGATTGAGTTGAAGCAAGAGATTGGTTTCTCATTCGGCGGCATTGATTTTTATACTCGCAGCAAAATCAAAACATTAACTAATGTAATTAAGAAGTTTTATAAGAATTGGGATGATGAAACCTATTACAGCTATATAAAAAGATTCAATTTGGATGAAAATAAAAAAATAGTCCAGTTATCGACTGGTATGAAAGTAAAGTATAGTTTGGCTCTTGCTTTATCCCACGGAGCTAAAATTCTCATATTAGATGAACCAACAAGTGGGCTAGATCCAGTTGCAAGAGGTGAACTATTAACTATCTTTCAGGAGTTAGTAGAACCGGGTTATATTAGCATCCTCTTCTCAACTCATATCACATCAGATTTAGAAAAGTGTGCTGATTATATAACCTTTATCCACAAAGGACAAATTATCAATAGCTGCGAAAAAGAAGATTTCATTAACTCGTATCGCTTGATAAACGGTAAAGAAAGTCAACTTTCTGAAGTCAAAGACCAATTAATATCCTACAAAACAAATTCATTTGGCTTTACAGGATTGATTCATACTAAAGATCTTGATCCTTCTTCCGATATTAAATCAACTTTGCCTAATCTCGAGGACATTATGATCTATGTATCAATGAAGGAGGATTTGAATGTATAACTTACTAATGAAAGAATTAAAACTCGGAGTAAGTCCTTTTTTTTATGCATTACCCTTTTTGACTGGAGCCTTAATGCTCATTCCAAGTTGGTTATACTTTCTTGTCATCTTATACTTTTGTTTTATTACGGTTCCTAATATGTTTGGTGTGTTTAAATCACAAAATGATTTGATGTTCACGATGATGTTGCCTGTTACAAAAAACAATATTGTAAAAGCAAAGATAGGTGTCGTAGTCATTCTCGAATTATTGCATATCGTTGTTGCAGTTATCTACGGAATGATAAGTACTCGCTTATATCCTAATTTGACCTACTATTTCTTTGAACCAACTTTAGGTTTTTGGGGACTATGTTTTGCCATGCTTGCAATCTTCAACATTATCTTTTTCTCCATGTATTACAAGACAGCTTACAAGTATGGCGCAGCAGCGTTCACATCTGTTGCAGCAGCTATACTATTTGCTGGTGGGGCAGAATGGTTGGCAATACAAAGTAATGTAGTGTTTGACCTTTTCAAGGGTAGTGGTGCCGAGAACATTCCATTACAAATATCCATCCTAATTGCAGGAATTGTATTATTCGCAACATTTACCATTATCGCTTATACTATTTCTATTAAACAATTTAAGAAAGTAGAAATATAATGAACATCGCACTTTCCAACACATCTGAAAAACCAATCTACCAGCAACTTTTCGAACAAATTAGCTCTCAAATTCTAAAGGGTGAGTTAGAATCCGGCTATAGTTTACCACCAATACGACAAGCAGCTATAGAACTTGGGATTAGTATCATCACCGTAAAAAAAGCTTGGGAAGAACTTGAACGTTCTGGACTTATCTATACAGTAACGGGAAAAGGATGCTTCGTAGCTGAACTTTCACCCGATGATATGCTTCAAAAACGCAATGAAATGATCTTGAAGCAAATGGTCGAGAGCGCTTCATATTATAAATCGTTTGGCGTTACCATAGAAGAAGTAATTGAGTTATTGAAGAAGATTTATTGATAAAAGTTTTGGTTACCACCCTTCTATCGGATATATAACATGTTATTACTTCAAGCCTATTCAATTCTCATCTCAATATATATCTAAGCTATTATACAGAGAATAAAAAACACCCTCCTCATAAGGCTGGTGTTTTTTATTGGTCACAGAGGAGTTGTAATCCTGTCCGAAGACTACAGTACACAAGTTTCTGAGAATGTAAACAGAGTTTTGATGTCACTTTAAGATAATTAAAAATATCCGTTTAGATAATTTTTCTAGTTCAACTGGACAATGCTATCACTATATATATCTTTTGTTCAACTGAATTTATGGTTTAAGCATATCGAATACTATATAGCATTTCACATTGTAATTTTCATCTTCAAATGCTAGACTTATGGATAATTGTATAATATTTTATTAAATGTATTTTCCAGGAGGGTTATTCATGAAAGTTTGTCAAAAATGCGGAACTAAAAACGTTATCGCAAATAATTTCTGTGAAAGTTGTGCTTTTCCATTGAATGCAACCGCCACAACACCCACTCCATCTCAAATACCACAATATTTTGAGGGACCAGTGCAACAAGAATTAATTATAAAGCCCGGTAAAAAGAGAAGGATTGGTTGTCTCGTTTTTATTATACTCATTCCTTTAGTAGCAATGATTGTAGGCTTAGTGGCAAATAATAACTCTAAAAATCAAGACCCTAATGCTAGCCCAACCCCAACTACTTCTGCGTCCGCTGCTGAAACAAAAGCAAACATTGGTGAGCAGGATAAAATCGTATGGGAATTTTTTAACAAAGTTAAGGATGCTCATAATAACTTAATGGAGGCAATGGAGTCTTACGCTGAAGGTAATGCAACTAAACTTGATTTTTATAATTATTGTAAAGATGTAGAGGCCTTTCAGGCTAGTATAAACGTCGCAACCTTTAAAGATACACCTGATATAGCACCTGAGTACATAAGATCAATTAAAGATATGGCATTGAAGTCTCAACTTACTGCAAAAAAGTTAATGCAATATTTAGATAGCGGTAAAACAAGTGATTTATCAGAAGCACAAGTAGAAATCAAACTTGTAAATGCATCTATTAACATTATTGCACAAAATCGTGTTAAAGTTTTGAGCGATGCTGGGTATACTGTGGATGAGATTAAAGTATTGGCAGAAGCAGAATGATAAAAAAGCTACTTTTTCTTGGTACCTAACTACAATATACGTTTGAATAAGATTTTCTAAGCAAAAACACCATCCTAATGCGGATGGTGTTTTTGCTCATATATCCCAAACTAACGAAAAGATTGCCTTCTCATCCACATCGTAGCAACCCACTTTTCGCCCCTAATCACTGGTGTACCTGCATGCAAAGTTAATTTATTCAATTCATCATTATTGTAAAAATATTCGAAGTAGACTGCCATCCCTTTACTAGGAAAAACTGATATATTCAGCATCGGAAAAGCCGTTTCTCCGCCTTCCTCCACATCATTCAAATACATCACTAGTGTACTAATTCGATTGTTATCACTTGCTCGACTCGTTTCTGCGAAAAAATCATAATGAGGTTGATATTCTTGACTAGGTGTATATCGGAGAACTTGTAAGCCATCTCCATGTTCGATAGGAATATTCATAATTTGAGAGAGTCTTTTCTCGATTTTTACAATCGTCTCATTCTCCTCAACGAACACCCCACTACTCGTTCTAATTTGATTAACTTCATGATTTCCAACTATTTTAGAACTTTGTAATTGTTCCCTAGAATGAGTAATTAGCTCGTCACATTCCTCATAACTAAGCACATTTCCTAGTACAACAATTAGAGGTGCCTCGTATTTGGCGACAATTCGTATTTCTCGATCTTCTGTCTTAATTGTATTTCCAACATGAGCAAATATCGTCTGTTCTTTCTCAATTGTATCCCCTATCATCGTTATACACCCCCATATTATGACACTCATCAGAATACCATAAAATGGTACATAATACTCTATTAATTTCTGAATAATCAAAATATTTTACTGGTTTCCAACTTGAAATGTTATCTCTAGAAAAAAAGCTCCGCATCTATAGAACATAGAAGCGGAGCTAAGGCTAATGTTATGTAAGTAATTAACCTTGGAAATGCGAAACATTTTGATTTTGATTTTGATTTCTGTTTTTTTGAGCAGCAGTTACCATAAGGAAAATTGCTGTTAAAAGATGCATTATCCATCCTAAGATAGGTATCCAAGCTAAAAGTGAAGTTATAATACCGAGAATTGAACCATACTTTGGCTCTCTATTAGAAGCCGAAAGCACCAATGTTACGATGTGTAAAATTAACATTACACCTAATACAGAATAATAACTTGAAATAACAATTGCGCCTCCGATAATAGGTATTGCTAAAACTAATTCCAATGCACCTGTTACCCATTTCATAATTCTAGAACCTGACAAATTAAAACCTCCCTAGGTAATATATACTATTTATTGTAACAAATTTGTCACGATTTGGATATACCTTTTTACCATATATACCAACATTTATTATATAAAATTTAGTTCTAAATTTTTCTAAGCACATCAATTCATTGATCCTTTAAGCCAACCATACTATTAGGAGATTAATTTAGAACATTTGATCTAACTGACTATATTATTGATTACTTTCCAGCTACGCAATTTTCGATCTTATACTGCCTTCCACTTGAATATAATGCATCACGAAATGTATCACCAGAACGATTACAAGTGCTTGAGGTCTATCGGAATAGCAGGAAAGGATTAGTAAGAAGATAGTTATCGTATGAAAGCTAATCGTAACAATTACTTTCCTTTTACTCCATCCTTTATTAATGACTCCAGAGCGTGCTTTCCTATAAAAGTATATTGCGGTCAATAGAATATAGATAAGACCCTCAATTAGAAAGGTTAGAAATGAGAAGGTATGCTTAATCGCATTACCTTCCTGATCGGTAATTTGCATAAGGTAATTAGAATACTTTAAGTAGTGGACCGTAACCTTATCGCCGATGTGGATAGAATCTAGCTTTAAGCCCTCAAATGCGAATTGTTCACCATCGAGCTTTACATAGTCAAACCCCCACGATTTTCTCGAATTCCTCTCCCAGTCATATGCGATATCAGTAACTGTATCTGTTTTCTCTTCATATTGCTTGAAGACAACGGCTGGTACGTCCTTCCAGTGAGGCATTGCAAACGACCAAGTTAGAATAATAAGACCTAACATCACACCAAAAATGAAAATAGCTATAACGATATTACTTACTATCGATTTTAGACTTTCCTTCTCTTTCTTTTTCTTGTGGGGTAGAGGTTCCGGATACCACCTCTTATGTTGGATTGGCTTGACAATTAAAGCATAGACGAGAACAAATGGTACAAACATGCCTAACATTATATTAATGCATAGTATAGTTAGAAATAACATACAAATCCCTCCAGTTTCCAATAATAAATGGCTATACAATATCTGTCAAATTATGTCCCAGCCGGAGATTGGTTATCTCTTTGCAGTTCCCTCCTAATGTTCAACTAAGTCGGTCGTATACAATTACACAACAAAACCTCGACCGCATGGTCGAGGTTTTGTTCTTTCTACTTCACGCTTTGACTCTCATTATATTGATACGCTCTCATTACTATAACAATAGCCATTTCTCTAGTTGCAATTGCCTTCGGATTAAATTGATTATTGTAACCAGTCATAATGTTTAACGCGGACATATCAGCAACCTGTCCCTGTGCCCATGACGCAATTTGGTCACGGTCTTGATAGCTAACGATTGATTGTACAAGCTCCCGCTTCATTGCTCTTGCAATCATAACCGCCATTTCTTCTCTTGTAATCGTGTCATTCGGTAGAAATTGACCCTGGTACCCTGTCACAATTCCAGCTTCATACGCGGCGTTAACGTATGGATAGAACCAATCCGTAGCTTTAATATCACGGAATGAATTAACAGCCTCTTTATCTACTTGAATGTTAAAGGCTTCGACAAGCAACTTGGTAAACTCGGCTCTAGTAATCTCATCTTTTGGACTTAGTTTGCCATTATTCCCTTGAACAAACCCTTTCTTTGTTGCTTCCAAAATGAGATCATAAGCCCAGGAAGATACGTTCGCACTATCCGTATAGTAGTCTGCTAGAACCTTTTGTTCCTGCTCAGGTTCGTTCGTACCTGGCTCGCTTCCTCCGTCACCTGGATTAATTCCTCCCGTACCCGGACCATCTTCCCCTCCCGGGCTACAATTATTACCCAGATCTTTACCTAAATTGGTCGTATAGCGCCATTCTACCTTGTCACCTTGTTTCAGCTTATACAAACTCGCGCCGTAATTCGGGCAAGCATTATTAACACTATACATCCAACCGCTACCACTGCCATGATCAAATTCTCCATCGCCAGCAATAGACTCCACATAAACACTGCTGTATTTATCTGAGAAGGAGTTTACATAAGCTATACCGCGACTATCTAACTCTCTCTTCAAAACATCCCAGACCGATTCGCCCGGTGTAAATTCAACCGTTGTTGGTGACAATACATACCCTTTATTAATGGTTAACTTGTCAATTGACAATTGAATTGTTCCTTTTGCAGGTTCTGGACTGCCTCCACCATTGGTATTGTCCTTAACCGAATAAACGACAAAGTCTGTAAAGTGATCTGTTTTAACGATGAGATCACTACCACTTTCATACGCATATTCATGTTTTCCGCTCGCCAATCCTTCCTTGTCGCTAGCAAACTTTTGAATTGGGGTAAGTTGACCATTTTGAATAAACGCAGCTTCCTTGCCTTTCATGCCTGCAAAGGTGATCTGCACAAAACCTTTGACGAAGTGAATCGAACGATCTCCACCCATTGTAAAGTATTCGTGAATTTCATCTAGTTGTTGATTTGAACCAATTAAACCAATCAGGCTCGTATTAAGTGCCGTATCATTTTTATTAATGAAATTAATCAGACCTAGTGTTTCTTTCGACCCACTATTCATTGTAATCCCTTGAGGGAATTCCGCAGTGATGCCTCCTCTTGAGATACTCAGGTTTGGCAACGCCACATTGGCTGGCAATTCAATAAATGTTCTAGATTGTGCAGAATCAGGCAGTTCGATGGACACCTGTTTCTCGCGATCCGATTCTTTCACGCGTATCGTATAGTCATTGCCATCATTCGGAATAACGACAGTCTGACCGTCGTCTGGAAGACTAATCGTATCATCCGGTTCTGTCACATCAATAACAACATCTGTCATATCGTACAGACTAGTTTCTCCGTTCAAATAACGGCTATAAGCGACAAGGGCATATGTCCCTTGGTCCGTTGCCATCCCATCGACTTTGCCGCCTTTCGGATGAACAAATCCACCAGTCGGTACCGCATAAGTCAGCAAATTGTCAACTGCGGAATGGCCGTTCTTGTTGAATCTATGATCGGTATGCGGATCAATACCGAGACTAGTTAAAGCAACGATGACTTGGGCGACACTTTGGACATTTTCTGCACCAGCACTCGTGTAACCACCAGCCCCATTCTGAACCGAAGAAAGCCAAACAACTGCACGATCTACAGCAGCTTTAACCTCTTCCTGCTCCCCGTAATAAGGAGCTAAAGCTTGAAGTGCCATTCCCGTAATATCCGGATCGGCAGCACCATACAAGGACCAACCTCCGCCGGCAACTTCCTTTTTAATAATAAAGTCAATTAGCTTGTCTCGTGTTGTTGCATTTGTAACCCCATTTTGCACGGGAATATCATATTGATGGCTATCGAGCGCAAGTAGCGCAAAGATCGGCCCATTAATTCCTTGCTTGGTAACGTAATTAAAATCAGCTAACGCTGCGCTAATATCATATCCCGCTACGTTAGTGATGTCTTTGCCGATAGCCGTTAGGCCTAAGATCAGTCTGGAGTGCTCCGTGCCTTTAGCAGAATGTAACTTTCCTGCTGGCATTAATTTTTCTACTTCACGAACCACATTATTGTAATAAGTGGTGTAATAACCTTCCGGTACCTCATATTGCGCGCGAGCAAGAGCAAGAATACTCCATTCCCCGCCGCCTGTGCCGAATGTAGGATTGTTTACGCTGTTAATCAAATAAGCCAACTGCTTATTCAATTGTTCGTTTACATTGATAACTGCTTTTTTCGAACCTAATTGTTTAACATTGTTAAACAATTCTAGTTCTTGGTCTAGAGCAAGTACTTTGGCATCAACTTTATTCTGACTAGCATTTTCATCCGCTATTATTGCTTGGGCAGATTCAATAAGTTGTGATAATTGACTGTATACTTCTCCCGTCACCCAATAGTCGCTTTGAAGTACATCGCTTCCGTCTGTGCTTACAGAAACCGATCCCAGTTGTTCATGAGCCTCATCAAGGGCAAGCTGTAGGGAAGCTTTATCCGCTTCCTTAACAATTACAATTTTCGGAAAAATACTATAGTATCCTTCTCTACCCAACGCAGTGAAATTAGGATTAGCCCCTACTAAAGGATCAATATTACGATGATCGCCAATAGGACTACCGAAGAAGCCTAATTTAAGATGCCCATCATTAAGGCTATAACCGCCTTCCAGATCTTGAGGCACTGTGAATTCCACGCTATTGCCCTGTGTCGTAATATTATATTGTTTAGCAGTATTGGTAATTAGTGTACGATTTGATCCCGCAAAAAAGTTAAGCTGTGCATTAAAATTGTATATACCAGATAGTTTGTTGGCAGGGAACGATAAACCTTGAAATACAACTTTGACTCGATCTCCCGGGCCAACTTCTTCTTGTGGTCGAGTTAAGTTTTCTATCGTCACATTGAGCGGTCTTGCCGTCATCACCTGATATTCTGCCTGACCGTCTCTTTCGATCTTAACAATGTTGCGCCCTTCCTTTAGTAGCACACTGAACGATCCGTCAGGATGGGGAGTCACATCGTCTGCAGAGAATGTGCCGTCTCCATAGGATACCGTTCCAGCCGCATGATTGATGTCAGGACGAAGAACACTAACTTCACTACCTGCAGAAGGGGTAAACGTATAAGTAGCACCCGGCTCCGTATCCACATAGTACACGCTATCTATATCCGCATCGAAAGCGCCATTTTGAAGGTTCATCACTTGATTGCCCGTCTTGCCTTCATTGGCCTTTTGATTACGTTCTTTATTGCTTTCAATTCCGGTAGTAATAGTTGTCTCGTCTTGACCAACCGTGACAACAAACAAACCGACATTTTCCGGCCATATTGAGCTAAATGCATTGTTTGCTTCACTAATATAATTCGACCCATTTACTTTAAGAGCATCATAAGTTACTTTAACAATTGCTGTTCCGTTGTCTTTCGCAAGAATCGTTGAATAGCTGCCAGGTTCCCCCTCAGCAATTGCAATGACGTCCTGACCAGAAATAATTTCATAATGAAAATCAGGTTCAAAGAAGTAGTTACCAATACCTTCAGTTAAAGCCTGCCAACTCCGCAAACTTAATAACTTGAACTCATCACCTGGCTCTGAAAGCTTCAAATGATTTTGTTCATTAATATTGAGATAGATATTCCCTTCCAGGTAGGTTCCTCGGTTTAGAATCGAATTGGGTGGAAGAACATCTAATTGTTGTTCCGTAATCTCCATTGCTGCATTCGCTTCAGTCGCATTAAATATCCCGGTGTTTGTAAGCTTACCTTCTTGACTTACCCGGTAGTTATATTGCTGACCGTTCATCAACTTATAGCGAGATACTCGCTTACCGTCCTGAATCGTCGTTTCCGTAGGTTCAACTTTTTCAAACGAAACAAAATGTTTGATTTTACGACCTACGAACAAAGTAGCTTCCTCAGGTACCGTAAATGTAATCATTCGAGATAAAGGAATTGCTCCAGTAACCGATTGTGCTTGCGTCGATAAAGTAACCGTGACGCTGTTGCTAAGTGTAATATAACCTTCGATTACACGCGCTTCACTTGGCTCAAAAGAATAAAAATATGTATTTCCTGTAAGAACGAGTGCCGGATATTGACTCGCTGAAGTCTTCGTTCCTAAAGTTAGAGATGTGTCACTTGGGCTGTTCTGACCGATCCTTACTGTATAATCAACATCAGCGTTCCATCCAGAATTGCTAGCTTTTAGGTTTAATTGACGGAATTCAAACTTCTGATCCTGATCCGACGTTACCGTTAGCTTCCCTTCGCCAACATTGTTTCCACTAGCGTCAATTCCTTTGTAGCGATAGTCACCGACAGGCAAAGTAGCTTTATATACTTTATAAGTTCCCGCTTCCCCTGCACCAATATCAACGAGTTGATCTTTAGAATTATAAAGCTCTAATTGCGTCGCTTTAGGAGCTACTGTAAATGTAATATTAAATGTAGGTTGAATTACTTCTCCTATTAGCCCTTGTTTCTTAGCATTATTGAAGGACGTTTGAGCTTGATCAAGTGCCAATACTTTTGCATCAACTTCTTCTTGTGAGGCATTCGAATCTGCAACTAACTGCTGAGCCGATACAATTACTTCGACCAATGCGTTAAGCTCATCTTCGACAACCCAATAATCTGTTGGGCCTACATCGTATCCATCTATACTTACTTTAACAGAAGCTTTATTTAGCTCTGCAGCTTCTATAGATGCAACCAATTCAGCCGTATCCAGTTCATTACTCTCATCCAGTGCTTCAACTAATTCTCCTAGTGCAGTGTCAACGACATACTGACTGCTTTCCATATCCGTTAGCGCATCATATGCGTTATCATAAGCAAGTCGTACAGTATCATCGGCAAGTATTTCTATTTTATCGATGGAGCTGTTAATCTCTGCTACTTTTTCAGTTAATGCATCCTTGTTGGCAAGGTCAAAAAGCTCACCTTTACTTCCTACGTCTTCTCCCAACCCATAAATGGTATATTGCCAACGAACGACATCACCGTTTTCAACAGGGGTATCCGAAGCTCCGACATTTGGGAAGGAATTGTTGACAGCGAACATCCATCCCGACATTTGGGTATAATCAAATTCACCTAACCAATCCGCGTCTTTCCGATCGCCGATATGCCCTACTCCTCCAATGGCTTGTAAGATGTAGGCTGGAATATTAACTGCACCTGCGCCCGGGTCGTATATGCTAGACAAATAGAAACTGCTCTCTATGCTGCCTCCATGTTTGTAGCGGTTTTCTCCTAAAAGTTCAGAAATAACTGCTGCTACATTGTCTCCTTCTTGGAAAGGTACACGAACCGGCTCAACGATATAGCCTTGTCCCAATGTGAACTTCTCAACCGATACTGTTACATATCCCTTGATCCCTGCTGCCTCTGAAATACCCGCTGCTGCCATCGCAGTTGTGGGGCCCAGTAATGAAAATATCATTAATAATGTTAAGCATAATGCCATTAATTTCTTACCTGTTTTTTGCAGTAACATGTTCCATCTCCTAAATCTTAATTTATTTTTGTACAACAAAAAAACACCTCTCACTAGTTATTGTGAAAGGTGTTTGACACACGGACATAAGGACATGCGAATGCCCATATAAATGCACAGTTAAACATCTCTCCTTTCATCCTCGTGAAATCGTAGAAAAAGTAAATGGCATGTATCCTGGCTTAGCTTCATCGTATAACTAACTCCTTCCCGTATATCATACAGTGGAAACACGTTAGCATACTCAGCGTTACAGTGGCGGGACCGCGTCAGATTTGCACTGATCTTCCATTTTAAGCTGTGTAAAAACAGCACCATTTACTTAAGTGTATGAAGTTGTAGTTGAATATGTAGACTTGCTAGAATCTACTAATTGGAATGAAACTCAAAAAATACTAATTGGTCGCTTATTGAAGAATACCCCATTTATGGAGGGAGTGCAATCGTTAATTACTCAAGTTCGAAAAGCATTTTTGCCAAATCTGTCTGGACTTTGTCATCATGCAATTTCGGTGGCACCACATTCCGAATAACTATAATGAGCGCTTGTTCTTCTGGATATCTAACGATATTTGACACTATCCCATAGACAATACCCGAGTGTTCATAAATTGTTCTCTGCTGGTTATCCTTATTAATGAACCAGCCATAACCATATCCTTTGCCGTAGTCAGTATACATGCTTTCTATTAATTCCTTTGAAAATACATCATCTTTATAAAGCATCTGATCCCACAAAAATAAATCATGAGTATTCGTATATAACCCTGCTGCACTGTTATAATTCAGGAAAAAAGGCTCTTTTTTTGTATTCCCTTGCTCGAACTTCGTGTATCCCCAAGCACGATTTTCGAATACTTTGTATTCTTTGTGCTCTATACCACTAGAACTCATACCTACCTTATCAAATATATTCTTTTGCAAATATTGCTCATAAGTCATTTGTGAAACTTGTTCTATAATATATCCCAGAATACCGTAGCCAGTATTACTGTATGCGAATTGATCACCTGGCTTGAAGTCTAGCGGCTTCTTTTTGTTTTGCTCAATAATCTCCTCAATATCACCACTTGATGTGACCACTTCTTGATTTTGTGGCGTGCCAGAGGTGTGGGTAAGTAAGTGTGCAATCGTCATTGCATCACCATCTGGATATCCATTTATGTATTTACTTATAGGATCTTGTACATTTAGTAATCCTTCTTCCTGCAAAAGCAATATCGCCATTGCTGTAAATTGCTTAGTAAAGGAACCGACTCTAAATACCGTATCCGAATTATTGGGGATGCTTTGTTCTAAATCCGCCATCCCATATCCTTTATTGACAATAATGTTGCCTCTTTGAGCAATAAGCACAGCCCCGTTAAATTCTTTGCCCTCTAAATACTTGTCTACACTATTCTGAAAATCTGTATAATCTAATGTGATTTGGTCGTCTCTTTTGATGAATATGGTCAGTTCAATGATTAAAATTAATAGAATTAAAAAACCGTAAAAACTCACTCTAATCCTGTGAGATGATTTATTTTGACTATCCATTCAAAAATCCCCTTAACTGTATTTTTATCCAATGAGATCATATTACTTTTTAATTATCTCTTATTTACCATTACACTCAAATTTTCAATAATTCAATTTATACATACATATTTATTATCTTTTTTCCGTTCTTATGACTAGGTTTGTCTGCAATTTTAGCAACACAAAAATACCATCCTCATGCGGATGGTATTTTAATCTACTACATAATCAGCCAGCTGATTGTTTAACTCGCATTTTCCGTTGATAAGTAGATAACATAACTCCTGATAGAATAAACAAAGCCCCTAGTATACTCGCTTGAAATGCTTTTTATACGATGTTACGCCAATTAAAAATAATACAATAAATAAAAGTCTTAGCGATGTTAACAGACTAGGGGAGAAGTCCTGGACTAAAATCTTTCCAAAAACAAAATTACTACCCCATATGACTACACATAAAGTGAGCCATCTATAAGCTTTTAACATTATTAATCACCTTTCAATAATTGCTGCTATTTAACCTGTCCCATAAACGCTCTTTAAAACAAAAAAATAGACCACCCATCGAAAGGTACCCTTAATGCTTTATTCATGCACCGCACTTAATATGGGAATAATGAACAAAAAAAGGATACCTATAAGGTATCCTAATCCATCGTATTGGTGGAGGCGCCCGTAGTTGAGCTAAACCACAATTCGCGTAAAAATTATTACTTAATCAAAACACCTAACGGTCCCGATGAACCATATAGTTCAGTAAATGCTTAAGAAATACGTTGTCACGCTGCCTCTTACTCAACACTTCCATGGCCAAACAGTAGTGTTCCCACATTTGTTTGCTAGCACCTTCCTGACCAAGGATCGTTACGAAAGTAGAACTATTATTTTCCATATCCTTGCCAACAGGTTTCCCTAGTAACTGAACATCTCCTACTACATCTAGCAGATCATCTTTAATCTGAAAGGCGATACCAGCATGATAAGCAAATTTTTTCAAAATAGTGATTTCCTGCTCATCAATCTGTGCGAGAATAGCTGGCATAACTAGAGCAGCCTCAAATGCAATTCCGGTTTTGTAAAAGCAAATCGAATTCAATTGCTCGAGCGTTAATACCTTTCCTTTGGAGTTCAAATCCATCACCTGTCCCATGCATAGGTCCTCAGCAGTTTGGGCTGAATATTTTATCAAGGCAAGCACAGTTTTAGCATCGAATGATTTGAGTGATGCTTGTTCCTGAATTGCCTTCTGCATCAGTAACAGACCGGTTATTTCTGCAGTGGCACTATTATGTACTTGATGTAGCGTTGGACGCCCTCTGCGGGTAGGCGCGTTATCCTGGGTTGGCAAATCATCGAAAATCAGAGATGCAGTATGCATATATTCCAATGATCTCAGTAAGGGTGCGATTGCTTGTGCTTGCAGTCCATAATCTTGTACACTCATAACCCATGTCAATATTGGACGAAGACGTTTCCCATCCCCTTCGAGACTGTAATTTGCTGCATCAATCAGTATCTCTTTCATCGGCGGCATCCCGTCAGACTTGACAATTGACAAGTTGTTGTTGATTTGCTTACGTGCCATTTTGATAGTCTCTATGAACTCTTCTTTCTCCTTGCGGTTGTTTTTCAGAACGGTAACTAGTTGATCACGAAGCAATTTATCCAAAAAATCTACATCACTCGCATGTTGAACCATATACTGGACGAGCCGTTTGAATTCTGGGCTTCCGCAAGCAAATATCTCCATAATGCTGTTGTACTTTTCATTGCCTATCCGTGCTTTACAACGTTTCAAACCATTGATTGCACGGTCGAGGATCACCTCTCGTGCCTTTCTGTCGGAGTGATATACTTTATGAATCAGATGGGAAATGACGGCCCAGTATAATTCAAAGGGATTAATAAGATCCGAACGCTGATCATGGTAAGTTAAATAGTAAGTATAAGGAGTTACCGCGCCATCTCTCATATCATCAAACATATCTGCAAAATCGTCAGCAAGTTGGTTGTAGATACCATAAAAGAAGGTCCGATTCTCAAACCCCTCGTCATCACTAGCACTTAGAACCGAACGAGCGATCAACCTTGAAGAAGCCGACTTTATGATGACGGGAATATACAGCTCTTCGTTGGTGTACGTTGGATTAGATAGAACCTTGGCACGGTCTGATTCCTGTGAGTGAAAGAAAACGTAAGTCTGCTCGAAAAACAGCTGTTGAGTCTCTGGTAGCTGATGACTTTTAATATATTCAAAAGCCTCTGTCAGCTCGGCATGCATGAATTGAATCATTGCTTTGTTAGTCCCATTCCACTCGCTTAATTCTGGTACCGTACCTGTCAAAAGCGCGACCCGGATGATATAGGAATATTGTTCTTTCTCTTGAACTGTTAAGATCTGCGAATCCAGAAGATCGTCAATGAATGGATAGGTCAGACCATAGGAATAACCAAGTCTAATGGCTTCGTCAAGTTTCTTAGCTCGTTCCGCAGGCGATCGTTCGTCAACCAATTCTTCAAACGCATGCAGGACCACTCCAATAATGATCTTAATCAGCTTGCGCTGAGCGTGCTCGGGGTTCAATTGCTCTGGGATATGGTCCGATACATTCTTAAGCTTACCGATCACCCATATTACAGCCGTTTCAATACCTTCCTTTTGGGCCCACCGATATATGCCTGCCAAACTAATAAACTCTGGCTGGTCATCTTGGTTCGAATCGGTAGAATGAATCAAACGTTGCTTGATGTAAGCAGCTACACTCTGAATTCTAGCCTGTGTTTGGGGTGACTCCATCGCTTTTCCTAGATCTCTCATATACATATACGACACGCTTCGATCAAGATAATCATCTAATTTTCCCGTATGATTTAACCACTGGATATGTCGTTGATAACCCCCGTCATCAGATGTTCTCTTTCCCCGAGACAAGAAAGACAGCCATGACCAACGATGAATATGATCTCGTTTCCAAAGTTGAATATCGTCAGATAAAGCAGGCACATACGTCTTTTCTCTAACTTGCTCGAAAAGCGATGCAAAGTATTGGGCTGCCTTCTGCTCAGCCATCCGATAATAAGTATCAGCATGAACTCTTAATTCCTCATTCATAAAGTTTATACCTCAACTTCTATAGTTGTTATATGAAAATTCTTATTTGATAGATGTCGTTTCTCCATAACTATTAGGGATTCGTCCGATTCATTTCGTATCTTAAATACGGAATAGGATTTTTAAGGTTGCGAATAATTTCTTCTTTTATTTATCAGCCAGAGTACTTTTTACTGAATTGATATTACTGTCCATATATATGAAAAAGAACATATAAAAAGGACACCTACAAGATGTCCTTTTCTCTCAATAAAAATATAAGCTCCTTCGCTGACACAATGGCTTGCTCTAAAGAATAGGTTAATCGATCTGTCACCGAAATCATATCTTCATGATCTTCAGGTGTTTCGAGTACTTTCTTAATATCTAAATCAGTTGCTCTCATCATCTCTGCTTTATTCATCAACCGAAGTATGGCACTCATTGAATAATGTGCTGCCCTTAGCGTACGAATAATTTTTAAGCGATTTATTTCATTCTCTGTATATGAGCGCGATCCATTTGAAAGTCTAGGGACTGTTATCAAGCCATTCCGTTCCCAATTTCTTATAACTTCAGGTGAGAGGTCCAGTAGCCGAGCAGCCTCATTTCGTGTATAGGTTTGAATAGATTCATATTCTAATCCATACATCCACTGCTCCGAAAGCTCAATTGCCTCTAATGCCCGATCATATTCTTTTTCTAAATGTAACAGATAAGATTGTGCATATTCCAGTGCTCGAGCAAAATCCTCTTTGCCGCTAGCTTCTACAATAGCTCTTGCCTTTGCCCGAATGAGTCCTTGAACAATTTCACAACGAAAAGCGACTCTAGCTATTTTTAGTTGAAATAGATGCAAGTCTGAATACATGCGGTAGCCATTATCGCCTCTTGGGACAGATGAGATGTATGTCCAGTCTTCATAAATCCGTACCGTATTGGGATGCACACCAACTAATGCTGCGATTTCTTTCGTTTTGTACATCCCGCTACCCTACTTCCATTTAAAGAATTTGAACGCCCCAACCAAACTAATAACAGTACAAACAGCTAGTATCAACAGGGGAATTGCCATTCCTGCCGTGGCTCCACCTGTAGTCACCATTTTTAATAAATGAATACCATGTGCCAATGGTAGTATATCCATTACCCATTGAACGAAGCGCGGCATCACTTCATATGGTATCGTCGCACCTGAGAACAACAACATCGTAAAGTAAGCGATAGAACTCCACATATTCGCTGCTTTTTGATTCGGTACGACACTACCTATGAAAATACCGATACTATACATAGCTAATATAACAAAAGCATATACAATCAAAAACATAAACCAGGAGCCTGCTAATCGATAATCAAAAAGTAAATAATACACCAATGTAACACCTATAAATGAAACAAGGGCAGAAGAAAGCTGAATTAGACCTTGCGCAAATAATATCTGTAAAGGCGATACTGGCGTCACTTGGAATCGTTTCAGAATGCCTCGGTGTCGATAATCAGCAATGGTTAATGGTAAACCCATTACCCCCGTTGCAAGTACGCCAATAGTTATAACAGCCGCATAAGATAATTCAAAGTTTGAAGAACCTGCCGATGCATCTTTACTAAGCAAGTAGCCAAACAGGGCTGCCAAAATAATCGGAAAACATATCCCGAATATTAATATATCAATACCTTTCCATACTAGCTTACCTTCTATTTTCAAAAGTGCAACCATTGTACTCATCCCCATTGTTCCCCCTCACCTGAGAAAAGTAAATATGCGTCTTCAAGCGTTGTTTTCCCACTAGCGATTAAAGCTTCCTGGATTGTGCCATGAAAGACGGTTTGACCTTCACGCAGAATTAATATCTCATTACATAACGCTTCAACCTCATCCATGTAATGTGATGTTAAAATAATCGCTAAACCATTTCCTTTCATGGTTAAGAGCTGTTTCCACAACATACGACGAGCTTTAGTATCGAGCCCTGTCGTCAGTTCATCTAGAAACACAAGCTTCGGTTCAGCAATTAGGGCAAGCAGTACAGCTAGTCGCTGTCGCTCTCCACCAGAGAGCAATTTTATAAGTTGCTTTTCCTTACCTTCCAGCCCAAAGGTTTGTAGTAAAACCGATAAGTCCGCCGTTTTTCTATAAAGTGACTGCCACTGTTCACACGCTTCAGAAACAGTTAATTTATCTTGGAAATTAGTTTCTTGAAACTGCACCCCTACTTGTTCAAATACCTCCTTCCGATTACGCACTGGTGATTTATCAATAATGATCAGCTCATCATGAGTGCTTTTTTCAATACCTAGCACTGCAGCAATTGTTGAAGATTTCCCTGCTCCATTGGCGCCTAGTAATCCTAATACTTGCCCAGGCTTCACTTGAAAACTAATCCGATCGACCGCCGTTTTCTGACCGTATATAACCGATAAATTTCTGACCTTCAATACCATGCTTTACCTCCTAAATTAATCTTAGGACGTAACTATAACAAATGAACTATAGGGTGGTGGCTTAATGGAGGGTTTGAATGACATGAATGATAATCGCCTGTTCCAAATATGTAGAATTTAAGTTGGCAGTTAGTATAAAGGTGTAAAGAAAATATAGAATATGCCCACTCACATATCTCCGCTCATACATACAATGTTTTAGCCCATCAATTAAGGAGTGACAAGATCATGCCATTCTCACCACCTCCAGGCCCCCCAGGATTTCCGGGATTTCCGGGATTCCCAGGATTTCCAGGACAACCGGGTCCGCCCTCAGGACAGCCTAGTCAAATGGGGCCTCCTAGTTCACCCCCTCCGGGATTCATCCCTCAGCAACCAGCGGTTTCTCCATTTGCTGTCGACCCTGGAGCGATTGTTCGTTGTTTATTTCGGAATACGTACGTATGGCTCGAGAATAGAAATCAATTCTGGTTTTACCCAGTTTTTGTGGGTCGCAACTCGGTCGCGGGTTTTCAGTGGAACGGTAGGTTTTGGATGTATACTGGATTGAGTTTGCAGTCGATTCAATCATTTACATGTTTCTAAATGAGCTTGAGAAAAAGCGCTCCATTCCACTAGGGATGGAGCGCTTTTTCATGTTTGTTTACAACCAACTTTTTCGCAAATAATCTCTCTTCATCCTTACACACTTTCTTTCTGAATTAATCGTACAGAAAAAAGTTACTTGTCTAAGCTTGGATTGAAATGCATCTTCCATACTTTTTGTAACAAAGAAAAACTGACCTCATTCGTTCGGGCTTATTATCGTGGAGGCGAGGGGAACTGAACCCCTGTCCGAAGACTACGCCACTCTAGATTCTACGCATATAGTTGTCTTAACTAATCATATCCCTATCTCCAACATTTTCACCGTAACCTTCTCGACCCTGCCATCCATATTTGTACCGTCAAACTTTGGAAGGTTCAGTTCGCTTACGATTTTTCCGTCACGCATAAACATAATGCGCTCTGTCCGCGCTGCAACCTTTGCATCGTGAGTTACAAGCATAACCGCAGTACCCTCCGCGTTAATTTCAGAAAATATATCCATAATCATATCCGCAGATTTTGAGTTAAGTGCACCCGTCGGCTCATCACCAAAAATAATTTTTGGACTGTTCATAAGCGAGCGGCATATTCCCGCACGTTGAAGCTGACCTCCCGAAACTTGTGTAATATCTCGATTTTCAAGCTCCGAAATGTCCACTTTTTTCATAAGCTCTCTTGCCTTCTCCGAAATTTTTATGACGTTTTTTCTGTTGTCGCGCATTGACGGAAGAATTATATTATCAAGGATATTCAAATTTTTCAGCATGGTCGGCTGTTGAAAAACAAATCCCATTTTTGTTCTACGTATATCTGAAAGCTCATTCTCAGAGACCTCTGAGAATTCCTGACTGTCAAAAACGACCTTCCCTGCGTCAACTTTGTCCATTCCACTCAACATAAACATTAAAGTCGATTTTCCCGATCCAGAAGGTCCCATAACTGCAACGAATTCACCCTCGTGTATTTCTACGGACACTTCATCAAGAATTTTATGCTGTTCATCGCCCTCGCCGAAAGACTTTACAATATGATCACCGATAATAATCTTCTTCATATGTCTACTCCTTTATATTTTCGGATATTTTTATTTGACCCGCGCCCGATGTTCCAAGCATTGTTGCGATAAGAACCGCGCAAATCATCATTAGCGGACTAAGCAAATACGCCGAAATGGGATTTACTGCAAAATTAAAAATCGACGCTCCAAATGATGAAATAGCCAATCCCGCAAGCATCTCTCCGAGAGTGTTTGCCAGAAGTGTGCCAAGAACAATTCCGACAATGAGAACGAATACAGTTCGAGAAACATACTGCGCCTTTATATCCGAGTTTGTAAAACCGAATGCTTTCATTACTGCAATAGAATATCTGTCCTTTGCCACAAGCATTTTCATAAATAACAATGTGACTAGTACCGTTATAACTAGTGCAACGATAACCGCTACGTAGGAAGCCATTTCGACGGAGCTTATTGTCGAGCCAAGAGTTTGTGTAACAAATTCATCAATGTCTGATATTTTTGCATCATCAAACTTGTCTGTATATTCCGCTACCTTCGCGTCAACGAGTGATTTATCCAAAAGTTCAGCGCTGACAATGCTCCACATAATGACCTCTGAATGGTCGGTGAATGTGGCCTTGGCAGTTTTTCCGCCATTGGTAATATCAGAATAGATTCCGCTTACCGTTAGATCTTTCTCCATTTCATCAATCACTAGCGTAATGACATCGCCGACCTTTTTGCTCATCTCATCGGCGTATATAGTCGAAAGCGCAATTTGATCGTCTACGGTTGGTGCTTTACCCTCAGAATATTCGATAGGAAATATAGAATGGTCGCCGAGTTCAATTTTAATATTTTCCTCTGTCCCCACACCCGTTATTGCCTTGAATGTTTTTGTTGTAAGGACAGCAACCTTTGAAATCTCTTGATCGCTTTTCACGGTCTGTTCGATTTCATAGATATTATCGATATTGCCTGACAACTGTATGCGCAGGTCGTAGTTTCCAATCCCCATATAACTAATGAAGCTTTTTGAGGAAATCGTGTTGTACAAGTTCTGCGGAACAATCAAGATAAATGACGAAATTACAAGCACAGCTAGCATTGTGGCGTAAAGTTTTTTCCTTGAGAGAACATCTTTAATACCTAGAAAAATATTCGTGTTAAATTGCTTGTTTCTGCTTAAGGTAAAACGCTTAGCACCCGTGTTATTATCCTGAGAAGTGCCAAATCGTATGGCTTCTGCGGCTGAAATTTTCTTAAAGCGTTTCAGTACTCCGTTAACATAGGCAATAATGGCAAGGAAAACTAGCAATATACCGATAATTCCTAATACATTAGCAAAAGATAAATTTTCACTTACTCCCATATAAAGCCGTATATTTTTAAGAAGCATATCTTTAAATACAAAAGAAAGAGCATAACCGACAATAGAACCTGCTGCAGCAATTGCCGCGTATTTCGCTAAATAAACCTTTTTAATATCGGAGACACGCAGCCCTATGGCTTTCATAACACCAATTTCACGATAATCGTCTTCAATTTTAGCAAGGAGCGTAAAGCGTAAGCACATAAACGCAATGGAAACGACAAGCAGACTTACGAGAAGGATAATCCCAATCATCATACCGTCGGAAATTGCATTCATCATTCTAAAAAGCGAATATGTAACCGTTGGCCCGTTCATTTCAAGTCCTGCGGAGGCATATGCGGTTTCAAATGCGCCTAATGCCGACATATCCTTTAATCTGAACTCGATCAAATACTCTTCAATTCCAACATTTTTTATCTCCGCATAATCATTGCTGCTTACAAGAAATCTCTTTGAGGCAGCAAGTGAAGAATTCATTGTTGAATCACGGAGAAATCCCGCAACGATAAATTCTTTACCGCTTATTACAGCCTTGTCACCGATCTTTGCACTGTTATCTTTCATATAACTTACCGGAACATAAATCTCGCCGTTAGATACGTTAATGACGTTGCCATCCAAATCAAGAAGATAATCGAATTTTTCGCTCTGTACGCTTAAACCATTGTCCTGAACGCTATTTGCAAGTGAATTATCGCCCATTATTATCCGAGTACCGTCAATGTTCAGAAATTGTACGACTTGAAATTCATCGACGTTGCTGTTTTGTTCCGCAAAAGCAGTAAGTCGCGAAGTATTAATCTCACCCGAATGCATTTGCATAAAATGTGGAGTTTTCGCTTGAGTCATTAATGTATCCAGCGCGCCAGAAAGATTAACGATCAGTATGGCCGCGAGTGAAACAAGCATTGCTGAGGCAGCGACAAATATCATTGTGGTAAGTGTAATGGCTTTGCTCTTTAAGATGTCATTGCGGATTATTCTGTAAAACATAAGTCACCTCTGTTTTCACGAATGATTAGTTGCCACTCTATTAATTACCAAACATTTGCATTACGTCTATAAGACTTCCGCTTTCGACACCAAGCAGTCTTTCTACATTAAAAACAAAAGCCTGTATGCGTGAAGCGCGCTCCTCGTTAGTCATTTGAACCATATCATCATCAAAAATAGTATTCGCATAAATCACAACCATTTCCATACATTCATACGGGTAAGGCGTATGGAATAGTCCCTGCTGGATGCCCTCGTGAATGATACCCGTCAGTATTGGCGTAACACCATTGATGATGACCTTTTCTATTTTCTGATGCATAAGTGCGTTCTGCGGCTTGTGAATATGCTCCATAATTTCCTTACTACTTCCGCCATTTAAGTTCAGCGCCATAACTACGCGGATAATGCGCTCCACTACAGGTATGCTCTTGTCTATTGCAATTTCTTGCGCTGTGCCTAGAAGACGAACACTATACCTCTCAATCAGCGCGTCCATTAAATCCTCCTTCGATTTGAAGTGATGATATAACGTTCCTCGTGCAATTCCGACCTTTTCAATAATATCGTTTGTACTTGTGCCGTCAAAGCCTTTCTGACCGAAAAGCTCATCAGCTGCGTCAATGATTTCGTTCCTGCGTTCCTCAGCTTCTTTTACAACTCTCATCTTTACACCTCCTTTACAAACCGACCGACTGTCTGTCTGTATACTTATTAAATAATATCACATTAATGTATCATTTTGTCAATATGCCTTATTAATAATAGGCAACTTAAATTCAAGTGATCAACCTTGGATAATACAGTAACTTCAAACAGTCAGTAGTCAAAGTGAATCTTTGATCATGTTATTAAAAAAGCGATTAAAATTATACTCCACATTTTTTTATAACACAGAAAAGTCAAAAAACCCGACATCAAGCTGTCGGGTTTAATTATGGTGGAGTGCATACACTGTTGAAGATCCTGTTATGTGTTGTAATTGGGCTACACTCATTGAATTGGAAAAGTCACCCTAAAGGTTTACATTGGCAATCCAATTTAGTGCATCTTCAATTCCTTCATCCCAATATTCCCACGTATGTGCACCGGACTTTTCAATATACGTATGCTCAATAGCTTCGTCTAGTAAAAATTGATGATAACGTCTGTTCATGTCAATAAGAAAATCCTCCGTTCCACAAGATAGAAAAATGTGTGGAATAATTTCCTTATTATCACGTAGTTGTTTTATTAACGCCTCTGGATCTTTATCACTTCCAAGAAGTTGTGATAAATCACCAAATACACGTTGCAAATAAGAGAATTTAAACGTCCTATATTCAAACCCTGGTTTTGCATTCGCAATTCTATATGGCAGTAATGCTGAAGATAAACCAATAATTGCGCCGAAACGTTCGGCATATTTCAACCCATTTCTAACCGCCCCATATCCACCCATCGATAAGCCACCAATATAGGTATCTTCTCGTTTATGAGATAAAGGAAAACATTGCCGTGTAAACTCAACTAATTCCTCACCGACAAATTGTCCATAATATTCCTCTCTTTCTTCATCATCTACATAAAAATGATTTTCACCTCCTGGCATAAAAACTGCTATATTATGTAGGTTTGCTAGCTTTCTAATTCGCGTATAACTAACCCAATCCGTATGGTTACCTGTCAATCCGTTCAACAAATATAATGCTTTTAAAGGTGCTTGCGAAGATCTACTTGAATAGTCTGGTTTATCGGAACCATCCAATGGTAACAAGGCATTAATTGTTACGTCTCTATTAAGACGCTTTGAGAAAAAGTTGATTGTTAAATAAGCCATAATGATCCCCTTTCAATTGTATTTATTAGTTATACCATATCATGTAAGCACGTAAAAGTAGTAACTTGTGTACTATAGATAAATAAAAGAGGACAACTTTCACCTACCATACGAAGCATGCCTCTGAGCAAGCAAACTCTGATTAATTCTATGAAATACTATGGGTTTAGAGTTAATAGAGTATCAAAGTCAATATAAATCGTAACGTTTACGATTTATATTGACTTTGATGCGAAAATGCACTATTGTTTAAATCGTAATTATTACGAATTGGAGGAAGAGAAATGAAAAAAGTTATCACTTGTTTTAGTCTCTTAGCTTTATCTGCTATTTTGTTTGGATGTAGTGAACCGAAAAGTACAAGTTCAGTAAATACCAATACGAATATTGAGATTGAACATCAACAGCATCAAGGACAGGAACTTGACCACAATCATGGTGATGATCATGAACATGCTCATCAATTAGACGAGGAGCAGAAAAAAATCTATAATGGATATTTTGAAGATGAGCAAGTACAAGACAGACAATTAAGTAATTGGGAAGGTGACTGGCAATCTGTATATCCTTACTTAGAAGATGGTACGTTAGATGAAGTATTTGAACATAAAGCTGCCCATACTGAAGAACAAACCTTTGATGAAGTTAAAGCTTATTATGATATTGGTTATAAAACTTCGACCGATCGAATTGTCATTAATAATAATTTTGTAACATTTTTTGATCATGGCCATGAACATAAAGGAGAGTACGAATATGATGGATATGAAATTTTAACATACGCCAAAGGGAATAGAGGAGTACGTTACATCTTCAAACATGTTGGAGATGAAAAAGGAGTACCAGCATACATACAATTTAGTGATCACATTATCGCACCTCAAAACTCTAATCACTTTCACTTATACTGGGGGAACGATCGTAAAGGATTATTAGAAGAGATCACTAATTGGCCAACTTACTATCCCTCTAATATGGATGGTCATGCTATTGCTCATGAGATGATTTCTCATTAATTTTCACCTTTATATGTCTTTTTCATAAATTATTTTAATTATCTTTGCATGTTGATATCTTTTAAAACAAAAAACCCGACCTCATGCGGTCGGGTTTAATCGTGTTGGAGGCGAGCCATGGCTGTGCAAAACCACAATTCGCCTCCATCTATTCCACCCCTTAGTTGATTATCCAGTTGTAAGGTGAATACGGGTTCAACTTAAGAAAAGTTAAAGTTAAGTTAGATTGAGCGTTTGGCCTTATTACGATAATCTCGATAATGAATCATATTGCAATGTGCTAATCATGTAACTACTCCGCGCATCGAAATAGTAAATTAATCATTATTATTTCCTCCATTATACAAGAAAACAGGACACCCTTCCGCTTATAACACCGGGATTGGTATCCTGTTTATGAGTTTCGGACTTTTTCAGAGGCTCGCCAAGCAGCTATGCGGTTAAGCATGACAAGCATTAATAATCTCTGAGGCAAATCAACATTTTCTGCAGATAATAAATCTTTAAATTACCAATTCAAATTTTGTTTTTGCACTTCGGCAACAGCTGGATTTTTTATTAGCAAACCACCATCTGCACTAATGATTTGACCTGTAATAAATGTAGATTCATCACTAGCTAAAAACACAGCTAAATTAGCAATATCTATAGGATTACCAATACGAGGTGTACATTTTACATCTGTATAGATATCTATTAATTTTTTTAATGGCTCTGGCGCATGTTCTACAATCGTATCGCTTAGTACCATACCTGGTGCAATTGCATTGCAACGAATATTTTGTTTACCATATTGAACTGCCGTTGACTTAGTTAATGATATAACCCCCGCCTTTGCAGCTGCGTACGCGGATTTTCCAAGCTCACCAACTAATCCTCCCATTGAAGTAGTATTAATTATCGAGCCACCACCCGTTTCAAGCATGACAGGAATCGCATATTTTGTTCCTAAAAGAACCGATTTTAAATTAAATCGCATCGTTTCATCCCATTCGAACAAATCCATTCCCACTACATCTACATCACCTTTAAAATTAAGGCGAGCTGCATTATTGTGAAGAATGTCTAGGCGACCAAATTCATTCTTAGCTACTAAAACCATTTCTTCTATTTGTTCAGGCAAACCAATATCAACGTATTGTGCAAGTGCTATTCCACCGATAGCTTCAATTTCTGCAACAACTCGTTTTGCACTCTCAATGTTAATATCAGCAACAACGACTTTAGCTCCTTCGTTTGCAAACAACTTAGCTGTCGCTTCTCCCATTCCAGAGGCTGCTCCTGTTACGATTGCTACTTTATTCTCTAAACGACCCATATTAATTCCTCCCATTGACGGTTTATTAGCATATATAATATACATAGCATATCATCTAATTTACATTGTGTAAACTAATAAGCGCAGATATTTACGCAATAGATAATTTAATAAATCAACTTAAAATTATAGTAAATAACATTATATCCACTGGTGGCGAACATTAGTGTAAAACATAATGTAACTTCCAATGAAAATTGGAACCTTGTGATTACAAAAAAAATCCCTTGATGACACGAAAAAAATTCGTGTCATCAAGGGATTTTTTATTTTTCTAATTTAAACAATCGCTGAATTTCGTCCGTGAATGGACCTTTTAATGATATTCGTAGCAATAATATAGTCATTTCGTCGGCAGAAAATTTAAAGTTATTCTGTATCCACCATAAAATACTCTCAAAATAAGCACCAACTGCATAATTAATTGCAAATTCCAATGGTATACTTAACTTATTTTCTTCCGAATCTGCAATGCGAAGTCCGTCCTCAATGTAATTTTTTAATATGCTCTTTAATTCATTAATGAAATCAGAGTCTGGACTTATAAGTAGGAATGAATGATAAAATATAGCATTATCTAAAATATGTTGAAATAAATTCACCATATTAATCGGTAAATTTCCAACTCTAACATCTTCCACTCTCATCTGTTCTTTAATCACTAACATTTGATTTAACTCATGTAACATTTCCTTATACATTGCAGTTCTCAAAGAATAGACATCATTATAAAGCTTATAAAAGGTTGGCCTTGTCACACCTGCTTCATCACATATTTCTTTAATTGAAAGAGTTGATTTTGTAGCAGTTATTAGTGCTAGATACGCTTCATGAAGCTTCTTCTTTGAACGTATTTGTCTTGGATCAAGTTTATCACTCAAAGCACTATCCTCCTATAATCTAACGTAAATACTTTTACTGTATTATATCATTCAACAATCATTTTATTAAACACTCTATAATTTATATACACTTGGTGGTAGGTTTCTTGTCCGAGAAAACTTACAATACAGTCTTGCAACATCAGTTGATCGAACTAATAGATCATCATTAATTTCTAAACCAACTAGCTTACGATAAACAAAAAAAATAAATAAAGACCTATATCTCGGCAGTTCTGAATGTAATGTGTGATGGTCGCGAACCCTTGCATGCCCTAAATAAACCTTTAAGAATTTCCTCTTTGTCGCATAGACAAGATGGCTATGTTCATAGGTCATAACAAAAAACCCGACCTCATGCGGTCGGGTTTAATTATGGTGGAGGCGAACCGTGGCTGTGCAAAACCACAATTCGCCGCCGCATGATGGTCAGGATTTTGGTGAGGTGGCATAGATCTTCAACAAGTCTGGCCGTTTCCTCATCGAAACAATGCCTCATCCTGCTAGCCATGAAGCTATCTATTCAACTGTCATTCCCGTTAGCGGAACAGTTTATAAATCGAGAACCGGAACCGGTCCGTCCATCCAGTTCAGCTGGCTATCCATCATGAACTGAACCGACCAATGATGCTCTGCCTGATACCAGTTATTAAATTCCACAATACTCTCGTACAGATTCTCGACGGCTTCCGGCGTTCGTTCTTCCAGCACCCGATGGATGTCCGCCAACAAATTCTCCGGCTTCTTTTCAACCCCTTCCAGAACCTCAAAGAACCACTTATAAGAAGGGAACAGCGTTTCGTTGTGTACCAAAATCAACCTACCTGCGAAAAAGGCATATTGGGTCAAACAGTAGTCGATTAATAAACGATTGTTGCGTTTTAGTCCTTCGTAATAATACCATTTCCAGGTTTCGAATTGTGCATAGAACTTCTGCATGTTCTCTGCCTTTTTCTCCACCGGATATCGGGGAGCGTCTTGGACCAACTGTTCCAACCCCTCGATATTGGAATAGGTGACGAACGCATCCTGGAATGCGAACTTAGCAGGATCGCTGCCGGATTCGGCCACTTGCTTGATGTAGGAAGCGGATACAACTTTCCCGTCCACGTAACCGCCTTCATAAGAACAGGATTCCGTTTCGAAATACCCAAGATTATGGATGGAACAAGCTTTCTTGTAATCCTCTTCAGAAAGGACGATCATAATGTCGATATCAGAGGTTTCGTTGGCAAAGCCATGCGCCACGGAACCTCCGATGATGATCCCTTGTACGTCGGGTCTGGCTTTAAGCTTGTTGGTGATGGCATCAATAGCAGCTTGATGATGGGGATACATAATACATCCACTCCGATAAAATTAATATAAGCATTAATTAGTAAGCAAATATGTTAATCATAAGTAAATAATATTCCATTTTTGAAATTTCCGCAATCCCCCGAATGAATCAATCGTCTTATAGATAACTGCCAGTTAGTTTAGTTCCATCTAAAAATCAACCAAGCTCCAGAGACATTTCCACTTTGAGTATAACAACGAGAACCCCTAATTGTCCCTAAAAAAGCGACGGTAGCGACCGGAGCGAAACAAAACGCAGCCGTCAGTACCGCCACTATTTTTGACCCAACCGAGTTGAACTCCTGTCCCCATAAGCGGATTAAACCCTTGCTGGGAAAGGGATTCAGGAATCCGAGGGGATTTGAACCCCCGTCCGAAGACTACGCCACACAGGCTTCTACGAGTGTAGTCACAGTTTTATTGTCGATTAAGCAAACTCCCCGTAACCGGCTTCTGCAGGAACCAGCCTGATTATCTTCTTCAGCACACCCCAGGCGGAGATGTGACAGCGTATCCGACTATGAGTTAGCCCCTATCCCGATCACATGGGCGATGCCGAGGAGGAGCACGCTAACAGGTTATCTTCATGTGTGAACAATGTAATCAAAATTTACAATACTCCGTCAGGATTATAATTGAAATGTAGAGGAGTTGCTAATATATTGTATTCATTTGTATTTTTCACTATTTTTTCTGTGCCATTAAGCTGAGAACTAATGGCAGTTTCCCCTCTAATTCTGGATAGTAAGAAAGTCCATTTTCATCCCTTTCATTACCACCCATTCCAGGTGCACAACGATCATATTCTTTAAAAAAGGTTACATATAAACCTCCACTTAAAAGCCCATTTATTATTGTGCTTAACATATGTCCCCAAAAGTAGTTTTCTGCTGGTTTAAGTTCTGATGCGTAGCCTCCAATAGATGTATCTAAATCAGCTGTCTTTTCAAAGTATGGATACTTCGGCACTAAATGTCCATTAGGTAACTGACTCTCATCAAAAATCAACATAAATGGATGTGAGTCGTGTAAATAGAAAAATCCATCCTTCTTCAGAAAATGTGATACTACTTTTCCCCATTTATTTAAATCCGGTAACCAACCAAGTACACCGTCAGTAGTCATAACTATGTCATACTCTCCTTGGTGGACATCCATTAATTTTAATACATCCGATTCAATAAACTCTGCAGTATTTATTCCGAAGTCTTCAGTAAGCTTTTTGGCGTAGTAGATATTTTCAGGAACTAGATCTACACCAGTAACAATTGCTCCTTTTCGTGCTAAGTGAATTGAGTCTGCTCCTATGTTGCACTGTAAATGTAAGATTCTTTTTCCACGTACATCTCCTAATTCTTCTTCTACTATTTGGTTAAGCTTAAAATCATCTTGATTTAATCGCGTCTTAAAATGTTCGTAGTGATCTTCAGCGACTTTACCCCACGCCACTTTATTTGCTTCTATTTTATTTTCATCCATATTCATATATTTCACTCCATTTTTTGTAATTATAAACAAAATGAACAATAAATGTCTATACAATATTTTTTGTTTATTTATAATGCAATAGTCATTTAATTTATTTAACCTAAATACATTAACTGTGATATCTATACTCACTTAAAAAGCACTAGACATTTTGTCTAGTGCTTTAACATAACTGGAAGTGTATTAACCCGATGTCTATTTTTCCACATAAAAAAACAAAAAACCCGACCTCATGCGGTCGGGTTTAATCATGGTGGAGGCGAGGGGATTTGAACCCCTGTCCGAAGACTACGCCACACAGGCTTCTACGAGTGTAGTCACAGTTTTGTTGTCGATCAAGCAAACGCCCCGTAACCGGCTTCTGCAGGAACCAGCCTGATTATCTTCTTCAGCACACCCCAGGCGGAGATGTGACAGCGTATCCCACTATGAGTTAGCCCCTATCTCGATCACATGGGCGATGCCGAGGAGGAGCACGCTAACAGTTTCTTAGGCTGCTAATGCGTAGTTTGTTTGTTGTTTGCCGTTTAATAGGCTTTAGCGTTTTAAAGTGGACGACTCCCCACTACTCGCGACCCGCGCTCGTCCAGTCCCCGTCGAATCCATAAACGCCCCCTAAATGGCATAAAGCTCACTTAAGCTTTAGCTTAGGAGCGCTCGCTTCAACAAGAAGTAAGCACGGATTAATGTACTCATTAGCCACCGACTAATAAGATTTGATAATTGATAGTATATGCAAACATGTATCAATTTCATGCATAACCGATTCAATACATTTAGTATATCATGATTTTCGTCAATTCACACTGTATGATCATTGGAAAACAAGAAATTCATTACTAAATAATCAGAACGTTTACACTCTACTTAACGAATTACTTTCTGCTTCTCACGTAATATACGTTGAATATCACGCTGGGAATCACGTTTGGCTGCAGTATCACGTTTATCGTATTGCTTCTTACCTTTACCAAGTCCAATCAAAAGCTTAGCATAACCATTTCGCACATATATTTTTAAAGGCACAATGGAGTATCCTTCTTGCTTTGCTTGACCCAGAAGTTTAACAATTTGAGACTTGTGGAGCAATAGCTTTCGAGCGCGCGTAGGATCAACTGGATTATGAATATTCCCTTGCTCAAACGGACTAATATGCAAATTGTGTACAAAGATTTCGCCATTGCGAATCGTTGCAAATGCATCATTAATATTAGCTCTACCAGTGCGCAGAGACTTGATCTCAGTACCTGTTAGAACCATTCCAGCCTCCAAGGTTTCTTCAATAAAGTAATCATGAGATGCCTTCTTATTTTGTGCTAACGGCTTACTCTCTGTTACTTTTTTACCCATACCAATCACCTCTCTACTTCTAATCTCATGGAATTATATTGTAGCAATTAAACTACACAAAAGCAATATTGTCCTAGAGACAAGAAGAACCGCCTAGCCATAAATGGTCTAGGTCGGTTCTTCGTTCACGCATTAGCGTAAGTCAGCTATTAAAGCTTAACTACGTTTTCTGCTTGTGGTCCACGGTTGCCGTCAACTACGTTGAACTCAACTTGTTGGCCTTCTTCAAGAGTTTTGAAGCCTTCGCCAGTGATTGCGGAGAAATGTACGAATACATCGTTGCCGCCTTCAACTTCGATAAAGCCGTAGCCTTTTTCTGCGTTAAACCATTTAACTGTACCTTGTTGCATGTGAAATAGCCTCCTTTATGAATGAATAAATAATATGCGCCTATTTCGTTGTAAAACAAAAAATTCACACATTGAAAAAGGTTCATGAAGATGATGATACCCTTTTCAATATGTGAATACAGGTGAATCATATCAGTTAGCTTGAGTTTACTATAGGAATTGGGAAAAAGCAATAGTTTTAGCCCTATTGCTTTTTCCCTTTATTCATATAAATGTATTAATATTCGGTAAAGAAATTATGCATTATTTCTTTTTCCGAACAAAACCACCCATAGCTTTCTTAGCTTTATCTTTTTTCTTCTTTGCCTTTTTCTGTGCGGGGTCTAATACAATACTTGATGACTTAGAACTATCTTTACCGCCATTGAACACACCGCTTGATGATGTCTTCTTACGTAACTTCTTATTGCCACCTTGAGATGAACCAGATTTTTTCTTTTTTGGTGGCTTGCCAGCGAATGGATTAGAGAAATATGTTCCACTTTCTTCACGATCTGATGGAGTGGTTCCCTTTTCTTTGTCCACTGCATCAAAATCTAGAACTAAGCGAGTGTCTTCAGTCCATGGATTAGTTGCCTGACCTTCAGTTACGGCGCTTGTACGTGGCCCACGTTTGAAGTCCTTTTTCTTCCCTTTAATACCTCGTGCATCACTTCCTACAGAGCGCTTATCACCTTGACGAGGACGATTGTCTCCCCCTTCTCTTGGCTTACGTCGATCTGTACTATTCCCTCCAGTAGCTGAGGCTGGTTTGCGACCGCGAGCTGGTTTGCGATCACCTGACCGATCACCTGCTGGCGCTGCATCTTGGCGTTTACGACCTGCTCTACCAAAGTAGCGGTCACTATTACCTTTCGTCCCTGCAAACACGAAGTCAATCGTATGGTCGCTCATATTCACGCGATTTACGGTAATTTCTACTTCATCACCGATTCTATATATTTTGGAAGTACGTTCACCAACAAGAATCATATGATCTTGATGGAAATTGTAATAGTCGTCTGTCATATCGCCAAGTCGAATTAATCCCTCGACAGAATTTTCAAGTTCTACGAACATACCGAAGCTTGTTACGCTCCCAATAATACCAGTGAAAGTCTCTCCTACTTTATCAAGCATATATTCACATTTTTTCAATCGATCCGTGTCACGTTCAGCTTCTACAGCAATACGCTCTCTTTGCGAAGAATGTTGCGCAACATCCGGCATACGAATCGCTAAAGCTTCCTGACGTTTAGCGCTTAGCGTACCCCCGCCTTCAATGACCTCACGAATGATGCGGTGTATGGCAAGATCGGGATAACGACGAATTGGTGATGTGAAATGAGAATAATACTCTGCTGCAAGCCCGAAGTGACCTAAACTTTCCGCATCGTATTTCGCTTGCTTCATAGAACGAAGCATCATCGTAGAGATTACTGTTGCTTCCTTCGTACCTTGAATTTTATCAAGTAGCGTCTGCAACGCACGTGGATGAACAGAATTACCTTTTCCTTTCACTACATGACCAAAGTTCGCAGCAAATGTCATAAATGTTTGTAGTTTTTCTTGATCTGGATCCTCATGGATACGATATAAGAAAGGTACTTTCATCCAGTAAAAATGCTCAGCTACCGTTTCATTCGCAACTAACATAAACTCCTCAATAATTTGCTCAGCAACGGAACGCTCACGTTTCACGATGTCTACAGCCTTGCCGTTTTCATCAACAATAATTTTCGACTCTTGGAAATCAAAATCAATTGCACCACGTTTCATGCGACTCTTACGTAATCTCATTGCCAGATGTTCCATAAGCTCAAACATATCTAATAATGGCGCGTAGCGCTCTTTCAATTCCGTCTGAGGCTCTTCCTCTGTAGCTGTAAGAATATCACGTACATCTGTATATGTCATACGCTCTGTTGTACGAATAACACTTGTAAATATGTCATGTCGAACTTGCTTTAATGTCTCTGCATCGAATTCAATTTCACAAGAAAGCGTCAAGCGATCAACTTGTGGATTCAATGAACATATACCGTTAGACAATCGATGTGGTAACATCGGAATTACTCGATCGACTAAATATACACTGCATCCACGAAGGAACGCCTCTTGATCAAGTGCAGAACGTTCTTTTACATAGTAACCTACATCAGCAATATGTACGCCAAGCAATAAGTTACCGTTTTCTAAACGCTTCACATGAACAGCATCATCAAGATCTTTAGCATCTGCGCCATCGATAGTTACGATTACTTCATTACGCAGATCACGACGATTTTGACTCGTAATTTCTTCTTCAGTAATGACATCAGGAGCAGCTTCAGCTTCTGCCATAACTTCCTCAGGGAATTGTTCCGGAAGTTGATGTTTGCGAATGATCGACAGTATATCTACACCTGGATCATTTTTATGACCAAGAATTTCAATAACTTCACCTTCAGCAGCAGATCTCCCTTCAGGATAAACATTGATTTGAACGACAACTTTTTGTCCAGAAACTGCACCTTTAGCTTTGCCTTTAGGAATAAAGATGTCTCGATTAATACGTTGATCATCTGGCATAACGAATGCGAAAGCTTCGTGGTGCTCAATAACACCTACGACTTGAGTAACCGCACGTATCACAATACGTTCGACTTCTCCTTCCATTCTTCCACCATTTTCACTTTTACTTGTAATACGGATAAGGACAATATCGCCATTCATTGCACTTTTCAAATCGTTGGCATGAATATATACATCGCCATGTTCCTTATCATCTGGAATTAAAAAGCCAAAACCTTTAGCATGTGCTTGTATCCGTCCACGTAGTAAATTCATTCGTTCAGGTACACCATAACGTTCAGAACGCGTTCTAAGTATTTTACCTTCATCTTCTAATGCAACAAGCATTTTCAGAAACGCTTTGAAATCTGAAGCTTCACTAATTTGAAAATGCTGTTCTAATTCTTGATATGTCATCGGCTTATAGGCGATTTCTTTCATAAATTCGAGCAATTGACCCTCGTTCACCATAAATTTGTCTCCTCATTCTTATATATAATTGTATTATTAAGTGCAAGTTCGTTTCCTATTCGATAGCGATTAACCTTTCTGCATTATTTCGTTATCGCATTCTACAATTTGATCTACTACTATAAGTATACACAACATGTGTTTAAATCAATCCTATTATATGTACATCACCAACAAAAAAAAGCGAGGGAATCCCTCGCTTTTCAATGCTTTAATTATACACCTACAAAATACGATACTACCAACGCCAAAATAAAGAAACCTGCAGCCAAAACCACAGTAAGACGCTCCAAAAATAGGTCTAAACCACGAGCCTTTTGCTTACCGAATAAATGTTCAGCACCACCAGTGATTGCACCAGTAAGTCCCGCGCTTTTACCTTTTTGCAGCAATACTGCTCCAATCAAACCAATAGCAAAAACAATTAGTAAGATTTGCAAAGCAATTTCCATTTCTTCCACCTCCAGCATAGCCAATCCATACAAAAATAGATAATATGATTCTAACATATATTAGGCGTCGATACAATAGGACAGGTTGTTATGAAAATTGGTATTGCTTTGGTGATTGACGTCGTTGGATTTGCTCTTTAACAAATTCAAAATTATCCCGAGCATGCTCTAATCCATGATTCTTATCAAATTGTTGTTCGACATACAATATTTTGTTATCTAAATGAGGTAATTGATGTAATTGATTCACATAATCTATTTTCCCTTGTCCAAGCTTACAATCTCTTCTTCCTATCGTCACATCACGTAAATGTATCAATGGTGATCGATCCTCATATTCTCGATATATTTTAAAAGGATCAATACCTGATATATAAATCGTTCCGAAATCAAGTTCCAACTTTAATTGATCTTTATCAAATGGACCTATTAACTCTTTTAATACAAATTCACCGTCAATTAATTTAAATTCTCTGGAGTAATTATGAAGAACAAGCTGCAATCCATTTTTTTTCGCTACCGAAATACAAGAACCGATTAAATGCACAAGATATTGCACTTCATTTTCTTTGAATTTCTCACTAATCGGTAGCCAAGGAATAACAATGTACTTTGCACCAATCTCTGCAGCAAATTCTGCAGACTTCTCGTAATCGACCATTATTTTTTCTTCATCATAAATACGTAACGGAACGTGTACAGATGGAATTTTAAGATTGAAACGTTTAGCATTTCTTCTTATTTGTTGAGGAGTATAGGTATAATATCCAACTAACTCCACTGCTTGATATCCTATTTTTGCAATGTCTTCTAATGTTTTAGTCATATCATATTCAGCAAGTCGAATCATCGAATACATTTGCAAACCGATTATTGGTTCATTATGTTGTTCGTTATTCTGCTCATTATTTTGTTCGTTCGTTAGTGCTGTCTTTTGATCACTTACTGATTCATCTTTATGTTCTTTGTTATTTACATTGTCAGATGCTTTATTTTGTTCATTGTTAGATGCCTTATTAGATGCATTATTTGGATCATTCTTTTGCTCATTCATCGTTAATCACCTACTCATCAGTATTATTAGATTCATTATTACCTAGAGCGGTGCTTTTCATGTGATAAATAAGGATTATACAAAGGAAACATTTATTAACACAATTCACTGATAAGTAAACCAGACAACTAAAAAGGGAAGTACTCCCTCATCCGTTAAGATGTAAGAAATACTTCCCTTATTTATAATAAGTTAAAAATTAACTTATTTGAATTTTTTCAAGTTGTAGAATGCAGTTTTACCAGCGTATTGAGCTGTAGAACCAAGTTGATCTTCGATACGAAGCAATTGGTTGTATTTCGCAACACGGTCAGTACGAGAAGGAGCACCAGTTTTGATTTGCCCAGCGTTAGTCGCAACAGCAATGTCAGCGATTGTGCTATCTTCTGATTCACCCGAACGGTGAGAGATAACAGCTGTATAACCAGCACGTTTAGCCATTTCGATTGCATCGAAAGTTTCAGTCAATGTACCGATTTGGTTAACTTTAACTAGGATTGAGTTACCAACGCCTTTTTCGATACCATCGTATAGACGCTCAGTGTTAGTAACGAACAAGTCATCACCAACCAATTGAACTTTCTTACCAAGTTTGTCAGTAAGAAGTTTCCAACCTTCCCAGTCATCTTCAGAACAACCATCTTCGATTGTAAGAATTGGGTATTTATCAACCCATGAAGCCATTAGGTCAACGAACTCAGCTGATGTATAAGATTTACCTTCGCCAGCAAGAACGTATTTACCATCTTTGTAGAACTCAGTTGAAGCTACGTCCATACCAAGGAATACATCTTCGCCTGCTTTGTAACCAGCACGCTCGATAGCTTCGATGATTGTAACGATTGCTTCTTCGTTAGAACCAAGGTTTGGAGCAAATCCACCTTCGTCACCAACAGCTGTGTTAAGACCTTTGTCATGAAGAACAGCTTTAAGGTTGTGGAAGATTTCAGCACCAATGCGTAGAGCTTCTTTGAAAGTTTCAGCACCAACAGGAAGAACCATGAATTCTTGAACGTCAATGTTGTTATCAGCATGCTCACCACCATTGATGATGTTCATCATTGGAACTGGCAATACTTTAGCGTTGAATCCACCAAGGTATGTGTAAAGAGGTACATCAAGAGCATCAGCAGCTGCACGAGCAGTAGCCATAGATACCGCAAGAATAGCGTTAGCACCTAGTTTAGCTTTGTTAGAAGTACCATCTAATTGAATCATTTTACGGTCGATAGCAACTTGATCAAGTGCGTCAAGACCAATAATTTCTGGAGCGATGATCGTGTTAACATTGTCAACAGCTTTCACTACACCTTTTCCTAGGTAACGAGATTTGTCGCCATCACGAAGTTCAACAGCTTCGTATGCACCAGTAGATGCACCAGATGGAACGATTGCGCGGCCTTTGCCACCAGATTCAAGAGAAACTTCTACTTCTACAGTAGGATTACCACGAGAGTCAAGAACTTCACGTGCGTATACGTCAACGATGATAGACATTAAGTTACAACTCCTTTAGTTTATAAGTATTAATTAATTACTTTATATTTATATTGTACATGTATTGGTACTACTTAATCAATGTAGAACCTGTCATTTCTTCTGGTTTTGCTACTTCAAGTAATGTTAGCATTGTTGGTGCGATATCCGCTAAGATTCCGCCTTCACGTAATTGCACATCATTAGAAGTCACGATAAATGGAACTGGGTTTGTTGTATGTGCCGTATGAGGACGACCATTCTCATCAAACACCATATCAGCATTACCATGGTCAGCAGTAATTAAACATACGCCACCTTTTGCAAGAACAGCGTCTACTACTTTACCAACACACTCATCAGTAGCTTCTACCGCTTTAATTGTCGGTTCAAGCATACCAGAGTGACCAACCATATCTGGGTTTGCAAAGTTAATGATAATAACATCATGTTTATCTGATTCAATCTCACGAACTGTTGATTCTGCTAGTTCATAAGCACTCATCTCTGGTTGCAAGTCATATGTTGCAACTTTTGGAGAGTTAATCAAGACACGAGTTTCACCAGGAAGCTCTTTGTCACGACCACCACTGAAGAAGAATGTTACATGCGGATATTTTTCAGTTTCAGCCGTACGAAGTTGTTTCAAGTTGTTTTGCGCTAAAACTTCACCAAGTGTATTATCAAGGTTTTTCGGCGAGTATGCAACTAATCCTCCAACTGTCTCACTGAACAATGTCAAACATACATAGAATAGATCTTTTGGCACTTTTTCACCACGATCAAATCCAGGGAACTCTTCATTCGTAAATACTTGCGAAAGTTGAATAGCACGGTCTGGACGGAAATTAAAGAAGATTACGGAATCTCCAGTTTCAACTAGTCCAACAGGGCTACCATCTTCTTTAAGCATTACAGTAGGAACGAAGAATTCATCGTATACGTTAGCAGCGTAAGAATCTTTAACAGCTTGCAGTGCATCTGTTGCAGAAGGGCCATCACCATACACCATAGAACGATAAGATTTCTCTACACGATCCCAGCGTTTGTCACGATCCATTGCATAGTAGCGACCTTGAACTGTTGCGATTTTACCAACGCCTACTTCTTGAATTTTCGCTTGTAGTCTCTCTACATAGCCAAGTCCGCTATCAGGAGCTACATCACGACCATCTAAAAACGCATGAATATATACTTCAGAGAAATCGTTACGTTTCGCAAGATCAAGTAACGCGAAAAGATGATCGATATGGCTATGCACACCACCATCGGATAATAATCCATAAAGGTGAAGTTTTTTGCCGTTTTCTTTGGCATGAAGCAATGCTTTAAGCAAAGTTTCATTTTCAAAGAAATCGCCATCACGAACAGATTTCGTAATACGAGTCAAGTCTTGATATACAATACGTCCAGCACCGATGTTCAAATGACCTACTTCAGAGTTACCCATTTGGCCCTCTGGCAGACCCACTGCTTCACCACATGCTGTTAGAGTTGTATTCGGATATTGAGTCAAGTAACGGTCATAGTTCGGCTTATTAGCTTGTGCAACGGCGTTACCAACAACATCATTACGAAGACCAAAGCCATCCATAATAATAAGTGCTACAGGTTTACGATCAGCCATCTTACTTGGCCCCCTCGACAAGTGCGATATAGGAGTTTGGCTCAAGACTTGCGCCACCTACTAGTGCTCCGTCGATATTTGCTTGACCCATATACTCAGTTACATTTTCCGGTTTAACACTACCGCCGTATTGAATACGAACAGCATCCGCAGTTGCTTGATCATACAATTCAGCAACAACGCTACGTACGTAACCGATAACTTCCTCGGCATCAGCAGAAGTTGATGATTTACCAGTTCCGATTGCCCAAATTGGTTCGTATGCAATAACGATGTCCGCTACTTGAGCTGCAGAAAGACCTTGAAGCGCTGCTTCAGTTTGAACTTTACATACATCTTTAGTAGTACCAGCTTCACGCTCTTCAAGCTTTTCACCAATACATACGATCGGTACAAGGTTATGTTTAATTGCAGCATGAACCTTTTTATTAACTGTTTCATCAGTCTCAGCGAAATATTGACGACGCTCAGAGTGTCCGATCAATACATATTTCACGCCAAGATCTTTTAACATAACACCACTGATCTCGCCAGTGAATGCTCCGTTATCTTCAAAGTGAAGGTTTTGTGCTCCAATAGCAATAGATGTGCCTTTAGCAGCCTCAACAAGAGCTGGTAAGTTTGTGAATGGTGCGCAAATTACGCTTTCTACTCCAGCAACTTCAGCTTTACCTTTTACAGCATCGAAGAAAGAAACCGCTTCTGAAATCGTTTTGAACATTTTCCAGTTACCTGCAATAATAGGTGTTCTACTCATCATATACCCTCCTAAAAACTTTTAGAGTTTCTTGATATACTTCCTTACAACGAAAAGTTATTTCGGAAGCTTAGTCAAAACTTTCATTGCTTCTCGATTAACTTCTCGGTTAATGAAAAGTTACTTCTAAAGCATAAAACATTCGTTAACAGTCTACAAGGATGCACAATCCAATTGTGGATCATGCATCCTCATCCAACCAATAAGGAAACTTATTTGTCGTTAAGTGCAACTACACCTGGAAGAGCTTTACCTTCCATGAACTCAAGGGAAGCACCGCCACCAGTTGAAATGAAGTCCATTTGATCAGCTAGGCCGAATTTCTCAGCTGCAGCTGCAGAATCTCCACCACCGATTACTGTGTAACCTTCAGTTTCAGCTGTAGCTTTAGCTACTGCTTGTGTACCATGAGAGAATGGCTCGATTTCAAATACGCCCATAGGTCCGTTCCACACTACTAGCTTAGAGTTTTTGATAACTTCAGCGTAGATTTCACGAGTTTTAGGTCCGATATCGATACCTTCCATGTCAGCAGGAATGCTGTCAACAGAAACAATTTTTGTGTTAGCTTTTGCGCTGAACTCATCAGTTACAACAATATCAACCGGTAAGTATAGGTTCTTGCCAGCAGCTTTAGCTTTTTCAATGAATTCAAGTGCAAGATCAAGTTTACTGTTATCAAGAAGAGATTGACCAATTTCATGACCTTGAGCTTTGAAGAATGTATAAGAAAGACCGCCACCAATAATAATGTTATCAGCGATTTCGATCATTTTTTCGATTACAGCAATTTTATCTTTAACTTTAGAACCACCAACGATAGCTGTGAAAGGACGAGCTGGATTGTTAATCGCTTTGCCTAGAACATCCAATTCTCTCTCCATAAGTAAACCAGATACAGCCGGTAGGAAGTGAGCGATACCTTCTGTTGAAGCATGTGCACGGTGAGCAGCACCAAATGCATCATTTACGAAAAGATCAGCAAGCTCAGCAAATTGTTTCGCTAGTTCTGCATCATTTTTCTCTTCACCAGCATTGAAACGCACGTTTTCAAGCAACAACACATCACCATTGTTCATATCAGCGATAAGTGCTTTAACAGCGTCGCCAACTGACTCATTAGCTTTAACAACTGGTTTGCCAAGTAACTCAGACAGACGAACTGCACTTGCAGTATGACGAAGTTCTTCTACTACTACGCCATCAGGGCGACCAAGGTGACTAGCAAGAATAACTTTAGCACCATTTTCAATTAGGAAATTGATTGTAGGCAATGTTTCGCGAATACGTTTGTCATCAGTAATTTTTCCATCTTCAAGTGGAACATTAAAATCTACACGAACAAATACTTTCTTACCCGTCAATTCGATATCACGTACACTTTTCTTATTCATTAGACGTTCCTCCGCACCATTTATATTGTCTATAGCTTACATAGCTTTGTTATGCTTATATGTTGAAACTTCACGAAACGATGATATATAAAGAGCGGAAACAATATCACTGTTTCCGCTCTTTGATATTGCTCAAATATTACTTGATAAGTTTTGCGAAATGTTCAACTGTACGAATCAATTGAGAAGTGTATGACATTTCGTTGTCGTACCAAGATACAGTTTTAACCAATTGTTGGTCGCCAACAGTTTGAACTTTAGTTTGAGTTCCATCGAATAAAGAACCGTAAGTGATACCAATGATATCAGAAGATACGATCTCGTCTTCAGTGTAACCGAATGATTCGTTAGCAGCAGCTTTCATAGCAGCGTTAACTTCATCAACTGTTACTTTTTTATTCAATACAGTAACAAGCTCAGTTAGAGAACCAGTTGCTGTTGGTACACGTTGAGCAGCACCGTCAAGTTTACCGTTAAGATCAGGAATTACTAGACCGATTGCTTTAGCAGCACCAGTTGTGTTAGGAATAATATTTTCAGCCGCTGCACGAGCACGACGGAAGTCACCTTTAGGGTGTGGAGCATCAAGTGTATTTTGGTCACCAGTGTAAGCATGGATCGTTGTCATAAGACCTTGAACGATACCGAATTGATCGTTCAATACTTGAGCCATAGGAGCTAGACAGTTAGTAGTACAAGAAGCACCAGAGATAACTGTTTCAGTACCATCTAGAATTTCATGGTTAGTGTTGTAAACGATAGTTTTCATATCGCCTGTAGCTGGAGCAGAGATAACAACTTTTTTAGCTCCACCTTTAAGGTGTTTTTCAGCAGCTTCTTTAGTTGTGAAGAAACCTGTGCACTCTAGAACGATATCTACGCCTAGCTCGCCCCATGGCAATTCTTCAGGGTTACGGTTAGCAAGAACTTTAACTTCTTTACCATTTACTTTGAAGAAACCATCATGTACTTCAACATCGCCATCGAAACGACCTTGAGTTGTATCATATTTAAGCAAATGAGCTAGCATTTTAGCATCAGTTAAGTCATTAATTGCTACTACTTGAATACCTTCTACGTTTTGAATACGGCGGAATGCCAAACGACCAATACGTCCAAATCCATTAATACCTACTTTAATCATGAGTAAATCCTCCTAAGATTGATTTGTTTTTGAAAAGATTTAATATGTTTAAGACGAGTGTAATAAATTACACTTCGCCGTGTTGCCCCTTGGCCTCGTACATCTCAATAATCCGCAATGCTGCCCCTTCATCAGTGACAAGTGCGTGATCATAACCAAACTTCATAATTGCGTCAATAGCTTCAGCCTTACTGGCACCACCAGCAACTGCTATCAACACCTCAGTTTTAGCAATATCCTCAAGTCGCATACCTACTGTTTTCATTTTGTGAATGAGTTCACCATTTCGGTTAAAGTAAAAACCAAATGACTCAGCCATTGCACCTTCATCCAACATAGCTTGCAGTTCTTCAGGATCAGTCTTTCTTCTTCTAGCCATTACAATAGCGTCACCAATGCCATGCACAATAATTCGTGCATTTCGAATAACTTGAACAATTTCCTTAATGGAAGGTTCTTGAATCATCGACTCATACGCGTCAGAGCTAATATGATCAGGCACATGTAGTAAACGGTAATGTCCACCAGTCCGTTTGGCCATCATTGATACGATCGTGTTAGCTTGATAATCCAAGCTTTCACCAAGACCGCCACGCGCAGGAACAAATACAACATCTTTGATAGTATTTGGTAAACTCATGTACTTGGCAACTTGTGCAGTTGTCGTTCCACCTGATACCGCAATAACATCACCAGAACGTATCGCATCCTTAAGCAGCAAACCTGTTGCACGACCTAATTCTTTCTTAGCAATCTGAGATTGTTCTGAATCACCTGGCACAACAATGACTTGTTTTAAGCCATACATCGACTTAAGCTTTTCTTCTATCTCTGAACTACCGAAGACAAAGTCACCAAGTTGCTCTATTTCTTCAAGCATTTTCTTGCCGTCTTCACTTAATTGCATACCAGAAGATTGAATAATAAGGAGTCCTTGTTCTTTCAATAACTCAGTCTCAGCTCTTAGTACTCGTTCGGTCATCGATAATGTTGTTGCTAACGCTCGTCGACCAATTGTACCTGCAAGCATCACTTGCTGCAAAATTCTATACCGCTTTCTCATAACATCCAAAAGCTCAGGTACTAACTGCCTTTGCAGTTCAATAAGCTGACGCATAAATACCATCACTCCATCGGAAAGAGTCCACGACTACCACATTAATCTCAGGACCTGTTGGACTTTTTTTGTCCCTGTGGTGTGTTTTAAGTCCCACTGTTATTTTACCTAATATTTTTACGTACTGCAAGTGCTGATTCACCATGTAAGCGATTGCTCTATTAATTTAATTTAATTTTAAACTTGCTTCGCATCATTTTATCCCATATAATCGACAATGTTATCTCATATTAGCGCCCGTGGTCCAATGGATATGACGTAGGCCTCCGGAGCCTGAGATCTAGGTTCGATTCCTAGCGGGCGCGCCATAGCACTTTTAAACTTTAAATAGTACTTACATTATCATTTCAAAGCCTGTACAAGTATATAACTTGTACAGGCTTTTCTGTTTTTATAAGCATACCTAATTCATTTACACATAAACTAACTTAGTTCAAACAAATAGTGGACTTTGATAACGAAGAAACGCTGCCACATCCTAGTATCATTTCCCCTAATTTATTATGTTTATATACTACTCATATTGGTAACAATGGAGAAGTAAAAATAAAGTTTGACTATCTTTGACTTTTGATTAAAATTCTATTATGATATTTACACAACTTAGTTGAAGAGAAACTTTCAATGTCACTTTTCACCTACAAGTTGTTGTACGAAGTTGTTAATGAAAAGTTAAGTCATGCTTTCGATGATACTTTTCATCTACACGTTGTTGTACTAAGTAGTTAATGAAAAGTTTTAGGAGGATTGGTTAAAAATGAACTTTGTACCAATGGTTATCGAGCAAAGTAATCGCGGAGAACGTTCTTATGATATTTATTCTCGACTTCTGAAGGATCGCATCATCATTCTTGGATCTGGTGTAAACGACGTCGTTGCCAATTCCATCATTGCTCAAATGCTTTTCTTAACAGCGGACGATCCAGACAAAGACATTCATCTATACATTAATAGTCCAGGTGGCTCAATTACCGCAGGTATGGCTATCTACGATACGATGCAATATATTAAACCTGATGTATCTACCATTTGTGTAGGTATGGCAGCTTCAATGGGTGCATTTTTACTTACAGCTGGAGCGAAGGGCAAACGTTTCGCACTTCCAAACAGTGAAGTAATGATTCATCAACCGCTTGGTGGTGCTGAAGGTCAAGCAAGTGATATTGCAATTCGTGCTAACCGTATTATTAAAATGCGTGAAAAATTGAACGGGATTATGGCAGAGCGTTCTGGCAACCCGATTGAACGTCTTGAAAAAGATACTGATCGGGATTACTTCATGAGTGCTCAAGAAGCTATGGAATATGGCTTAATTGATAAAGTTATTGAACGTGTAGAATAATTCATAACAAACACATAATGCATCTATAGGGACGACAGCAATTGATTCACAGTGAACAAATTTTTTGTTCACTGTGAAGTCATGTGCTGTCGTCCTTTTTATTTTTTTTAATTCTTATGGCTCATCCTTGGTGATATATATCACATACAATATTAACCTGTTCACATTATGATACACATATCAAACAACTAGCAGATTTTGCTTTACTTGGAGGAATTGTAATATGGAAACAGAAGCATTAGCCAAAGTCGAACAATTAGCTGCAAAAAAGTTATCTATTTTTCAACAAAATATATTTCGTTCCTTATTAAGATCCATTATGGCAAGTATGTTCATCGGTTTCGGTGTTATCGTAGCATTTAAGACAGGAGCACTCTTCTATCAAGTTGAATCACCAATGGCATATCCTGCTGCTGCATTAACATTCGGTATGGCAATTATACTTATTTATTATGCTGGAGGAGATCTATTCACAGGCAATACCTTTTATCTCAGTTATGCCACATTGCGTCGAAAAATGACTTGGGTAGATACACTAAAAATGTTATTATCTAGTTATATAGGTAATATTATTGGAGCTATTTTGTTCGCTATTCTTATTTGGTTGACACAGCTTTTTGCTGATGCTAAGGTTCATACATTTTTATTAGAAGTAGCTCACAAAAAAGTTGACGCTTCAACAATAGAAATATTTTTCCGTGCTATCTTATGTAATTGGCTTGTATGTTTAGCATTTTTCATCCCATACTTTATGAAAACTGATGGGGCTAAAATGTTCGTCATGATATTGTTGGTATTCAGCTTCTTCATCGCTGGATTTGAACATAGTATTGCAAATATGTCTGTTTTCGCTTTATCTATAGCGGCTCAAGGCTGGGGAGCAATTAGCATCGGAGATATACTACACAACCTCATCCCTGCAACATTAGGTAATATAATGGGCGGTGGTGTGCTTATGGCCACGTTCTATTATTATCTTAACAAACCATATTTCAAAGAAAGTGGGAATAACAATGAAAACACGTAAACTTGTTATGATAGGTACAGGTGCGGTAGGATCTACAACGGCATATACGCTATTGCTTCGTAATCGCGTCGATGAATTAGTTCTTATCGATGCAAATCATGCTAAAGCAGCTGGTGATGCACTAGATATGAACCATGGTATGCCTTATGTTGGTGGAGCAAAACTTTGGGCGGGTACTTATTCTGATTGCGTAGGTGCGGACATCATTATTATTACTGCAGGCGCTGCACAAAAACCTGGTGAATCTCGTACTGACTTACTTCAACGTAATGCTGATATTTTTGATAGCATCATTAAACAAATCTTACCTTACAACCAGGATGCGATTCTTCTTATTGCAACTAATCCTGTTGATATTATGAGTTATGTAGCACTTAAGAAATCTGGCTGGCCGGTTAATCGTGTCATCGGATCTGGTACATTGCTTGACAGTGCAAGATTCCGTTACTTGTTAGGTCAAGAATTGAAAATCGATCCTCGTAGTGTTCATGCACATATTATCGGGGAGCATGGAGATTCCGAACTACCAGTATGGAGTTTAGCAAATGTGGCTGGCGTAGATCTAGAGCTTGCAGACGATGTTAAAGAACATATCTTCACTCACACACGCGACGCTGCATACGAGATCATCGAGGCAAAAGGCTCTACTTACTACGCTATCGCACTTGCCCTTGATCGTATAGTAACTGCAATCTTTGATGATGAAGGTGCTGTATTGAACGTATCTACACTACTTGATAACTATTGTGGTGTATCCGATGTCTACCTAGGGGTTCCATGTATCGTTGATCGCAGTGGTGTTCGCCAAACACTTCGATTGAATCTAACGCCGGAAGAGCAGCAATTATTCGAGAAATCAGCAAATAAACTTAAAGGCATGATTGATAGTTTGAACCTTGAACTTGATCCTAATAAAATGTAATGAATGATTAGTACAATATAAGACAGCCTGCATGAAGAGAAGAAGTTTACAATCTCTCTAACATGCAGGCTGTTTTCTGTTATTTACTATGTATAAGTGTAACAGTACTTTCCCAATCATTAGAAAAATGCAAAAAGGATACAAAGCTATATTCGCATGCGAATATAGCTTTGTATCCTTCTATAGCTTGTCATCCATCCACATATAAGTTCAAATGACTTATTGCAACGATACATGATTGGCTTAAGAAAACACAATACTATTGGTTTTCCAATTCTTCTTTGCTAACTAATGCGATTAAACCATTAACTGCCTGTTCTGCATCAGAACCCTCTGCACTAATCGTAATTTCCGTTCCAGAGCTAATTGCAAGACTCATAATACCCATGATCGACTTAGCGTTCACTTTTTTATCGTCTTTTTCAACAAATACCTCGGAGGAAAATTTGTTTGCTTCTTGTACAAATAACGCAGCTGGTCTTGCGTGTAGTCCTGTTTTCAAACGAACAACAACTGGAAGCCTTGCCATGATAAACATACCCCCTATATAATTAAGTCATTAATTCATAATCGTTCATAAATAGAGCTTTACAAGTTATTATACCATTTTCGTCATGTTTCTACTAGGATAAAGTTGAACCATTCCGTATTTTTTCAGCAAGTTCGTCTATTTTGCGTAATCGGTGATTAACACCCGACTTACTTACTTTCACCTTAAGCATTTCTCCAACTTCCGTCAAATTAAGATCTGGATGCTGCAAGCGAACTTCTGCCACTTCACGAATCTTATCAGGTAAGTTATCAAGTCCAAATTCTCTTTGCAAAAGCTTTATATTATCGATTTGTCTAACCGCAGCACCAATCGTTTTGTTCAAATTAGCTGTTTCACAGTTGACGATACGATTCACTGAGTTACGCATATCACGCATTATTCTAACATCCTCAAATTTGAACAAGGCTTGATGCGCACCGATAATGTTCAGCAACTCAATAATTTTTTCGCCCTCTTTGATGTAGAAAATAAATCCCTTTTTGCGCTCAATGCAACGAGCATTCAAATAAAACTTATTCGCAAGATCGACTAATGACTTACAATGTTCCTCATACATAGATGATATCTCTAAATGATATGATGAACCTTCTGGATTATTAACTGAACCACCAGCAAGAAATGCTCCTCTTAAATAGGAACGCTTACAGCAATTTTTCTTAATAATATCCTTGTCGATATCTGAGGTAAACATAAATCCTTCAGATACAATTTTCAACTCACTCAATATTTCTTGCACTCGCTCAGGCATCCGAACAATGTAGACATTATTCTTTTTCAAGCGCATTTTTTTACGAACAAGCAGTTCTACGTGTACCGCAAAATGCTTCTTCACGAGTGTATATACTCTACGAGCAATCGCAGCGTTTTCCGTTGAAATATCTAATACGACCTTGCGGCTCGATAAACTGACAGATCCATTCATTCGCATAAGAGCCGCTAACTCCGCTCTTTCGCAACAGTCATCTGTCTGTATCATCGTTAATTCCTTCTTGGTCTGTGCCGCAAAAGACATTTCATCTCACCTCTTTCTAAGCATCCAGTTCTCAACTAGTTTGTAAATATGATGACTTAATCTTTCAGCATCATGTCTTAGAAAAGTACGGAATAATACGAGCTGATCCGCAATGACATGATAACCACGTTTTGTTACTTCATCAATATCTAATTGAACTGCTTTTGCACCTATCTCAGCGTATTTACTTTCTACGTGAGGAGGTATTTCACCATTATTTACAATAACATAATCAAATAAATGATGACCAATATGATCATAGATTGCATCCAGATGATCACTAACCGAGTAATTATCTGTTTCACCTGGCTGTGTCATGACGTTACATACAAACAATTTTACTGCTTCCGATTCAACGATAGCTTGAGCTAATTTCGGAACCATTAAATTCGGCATGATACTCGTGTATAGACTTCCAGGACCGATAAGAATCGCATCTGCCTGCTCGATCGCCTCAACGGCTTCTGGCAAAGGCTCAACATCTTGCGGCTCAAGAAAGACTCGCTTAATTGCTCCTCCAGCCTTAGGAATCATCGACTCTCCAGTAATAATTGTTCCATCTTCCATCTCAGCCTTTAACACAATAGCTCGATTGGCAGCTGGCAACACACTTCCTCGTACAGCTAGAACTTTACTAAGTTGCTTAACTCCCGTTACAAAATCCCCAGAAATGTCTGTCATCGCTGCTAACATTAGATTACCCAAGGTATGCCCTGCTAATCCTGTACCTGATTTAAAACGGTATTGTAATACATCTGCAAGTAAAGGCTCTGCATCTGCTAACGCGGACAACACATTTCTAATATCGCCGGGCGGAGGGATCTGTAGTTCATTTCTTAGAACACCTGAACTACCACCATCGTCGGCAACTGTAACTATAGCTGTAATATCAAGCGGTTTTTCTTTCAAACCTCTCAACATTACAGATAAGCCAGTTCCTCCACCAATCACAACTATTTTAGGGCGTCTGACAACCTTCTGCACGATGAGCATGCTCTCCCCTCATTAATGCCTGTCGCGCTCTGAATCACGATGACTAACACGTATCTGTTCTGACGCTTTAAGTTTCAAAGCTGTACCTAAGTACTCAGAAATAGCTACTGAGCGATGCTTTCCACCCGTACACCCTATTCCGATTACGACCTGACTTTTTCCTTCCTCATCATACTGAGGAATAAGATATTCTAACATGTCTACTAATTTAGCCAAAAACTTTTGAGTTTCAGGCCACTTCATGACGTACTCATATACATCTGGATGTTGACCAGTATTAGGACGAAGCTCATCGATGTAATGAGGATTTGGTAAGAATCTAACGTCGAATACAAGATCTGCATCGAGCGGTATTCCATACTTAAACCCGAAAGAAGTAATATTTACAGTTAATGATGTAGACTGTGTCTGACCAAAGTGATCAATAATACGTTCTTTTAACATTGCCGGCTTCAAATCACTCGTATTAATAATTAAAGAAGCTTTGCCTTTCAGGTCCTCTAGCAACGTTCGTTCTGCGCGTATACCTTCTAGTGGCATACTATGCTGAGACATAGGATGTCTGCGTCTACTTTCTTTGTAACGCTGAATAAGAGTTTCATCTTTCGCATCTAGAAATAGGATCTCACAACTAATCGTATGATGCTTATCAATAAATTCAAGTGACTCGGATAAAGAAGTGAAAAATTCTCTACCGCGTAAATCGATAACTAATGCTACCTTACCGATCTTTCCATTAGATTGCTCTATTAATTCGGCAAATTTGGGAATAAGCACTGGCGGTAAATTGTCTACACAGAAAAAGCCTAGATCTTCTAAGCTTTGAACTGCAATTGTTTTACCCGCACCAGACATCCCTGTAATTATAACAAGTTGTGACAAAGCCGTTGTCGCTTCCACTCAGCAACACCTACTATCCTCTTAGAATTAGACCAGCAGCACCAACTACACCAGCGTTATTACCTAGCACCGCAGGTACAATCTTAACTCCATCTTTTGAAGCATCAAGCGTATACTTCTCAAACACTTCATTAATTTGATCAAATAAGAAATCACCAGCTTTAGCTACACCACCGCCGATAATGTAATATTGTGGATTAAGGATAACTGACATCATAGATATGGAACGACCAAGATAATAAGCTGCACGATTAACGATACGTGTAGCTACTTCGTCCCCTGCTTTTGCTGCATCAAGTACATCTTTTGCCATAATATCTTCAACATCTACTAAAGAAGTACGATCTCCACGTGCAACAGCTTCCTTAGCCATGCGAATAATACCGGTTGCAGAAGAAACGGTTTCAAGGCACCCCATCTTACCACAACCACATTGAATTGCTTCAAGATCAGGTACAATTGCCATATGGCCAATCTCGCCAGCAACGCTTTGGAATCCTTCAACAATCTTACCTTCAATAATAATGCCTCCGCCTACGCCAGTACCAAGTGTATACATGACGCAATTAGCGATACCACGTCCCGCTCCAGCCCATGCTTCTCCAAGAGCTGCAACATTTGCATCGTTGTTTACTTTTATTATTGTATTAAGCTCTTTCTCTAAAAAGCCTTTTAGATCAATATTATTTAAATTCAAGTTAGGTGAATTTTTCACAAACCCATTAGGGATGTCTAAGAAACCAGCAATACCAATACCAACACCGCCAACTTGAGACCATTCATAAGAAGATTCTTCTACAATTAATTTAGCATATTTCGCAATATTATGAAGAATAGCATCCGGTCCTTTACTAACCTCTGTTGGTCCTTCATATGTTTGTAATAATGTACCCTCTGAATCGCAAATTCCTAACTTTACAGTCGTACCTCCAACATCAACGCCAACATAAATTCTTTCAGACATGACAAAGCCACCTCGTTCATAATATAAAGTTCAATTTCAACTATAAGCGTTGTAAACGCAATGGTCAAGCATCTCAAATTGCCATAGGATATCACCATAATAGAAAAAGCAAAAGACTATTGCCAATGGAATTTCTCACAATAGCATAGTCTCTTCATTTGTACTAATACTTCTATTTTTACGATGACCATCGTTTACGTCAGGTTTGTAGCTACATCTACTAAGTAACAAACCAAGAAGACGTAATTGACTTCATCTTGCTTTTTACTTCACATAATTCATCAATCTGTTTAACACGTTTGCTAACTGTAGAAATACTTGTGCCATATCTGAGCGCGACATCATGGTACGTTACTGGCCGATTGTACATTTTAGCAGTTAGATACTCAATGGCTGCAGCCCAAGCTTCAATCTTATTCAACTTCGGAGCAGTTCTGGAGCTTTTACTCAAAAAATTAATCCACAATGTAATCATATCATGCTGCTCGATCACATTATATTGTTTTGCTGTTTTTGTAATAGCAAGTTGAGCGACTTCTTCCCAGATCAGATCGTTATAGATTAGCTCCATTGGTGGCATTGCAGGTATGCGCTCTGCTTCAACATTTACTCTCTGTCCACTAAGCATAACTTGAAATGCTTCATTAATGCCCATCGAACGAAGAAAAAACATTGTAATTTTTTTCAAATAATCATCTTCATCTGGTAATAATAGAAACTGTTTCATTGCCGCAGTAATATGTTCATCCGCATAAGGTTCCATGGCTTGAATACTTTTCAATTTCACATTGTAATCACCGTATTGCAGTGCCCAATAGAAAAATGCCTTCATAAATTGCGGTTCAATAGCTACACCACGCTCACGAGCTTGCTGCTCCCATACAGTCATCTGTTCTTCAACCGAAGCATAGAAGCTATATGAAAGAGATACTTTTAATGGGTCAGTCTTCATCATATTGAGTAATATTAAAAAATATTGCGGTATGGATGACTGCTCATCTATCACCTTATACATATCCCAATATTTTTTCGCTTCATCATATTTTCCAATATTACATGAAGCTACTGCCGCAAAGTGACATACACAAGGGTCTTTCTTCGCTTCCCCTTCTTTAATCAAACGAGCAAAGTGACGAAGTGCAATACGATGTTCTTTCAAAATGCCCATTGTAGTTGCCATCTTGAACGTATGCTCCTGATAAAATGGATCTACATTTTTCAAAGCTTGAAGTAAGGAATTTAATGCGTTCGTCTCACCTTCGTAGTGATAGAACAAAGCCAAATTACATAATGCATGCAAGTTACCAGGATCCTCTTCAAGCACTTCTTCAATCGCTTGTTTCCCTTCTACCTTAAAGCCTACATAATAATAAGCTAGTGCTAGATTATTTCGCGCAGCAAGAAAGTCAGGATTTTCTTTCGTAATCGTTTGAAGCAATTGAATGGCGTCAGCATACTGACCCTTCTCCAGTAGTTCACGTGCACGAATATGTTCATATACACCTGCTCTTGCTTTTACTTTAGTGATTGAAGTTGGTCGTTCAAGTTCTAGCTCAAGAAATTCAATCATTTCTTCAGCTTCCTCTAAATATTGACCTTCCTCGTCTTCTTGCAAATATTGAATAAGTTCTCGTTCTGCATCTTCAAAGAACTCCATATTCGCAAAATTATTCGCCATGTAGAAATGACACTCTGTCATATTCGGATCTATTTCATCAATTACTTTTTGTAAAATATGATTGGATTCACCGTATTTACCTATTTCAGATAACACACCGGCTATATTGCAGTAGTTAATAGGATTGCTTGGCTCATAATCGACGGCTCTTTGAAAATATTTGAGTGCCTTGTCATAGTGAAATCTATCCAAGGAGCGTAGTGCTCGCTCATAGAAAAAGTTAGCATCCATTTGTATCGAAATAATATTACGATCTTCTCCTACTACCTTTTTGTTTCTATTCATCTACAAGGCACCTCCTTATTCTGTAATGATTCGATTATAACATAGTCGCTCTTGAAAATTACAATTTGAAAACAAAAACCGCGGATGACTAGTCGTCAATCCGCAGTTTATATGTTTAACTCATTTTTTTGAAACGCTGTTACTAGACACCATTATTTTTGAATAGTGTACTAATTGAACCACCATCTAAAATAATTTTTGTAGCTTCCGCTAATAACGGTGCCACCGTCAGAATTTTAAACCGATCTGGTGTATTTTCTGGTAAAGCAATAGTATCCGTTACGATCACTTCTTTGATACTAGGGTGATCTAATCTCGAAATCGCATTACCTGAGAATAACGGGTGTGTCGCACATACGTACACATCTTCAGCACCATGTTCTTTCAGACTTTCCACAACATTAACAATTGTGGTACCAGTATCAATCATATCCTCTATAATGATTGGTGTTTGACCTGCAACATCACCGATAACGTGAGTAATCGATGATTCGTTATGAGCCGTACGCTTCTTAATCATAATAGCAAATGATGTATCCAAATAGTTCGCAAGCTTTTCTGCTGTAGATGCACGACCAGCATCTGGCGATACGACAACAGGGTTCTTAATATTCTTATCTTTCAAATAAGAACTAATAAGATCTAATGCCGTCATGTGATCAACAGGAATATTGAAGAAACCTTGAATTGCAGGTGCATGTAGGTCAATTGACAATACACGAGTAGCTCCTACAGTTGTTAATACATCAGCTAACATTTTAGCTGAGATCGGTTCGCGCGGAGCTGCTTTTCTCTCCTGACGAGCATAGCCATAGTACGGCATAATAATATTAATCGTACGCGCTGAAGCACGCTTCGCTGCATCAATCATAACTAGCAATTCTACGAAGTGCTCGTTAATCGGATGAGAAAAAGATTGTACTAAGAACACATCACAATTCCGAATTGTCTCTTCATAGTGGACATAAATTTCACCACTCTTAAAACGGGAAATTTTAATAGCCCCTAACGGTACACAGAGTTGTTCACTAATCTTTTGAGCTAGAGCGGGATTGGATGAACCCGAAAATATACGCACCTTGTCGCTTAACATGATACCCTCCTGAGCGTTTCAACCATATAAATTAAATGTAAACATGTGCTTACTTCTTGTCTTATTATACATTGATTTGTCAATAATTCAAAAAGAGAATACTACTTTTTTTCGACAAAGTTTTAAACTAGCGCATTTTATTCGTTGTTTGCTTACCTTCACGTGATTTTAGCTCACTCATAATATCATCCCAAGATAGCCCGCGCTCGCGCATTAACACTGATAAATGGAAGATAAGATCGGTAGCTTCAGAACGTAATTCATCATTATCATCTTTTTTCGTTGCGATAATAACTTCAGCACTCTCTTCGCCAATTTTCTTCAAGATTTTGTCGACGCCTTTGTCGAATAAATATGTCGTATATGATCCTGCTGGACGTTCTGCATGACGCTTTGCAATAGTTTGCTCAAGTTCACTAAGCATACTGAAGCGGTCTTGCTCGCCGATTGCAACTTGCGCACTCATCTGTGCAAGTTCAATCTCATTCGTAAAGCAACTATAGCTACCAGTGTGACATGCAGGACCTGATTGAATAACCTTTACAAGTAGAGTGTCTCCATCACAATCATAAGACATACTTACTATACGTTGCTTATGTCCACTAGTTGCGCCTTTATTCCATAACTCATTTCTAGAACGGCTCCAAAACCAAGTGTAGCCTGATTCTTGAGATAATGTTAATGATTGTTCATTCATATAAGCAAGCATTAGCACTTCTTTACTTTGAGCATCTTGGACAACCGTAGGTACTAACCCGTTACTATCCCATTTAATATCATTAAGACTCATCGTACCTCTACCCCTTTTGTACGCAGATCATCTTTCACTTCAGCTATCGTCATTTCCTTGTAGTGGAATATTGTTGCTGCTAGTCCAGCATCTGCATTTGCTTCTTTGAACACTTCAGCAAAATGTTCAACTTTACCCGCTCCACCTGATGCAATAACAGGAATACCAACAGTTGCTGCAACAGCCTTAGTTAACCCAATATCGAATCCATCTTTCGTACCGTCTGCATCCATACTCGTTAACAGTATTTCACCTGCGCCAAGTTCTTCCACTTTGCGGGCCCATTCTACTGCATGAATGCCAGTCGGCTTGCGTCCACCATGTGTGTAGACTTCCCAGTCTTGCCATTCTTCATTATAGCGAGCGTCGATTGCAACAACGATACATTGCGCCCCAAAACGACGTGAACCTTCAGTAATAAGTTCAGGTGTAAGGACTGCCGCAGTATTGATTCCGATTTTATCGGCTCCTGCGCGCAGTATACGTGTCATATCATCAACGCTAGATATACCACCACCAACTGTAAATGGAATCGTAATTTCTCCTGCTGTGCGGCGAACAACTTCTATCATCGTAGCTCTGCCTTCTACTGAAGCGGAAATATCAAGAAATACTAACTCGTCAGCACCCTCTTGATCGTATGTTGCAGCTAGTTCAACAGGATCTCCAGCATCACGCAAATTAACAAAATTAATGCCTTTTACAACACGACCATCCTTTACGTCCAGACAAGGAATGATTCTTTTAGCAAGCATCGTTACCCCTCCTAAAAACTTTTGTGTACTTCTCAAAATACTCCTTGCAATGAAAAGTTGCATCGGAAGCATGGACCTTACTTTATGTGGAGTTAATATTCTACTTATAATCGAGGTTCAAAAAGTGGGATTTCAGAATCGAGAAGATGGAGCTAATTTTAGGAAGGAGGAAACGTAAATGTCCGTTATTGGTACATGCGTACCGGACTTCCAAAATTCGCTTCATATTCGATGTCGAATCCACTACGAAGCCAGTCATCGTTATCAAAGCCCTCTTTTTGAACTTCCTGTTAATGTTAGAAAATTTTGTAGTAATTGCATACCTAGCTCACCACTTTTTTCTGGATGAAATTGCATACCGTACACATTGTTTTTCCCTACTATTGCGGTTACTGGTCCGTAGTAATCTCCTGTTGCTAGCAAATTTTCTTTATTCTTCGGCAAAGCATGATAGGAATGAACAAAATATACATGCCCTTCTGTTAGATCAGTAAATAATGGAGACTCTTGAAGGAATTGAAGCTTATTCCATCCCATATGTGGAATTTTGAAATCTCCCTTAAAGCGAATGACCTCACCTTCTAGTAAGCCAAGTCCTTTATGGATTCCATATTCCTCACTCTGTTCAAATAACAATTGCATACCTAGACATATTCCTAGCAAAGGTTTGCCTGTAGCAGCAAACTGCTTCGTTACATCATCTAGTCCGGACTCACTTAAATGTTGCATCGCATCGCCATAAGCACCGACGCCTGGTAATATAACAGCATCTGCAGCAAATATCATCTCTGCATCTCCAGTTACTACCGCTTCATAACCTAATCGTTCAACTGCCTTACTTACAGAGTGTAAATTACCCATTCCATAATCAATAATTACGATCATAAAAAAGTCCCACTTTCTATATAGGTAGAGCGTGTTCGCTCCATATTTGACTCAGACTAAACTCCGTTAGCATATTCATAGTGAACACAAGCATTGAAACAAAACCCAGCAACGTGTACCGTAAGTGTACACCAGCGGTCAAATGCTCGAAACTTCAAATCAAAGTTCAAAAAGTGGGCGTTCAGAACCGAGTAGATGGAGTCAATTTTAAGAAGGAGGAAACGTAAATGTACGTACTTGGTACATGCGTACCGGACTTCTAAAATTCACTTCATATTCGATGTCGACTAAGCTACGTTAGCATTCTCAGCGTTATCAACGTCCGCTGTTTGAAACCCACCGCTTTTACAATGAAGGTTCAAAACATTCGCTTGTCAGCACCAAGAAGATGACCCACAGCGGAAACGAGTAGCACAGCGTACGTTTTGTGTACGTGAGCACACGCAGGCTTTCGATGAGGGACATATTCGCCGCCGACTACGCTACAGCGCGTTACATCGTGATCACGAGCGGATGTTTTGAACCTACCTCTACTAAAGGACGCCTTTTGTGGATGGTACGCCTTGAACCCTCGGATCAATACTAGTCGCCTCGTCTAGCGCTCTACCTAACGCTTTGAATACAGCTTCAATCATATGATGCGTATTGGAACCGTAGTGCACGATAACATGCAATGTAATACGTGATTCCAATGCGAATTTCCATAGAAACTCATGAACAAGATCGGTTGCAAAACTTCCAACGTGTGAAGCTGGATATTGGGCACGATATTCAAAATGCGGACGATTACTAATATCTACAATAACTTGAGCTAGAGCTTCGTCCATCGGAACAAAGACACTTGCACAACGTTTAATACCTGATTTATCTCCAAGTGCTTGAAGCAATGCTTGACCAAGTACAATTCCGATATCTTCAACAGTATGATGATCATCGATTTCAATATCGCCTTTTGCATCAACATTCAAATTGAAATGACCATGCTTAGTAAATGCATCGAGCATATGGTTTAAGAACGGAACATCTGTTTGAATCGTTGATTCGCCTTGACCATCCACATTAAATGCTAATTTAATATCTGTTTCTTTCGTTTTGCGAACAATAGACGCTTCGCGATTAGATTGATTTGCCATTTATATTCAACTTCTTTCTATTTGTTTTCTCTAATTAGGATTAATAGTCCAATCCAAGTTAAGCTAGCTTATAAACGCGTTTCACACGCATCTACAAGCTAGCAAATATGTTATAGTCTTTCTTTATTCAAACGCATTTCTATCGCGCGAGCATGTCCTTCTAGCCCTTCGTGACGAGCAAGAGTCATAATTTTGTCTCCATTGCTCATTAACGCCTGCTTACTATAGTAGATTAAGCTTGATTTCTTCAAGAAGTCATCTACATTAACAGGAGATGAGAAACGCGCAGTTCCATTCGTTGGGATAATATGATTCGGACCAGCAAAGTAATCTCCAACCGGTTCAGAACTATATGGTCCAAGGAAAATTGCTCCAGCGTTTTCAATATAAGCTAACAAACTCATCGGATCTTCAGTAATAATTTCAAGATGCTCAGGGGCAAGTTGATTCACTACTTTAATTCCTTCTTCAATGCTTTCGGTTAGTAATACAGCTCCATATTGATCAATAGAAGCTCGAGCTATTTCATGACGTGGTAATGTCTCAAGTTGGCGATCAACTTCTTCAATAACAGCTTCTGCAAGTTTAACAGATGACGTAACTAGAATAGCTGAAGCCATTTCATCATGTTCAGCCTGTGAAAGTAGGTCTGCAGCAATATATTCTGCATCAGCCGTATCATCAGCTAATACAACAATCTCACTAGGACCAGCAATACTATCAATATCAACAACGCCATATACAGCACGTTTAGCCAAAGCAACATATATATTACCTGGGCCACATATTTTATCGACAGGTGCAATACTTTCAGTACCATATGCCAATGCAGCGATAGCTTGAGCACCACCAACACGATATAATTCCTTTACACCCGCTTCTGCAGCTGCTACGAGAATATAAGGATCAATACCTTGCTTACCACCCGTCGATGGTGGAGTGACCATTACGATCTCAGGGACACCTGCTACTTGTGCTGGAATGACATTCATTAATACAGATGAAGGATATGCCGCTTTCCCACCAGGTACATATACCCCTACACGTTTCAATGGTCGCATAATTTGACCTAGCATCGTACCATCCGGTGAAAGATCCATCCAAGAATTACGTAGTTGTTTTTCATGGAATTTCCGGATATTGTGAGCCGCTTCACGAATTGCAATTAGAAAATCGTCTTCAACGTGAGCATATGCAGCTTGAATTTCTTCATCAGTAACTCTTAACTGATCTGCTGTAAGTTTCACTCGATCAAGTTGCTCAGTATATTGCAATAGCGCTTCATCACCATTAGCTTTAATATCAGCTACAATTTTCTCTGCAGCGGCATTTTGCTCCGGTGTGCCATATTCAACTTCTCGCTTTAAGCCAAATTGTTCAGGCTTTAGTAATCGCATACTCATAACATCACGCTTCCTTCCCACTCACAGTTAGTCTTATCAATATGTAAATACTCTAACTGTAATCATACTATATATAACATTTCCATCATACTGTTTGCATACTAAATGATAAGTTAAACTCTTGCGGCTAAAGTCTCTTGTAACAGATCACATAAGCTTTGAATCCGTTCATTTTTCATTCTGTAACTTACACGATTCGCAATCAATCTGCTCGTAATTTCGAAGATTTCTGTTTGCTCTACTAAACCATTTTCTTTTAACGTTTGACCTGTTTCTACCATATCAACGATGCGATCAGCAAGACCGATCATTGGCGCTAGTTCAATAGATCCATTTAGTTTAATTACTTCTACTTGTTGACCTAACTCACGGAAATACGCTGAAGCAACATTAGGATATTTCGTCGCTACTCTTGGGTGAATCTGTTGCTTCCAATCTGGCAGTGCTATAACACTCATACGACATCTAGCAATACCTAGATCAAGTAACTCGTATACATCTCTACTTTCTTCCATCAATACATCTTTCCCAACAATACCAATATCCGTTACGCCATATTCAACATAAGTCGGAACATCTACTGGTTTGGCCATAATGAATTCCATCTTTGCTTCAGGAAGTTCAATTATTAATTTACGAGTATCATCATATTCTGTTGGAATAGGTAATCCTGCATCGCGAAAAAGTTGTGATGCTTGTTTATATATACGACCTTTGGGCATTGCTACTCTTAGCACGTTTTCATTATTTCCGTTCATTACACTTTCTCTCCTTTACCTACGAATGTCTTCACCGTAGAATACGTTACCCCTTGGTATGACGTATCGCCACCTGACGCTAATTGTGCAGGTATCTCAGCTACTTTACTTGTAATAACATGATTTCCTGCTTCCCTTAAAACTTGCGCCTGTTGTAGAGCTTCGAAGCGACCTTGCTCATCATATATAATTAATGTTTTTTGTAGTTGTTCATCTTGATCATTCCCTAACAATTCCAACACTCTAGTTGTTTTCAAGGCGAAACCAGTTGCAGGGGCAGGTCTACCGAATTGTGATAACAAATTATCATATCGTCCACCGCTTACTACTGGGAAACCTAAGTCTGCTGCATAACCTTCAAAAGTCATACCTGTATAATATGAGAAATCACCAATCATTGTAAGATCAATTAAGACATGCTCACAAACTCCGTATGCTTCAAGCACTGACCAAATCTCACATAGATGCTGAATTGCTTCTCGCGCTGTATTGTTATTACTTACGGTAAGAGCATGTTCACATATTTCTTCTCCACCACGTAATCGTAGAAGGTCAGAAAGTTCTTTGCGAACTGAATCTGACAATTGCAACTGATTAAGCAGCGCTTTGTAAGCCACATAATCTCTATTCAATAACTTTTCCTTCAACGAGGCTTGATCCTCTAAACGATCTTTCAAGGCCTCTTCAAGCATGCCGTTCAAAAATCCAACATGACCAATCGCAATTTTGAATCTGTCCACTCCTGCTGCTTTCAACGAAGCAATGGCAAGTGCTACAACTTCCGCATCAGCCTCTGGCGAAGAGTCTCCTACAAGCTCTAGACCAGTCTGGAAAAATTCAGCTTCACGACCCGCTTCTTCTTCAATCGTACGGAATATATTAGAATGATATGATAGACGTAGCGGAAATGGCTTATCTTTCAATAAAGAAGAGACAACCCTTGCGATAGGTGCAGTCATATCAGAACGTAGCACAAGTGTCGTTCCTCGGTTATTCAGTAGCTTAAATAACTTTTCATCTGATGTTGAGCTAGCAACGCCAACAGTATCATAAAACTCCATCGTAGGCGTAATGATTTGTTCATAGCCCCATCCTTCCATACAATTAAGTACTTTATGTTCAACCGCACGTAGCTTTTTCACAACATTAGGTAAATAATCTTTCACACCAATCGGTTTTTCAAATACTTTAGGCTTAGACATATCCGTTCTCCTCAGTTCTTTATTATATTAAAGCGTTAATGTATTAGCATGCTAACAAAATAAAGGTTTTTGCTATTTTAGCATGCTAGATTATGTAAAGTCAAGTGGACACAAACATACCCTTATCGCGATATCTGTTGATCAGATATTAACAATAAGGGTATTGATATTACTCATTCCTATGTTCCGTTATAACGGTCATTGGATTACCACCAACAAAACTATTCGGCGCGACGTCTTTATGTACAAGCGAACCTGCAGCAACTACAGCGTTATCACCAATTGTAACTCCTGGTAGTATTGTGCAATTGGCACCAATCATAACATTAGCGCCAATATGTACTTCGCCAAGTCGGTACTCTTTAATAAGATATTCATGCGTTAATATCGTCGTATTATATCCAATGATGCTATTATTGCCAACTGTAATTTTTTCAGGAAAAAACACATCAACCATTACCATTAAAGCGAATGCCGTATGTTGACCCACCTTCATACCTAAAACGCTCCGATATATCCAATTTTTCATTGAAAGATTGGGACAGTAGCGTGCAATCTGAATGGCTATAAAGTTACGAATGGCTTTCCAATAACTAACTGTAGAATACACCTGCCACAGGGCATTAGGTCCTTCTATTGGATAACGAGTAATTTTCCGCAAATTAGTTAATCTCCAATCCTACAATCACATATAGATCACGCATATCATGAATGACGTATTTCGCACCCGCTTCTTTCAGCACTTGCTCACCCTTCATTGACCATGCAACAGCTACAGTATCAACGCCTGCATTAATTCCCGATAAAATATCAACTGTACTGTCACCTACCATCAGTGCTTTTTTCGGACCTACACCTAGTAGTGCTAATGCCTTTTGAACAGGCTCTGCATGAGGTTTAGCGTTGGCTACGTCATCAATCGTAATAACCGCATCCATATATTTCGCAATATCTACAAAAGCTAATCCGCGATCGGTAGTTAAACGCATTTTCGTCGTTACAACACCTATCTTTACACCATCAGTATGTAGACGTTCCAACACTTCAAGTACATAATCAAATGCTTTAACGTACTCATCATGTAACCTTAAATTAACTTCACGATAGGCATCAACAAGATGTGCTACGTCATCTAATCCAGAAAAACGCTTCATCTGATCTATTAACGGCGCACCCATTGAAGGAATAATGTGATCTCGATTAAAATCAGCATCAACATAACCATCTAGCGCTTCAATAAAAGATCTAATAATTAATTCATTCGTATCTAGTATAGTACCATCCAAATCGAATAGAACTGTATCGTATGCTCTCATATTATGTCATCCTTCAATCTTTTCATTATTGTTGATTACTCTCCGCCACCACTATCTCCACCTGATGTATCAGCATGACCACCTTCATCAGCATGTTGTTCCGCCTTAGAATCTGAACCTTGGTTATCTGATTTCTTTGGTGAATCCGATTTAGAATCTACGATAGTAGTTGTACTGTCAGTGTTGTTCTTAGATGATTTTTTTGGTGAATTCTTTGTATCTTTATCTACTACTTGCCCCCCCCCTACAGCAGCTACTGCCTTCGTAGAAATAAGCGGATCATTATAATAAGTGATTGTTTTAATGTTGAGACGACGTACAACAATGAAAGTAATCGCACCTAGAACTAGCAGTAAAGCTATTAATTGCGAACTACGAATATTACCGTAAGCTGGAGACAAATAACCTTGTTGGAATACAGCTTCCATCGGCGTCCATAATCCATTAATTAGGTTAGCTAGCCATGTTGGTCCCGTAAATCCAAGGCTATCTGTACGAAGTGCTTCAATAAAGAAACGACCAAGAGAATACCAACCAATATAAGTAGCGATTAATTCTCCTTCACGTAAGAAGCTACGACGACGAATTACGAATAATAGGAGCAAGCCTAACAAACTCCAAAGTGATTCATACAAAAATGTTGGATGAACAAAAGTGCTATCTTTTATTATGTACATCTGTTCAACAATAAAATTCGGAAGATGTAATGTATCTCTTAGAAATGATTCCTCTACAGGGCCACCATAAGCCTCTTGATTAACAAAGTTACCCCAGCGTCCTATCATTTGACCTACTAATAACCCGGGAGCACAAATATCAGCAATTCGCCAGAAACTATATCCTTTAGCTTTACTGAAGAAATATCCACATATAAGCGCGCCAGCTATTGCGCCATAAATCGCAATGCCGCCCTCCCATATTTTAAATACATCGCCAAGATTGTTTTTATAATGATCCCATTGAAATGCTACATAGTATATCCTTGCGGCAATAATCGCTGTTGGAGCTCCGATTAATAATAAATCCATAAAAAATTCAGACTTAATACCAAATCTTTTACCTTCTTGAATAGCTAATAGCAGACCTACTACTGCACCCAGTGCAAGAATAACACCATACCAACGAATGACTAATGGACCAATTTCCAACATGGTTGGATTAAGCACCAACTCCAATTAAATTCACCCTTTCAATTGTTATTACAGCTACACTATTACTAGTTTCTCAATCGTAATCATCCATATCATCTGCGATTGTCTCTGTTAATTTGTTCGTAAATTGTAATGCTGCATTATAACCCATTCGTTTCAAACGGAAATTCATTGCTGCCACTTCAATAATTACTGCAAGGTTACGTCCAGGTCTTACAGGAATCGTGACGAGCGGTACGTTTGTTTCAATAATTTGAGTTTTTTCTTCATCAAGACCTAAACGGTCATATTGTTTGTCTTGTTGCCAATTTTCAAGTCGAATAACTAATCCAATTCGTTTCTGCGTACGAACAGCACCTGCTCCGAACAACGTCATCACATTGATAATGCCTAGTCCACGAATTTCAAGTAAATGACGAATAAGTTCAGGTGCAGTACCTGTTAACTTGCCATCAGATGTTTGTCTAATTTCCACTGCATCATCAGCAATTAGACGATGTCCACGTTTCACTAACTCTAGAGCAGTTTCACTTTTACCAATCCCACTACCACCAGTAATTAGCATACCTATACCATACACATCAACAAGTACACCATGAATAGTAGCTGTTGGAGCTAGTTTATTTTCTAGAAAATCTGTAATGCGACTAGATAATATCGTAGTTGCAATATTACTACGCAATACAGGGATCTGTGTTTCATTCGAAAATTCAATAAGCTCATCTGGTGCTTCCAAACCACGAGAAATAAGGATACAAGGTGTTTCCTCCAAACAAATTTTACGCATACGTTCGCGTCTTTCTTCACTTGGAAGCATACTTATAAACGATATTTCAGTACGCCCTAATATTTGAATACGCTCAATTGGGTGATAGTGAAAATAACCTGCCATCTCTAAGCCAGGTCTATACAAATCATCTACGGTAATTAAGCGTTTTAATCCATCTTCCCCTGATAGAACTTCCAGTTGGAAATGTCTAACGAGTTCAGCTACCTTTACTTTCTTCGGCATACTTATTTCCTCCTCCAATAACTATCCATAAACCTTTGTACCTCATGTCTCAATGGTATAGCAAAAAGAGCCTAAACGCAATGTTAGGGCTCTTTTCGAAAAGGATATAATTACCTGCAATAAATAAAACCCCACCGCAATAGTTTGCAGTGAGGCCTTAGTAACAAATTAGTTTTCGAAAATGTTAAGTTCAGTTTCTTTATCAAAGATGTGAACTTTATTCATATCGATTGCAAGTTTAACTGTAGCGCCATCACGTAGTGTAGAACGACCATCTACACGAGCGATTACAGAGTCAGTGCCGATACCGTTAAGGTATAGGTACATTTCATGACCAAGGTTTTCAGCAACTTCGATGTTAGCTGAAACGATAGTTTTTGGTGAAGCTTCTAGGAATACTGGCTCTTCATGAAGATCTTCTGGACGAATACCTAGAACAACTTCTTTACCAATGAATCCTTTAGAACGAAGAACAGCTGCTTTACCTTCAGGAACAACTACATCTACGCCACTAGCTTTGAATTTAACTTCGCCACCTTGCTCTGCAATTGTACCAGGGATGAAGTTCATGGATGGAGATCCGATGAAACCAGCAACAAAGATATTAACTGGGTTGTTGTACAGTTCTTCAGGAGAAGCTGTTTGTTGAATGAAACCATCTTTCATTACAACGATACGGTCACCCATTGTCATTGCTTCGATTTGGTCATGCGTTACATAAATTGTTGTAGTCTCTAGACGTTTAGTCAATTTAGAGATTTCCGCACGCATTTGTCCACGAAGTTTTGCATCCAAGTTAGAAAGTGGCTCATCCATAAGGAATACTTGAGGCTCACGAACGATCGCACGACCAAGTGCAACACGTTGACGTTGACCACCAGAAAGAGCTTTTGGCTTACGATCTAACAAATGTACAATATCAAGAATAGTAGCTGCTTCACGAACACGTTTGTCGATATCAGCTTTTTTGAATTTACGTAGTTTCAAACCAAAAGCCATGTTTTGGTATACGTTCATATGTGGATACAATGCGTAGGATTGGAATACCATCGCAATGTCACGATCTTTTGGAGCTACATCGTTTACCAAACGGTCGCCGATGAATAGTTTACCTTCAGAGATTTCTTCAAGACCAGCGATCATACGAAGAGTTGTTGATTTACCGCAACCAGACGGACCAACTAGTACCAAGAATTCTTTGTCTTTAATATCAAGATTAACATCAGTTACGGAAGCTCTTTCAGTTCCTGGATACTTTTTATAAATTCCTTCTAAACGTACGCCTGCCATGTGTATTTCCCCCTAAAGTGAAATTTTCTTATGTCCTTATCTTATCCTAAGTGTAGTGTGTTGACTATGCACATACTTTACAAAAAACTTAATGTGTTTTCGTAACTTTGTACAATAGTAAAATTATCTTCACTAATACAGCATCTCGGAACAATCTAACATCAAGCCCCGTCTCCTGTTTCAACTTATCTAAACGATATAATAGCGTGTTTCGATGAATATATAATTTTTTTGCCGTTTCACTCACATTACAATCCAGATTGAAAAATGTCTCTAAAGTAGCTAACATTTCTGGCTCTACAAAAAGTTCAGCACGTTTTAATGATTGTTCTAAATACTTCTGACGATGAACTTCAGGTATTGCATGTAGAAGTACTTCTAATTGAAGTAGCCATGGCAAATGTATGTTGTTTCCTACATGAAACTTACGTCCGATATGAATACTCTCTCTTAACTGTCCTACAGTCTCAACCATTGATTTAGCGGGTACTATAGGATAAGTTATTGCAAGCTGACTTTCGCCAATCCATTCGCTAGCTAGCATATCATGTAGGCCATGAGCAATATTAGATAAACTATCCTCCATTGTCTCTTCGTTCATAAGATCTGAATCGAAAGAATCATCATCTCTAAGTAATGAAGTTGGTCCCCATATTAACCATTCATCATGCGGCAATGGAATAAGTAACACATCTTCAGATAGGAAGGAGCGAAGGAGCTTGTCTAATTCAGCATAACTACTATGGGATTGCATGGAACTATCAGCAATTAGTAGAATCGGAATCATCTCATGATAGAGAGAACTCGACATAATAAGATGCTCTGGTATATTTGATCTCGTTGCATGTACATCCATTTGACTTTGTAGCCATTCACCTAATTTTGTTGCTTGTTTCTCAATTTTCGTCATACCTGCATATTGGTTATCGAGTGTTACACTCGTTCTATTTAATAGTAGAATCGCAATAAGTTGCATTTCTGTTGCACTTAACGCTTTCTGCTGAAATTCAATCACTTCACAATAATCTGCGAACAAATCCATCACTAACCAACAATCATGTTTTCCTTCAATATACTGTCCCTTTTCTATAATAGCGTTCTCGTACGAAGGTCCCATAAATATAGCGATATCTTCCAAACTTCTATTGCTGCGCAGAACAGAACAATTCAATATTTGTTCTAATTGTTTCGTCATATCTATAACGCTCATACTTGACACTCTCCCATAGATGCAGTTTCCGTCATTGTACCATATTAATGGGTTTGGAATACAATTAACCTGTGTTCTTGTTTCTTGACCCTTATCGTTACTTCGTGATACGCTTGATAGCAGTTTATACACACATATATAAATACTTTTATTTGCATAGTCATTAGCTTTCTAAGCTATTTTGTGTAGTAGAAAGCATATTAATTAAGCAATAAAAAGTTTTAGGAGGATAATGTACAATTATGCATAAGGTTGTTATTTTATCAGGCAGTCCGAACGCTAGCTCACGCCTTATCGGTATGACTAATTATATTCGTCAATCATTATCAGATGCTGGGTTTCAAACCGCTGCAGTTAATGTAGTAGATTTACCCCCAGAAGATCTAGTCTATACACGTTTTAATAGCCCACATATTATCGCTGCTAATGAGCTAATCGAACAAGCAGATGCTGTAATTATTGCAAGTCCTGTATATAAAGCTTCTTTTACAGGTGTATTAAAAGCATATATCGACCTATTGCCGCAAAAAGGATTTGAGGGCAAGATTATTACTCCCGTCTTCATTGCTGGTTCCATGGCACATTTACTTTCTATTGATTATTCCTTGAAACCTGTACTAGCGTCTATGGGAGCACGCCAATATACAAAGAGTATTTTTGCTACTGATTCTTCAATTACTCGTGAGCAACTTGAATCTGGTGAGTATGTATTTACAATAGATGTAGATACACAATCTAGACTTTCAGAGGTTGTGCAAGAGTTAACTAACTATTTGCAGAAATAGTCTATACAAAAGGGTCGCTTTACAAGTATTTAGAAAACTACTTGTAAAGCGACCCTTGCTATTGCAGTATGAAATTACTTATTGTTATCTCTCTAATCACAATCTCATGTCAATTGATCAACTTTTTTAAAAATCAAAAAAAGAGAGGTTTCCCTCTCTGTTCGATTCATAACTGGTGAGCCATGAAGGACTCGAACCTTCGACACCCTGATTAAAAGTCAGGTGCTCTACCAACTGAGCTAATGGCTCCTATTAAAATAGAAGTTGTGGTGGAGGATGATGGATTCGAACCACCGAACTCGAAGAGAGCAGATTTACAGTCTGCCGTGTTTAGCCACTTCACTAATCCTCCACGGTTGAAAATATGGTGGCTCAGGACGGAATCGAACCGCCGACACAAGGATTTTCAGTCCTTTGCTCTACCGACTGAGCTACTGAGCCTAATAGAAGAAAAAATGGCGGAGCTGACGAGATTCGAACTCGCGGTCTCCTGCGTGACAGGCAGGCATGTTAGGCCTCTACACCACAGCTCCGTATTAGTAAAACTCTTCTATCCAGTAAAAATTGGTTGCGGGGACAGGACTTGAACCTGTGACCTTCGGGTTATGAGCCCGACGAGCTTCCAACTGCTCCACCCTGCGAAAATATGGTGGAGGATGACGGGATCGAACCGCCGACCCTCTGCTTGTAAGGCAGATGCTCTCCCAGCTGAGCTAATCCTCCATTTGTGGTAGCGGCGAAGGGGATCGAACCCCCGACCTCACGGGTATGAACCGTACGCTCTAGCCAGCTGAGCTACACCGCCACAATTAAGACTTGTCCATCTTACTGGATTGTGATGAACTTGTCAACTATAATTTTTGATAAAATCATAATTTAGTTACAAGGTTTTTGCACCTTGAAAACTGGATATGAAAGGTAAAACTCCAAAGTGATGCTTGTTTTAATGTACTTTTCTTGCTTGCGCTTGAAAAGATGGTTAGGATAAGCCCTCGACCGATTAGTATTCGTCAGCTACATGTATTGCTACACTTACACCCCGAACCTATCAACCTCGTCGTCTTCAAGGGGTCTTACTAATTGGGAAATCTCATCTTGAAGGGGGCTTCACGCTTAGATGCTTTCAGCGTTTATCCCGTCCGTACTTAGCTACCCAGCTATGCTTCTGGCGAAACAACTGGTACACCAGCGGTACGTCCATCCCGGTCCTCTCGTACTAAGGACAGCTCTTCTCAAATTTCCTGCGCCCGCGACAGATAGGGACCGAACTGTCTCACGACGTTCTGAACCCAGCTCGCGTACCGCTTTAATGGGCGAACAGCCCAACCCTTGGGACCTACTTCAGCCCCAGGATGCGATGAGCCGACATCGAGGTGCCAAACCTCCCCGTCGATGTGGACTCTTGGGGGAGATAAGCCTGTTATCCCCAGGGTAGCTTTTATCCGTTGAGCGATGGCCCTTCCATGCGGTACCACCGGATCACTAAGCCCGACTTTCGTCCCTGCTCGACTTGTAGGTCTCGCAGTCAAGCTCCCTTTTGCCTTTGCACTCTTCGAATGATTTCCAACCATTCTGAGGGAACCTTTGGGCGCCTCCGTTACTCTTTAGGAGGCGACCGCCCCAGTCAAACTGCCCACCTGACACGGTCCCTCTACCCGATTCAGGGTAGCAGGTTAGAACTCCGATACGATCAGGGTGGTATCCCAACGTCGCCTCCTCACAAGCTGGCGCTCATGACTCAAAGGCTCCCACCTATCCTGTACAGATCGTACCAAAGTTCAATATCAAGTTGCAGTAAAGCTCCATGGGGTCTTTCCGTCTTGTCGCGGGTAACCTGCATCTTCACAGGTATTAAAATTTCACCGGATCTCTCGTTGAGACAGCGCCCAATTCGTTACGCCATTCGTGCGGGTCAGAATTTACCTGACAAGGAATTTCGCTACCTTAGGACCGTTATAGTTACGGCCGCCGTTTACTGGGGCTTCGGTTCATAGCTTCGGGTTACCCCTAACCACTCCCCTTAACCTTCCAGCACCGGGCAGGCGTCAGCCCGTATACTTCGTCTTACGACTTCGCACAGACCTGTGTTTTTGCTAAACAGTCGATTGGGCCTTTTCACTGCGGCCCCCTCGGGCTATTAACCCTACCGGGGCACCCCTTCTCCCTAAGTTACGGGGTCATTTTGCCGAGTTCCTTAACGAGAGTTCTTCCGCGCGCCTTAGCATGCTCTGCTCGCCTACCTGTGTCGGTTTGCGGTACGGGCACCTATACCTAACTAGAGGCTTTTCTTGACAGCCGGAGCTCATGACCTTCGCTACTATAATTTTCGCTCCCCATCGCAGCCCAGCCTTATAGCCGACGGATTTTCCTATCGACAAGCCTCACTACTTAGACGGACTATTCCATCAGTCCGCGTCACTACCCTTCTGTGTCACCCCATTGCTCAAACGGTTTTCGGTGGTACAGGAATTTCAACCTGTTGTCCTTCCACTACGCCTTTCGGCCTCGCGTTAGGTCCCGACTTACCCTGAGAGGACGAGCCTTCCTCAGGAACCCTTAGGCTTACGGCGGACAAGATTCTCACTTGTCTTTTCGTTACTCATACCGGCATTCTCACTTGAATACTGTCCACCAGTCCTTACGGTCTGACTTCAACCTATATTCAACGCTCCCCTACCCAAGTACCATTAAGGTACATGCCATAGCTTCGGTGGTGTGTTTAGCCCCGTTACATTTTCGGCGCAGAGTCACTCGACCAGTGAGCTATTACGCACTCTTTAAATGGTGGCTGCTTCTAAGCCAACATCCTGGTTGTCTGTGCAACTCCACATCCTTTCCCACTTAACACACACTTGGGGACCTTAGCTGATGATCTGGGCTGTTTCCCTCTTGACAATGGATCTTAGCACTCACTGTCTGACTCCCGGATAACATGTCTGTGGCATTCGGAGTTTGACTAGACTTGGTAACCCTTGGCGGGCCCCGCACCCAATCAGTGCTCTACCTCCACGACACTCTAATCCGAGGCTAGCCCTAAAGCTATTTCGGGGAGAACCAGCTATCTCCGAGTTCGATTGGAATTTCTCCGCTACCCCCACCTCATCCCCGCACTTTTCAACGTGCGTGGGTTCGGGCCTCCAGTGCGTGTTACCGCACCTTCACCCTGGACAGGGGTAGATCACACGGTTTCGGGTCTACGACTACGTACTTATTCGCCCTATTCAGACTCGCTTTCGCTGCGGCTCCGTCT